>JAPOPA010000229.1 GCA_026713145.1 Chloroflexota bacterium
GGGCCTGCCGGAGTACGAGGAGCAGGTGCTCATGTCCTCGATGGACTCGGAGGAGGACTCGACGGGCTACTCCCAGCGCACGGCCTACAACACCGTGTTCGAGGAGCTTCGCAAGGAGCTTGCCGATGCCCTCAAGAAGGGCTCCAAGCGCCTGCTCTCCACCTACCTGCAAAGCCTGCTCGCCTACCCGGACGGCTGCACCAACGGGGAGACGGTATTCGACGCCCAGACCGGCGACGTGATCGTCCAGGTGCCGCCCCTCTCGGAGGAGAAGCTGTACCCGAAGGAGAAGGCCTTGGTGGACCTGGTGGCAGCCGAGCGGATGGCCGGGCGCAGGGTGCTGGTCTACGTCACCCACACGGGGACGCGGGACATCACCGGGCGGATGGACGACATCCTCACCCGGCACGGCTTCCGCGTGGCGGTGATGAAGTCCGACGCCGTTGAACCCAAGCGCCGGGAGGCGTGGGTCGCCGACAGGGTCAAGCAGGGAATCGACGTACTGATATGCCACCCCAGGCTGGTGCAGACGGGCCTCGACCTGATCGACTTCCCTACAATAATCTGGGGGGAGGTCGATTACAGTATCTATGTCATGAGGCAGGCGTCCCGCCGCTCGTGGCGCATCGGGCAGACGCGTCCGGTCAAGGTCGTCTACATGAGCTACCGGAACACCCTCCAGGCCGACGCCCTCAAGCTGGTGGCGAAGAAGCTGCAAAGCTCGCTTGCCGTCGAGGGCGAGCTGCCTGAGGATGGGCTGGCCGCCTTCGGTGACGACGGTGACGACATGATGATGGCCCTTGCCCGTAAGATCGTCAGCGGCGAGGAGGAAGAGGCCGAGACGGTGGAGCAGGTGTTCGCCAAGGCGCGGAACACCGAGAGAGAGGCTGAGGAGCTTCTCGTGGACGACGGCTGGAAGCCGGTCGAAGCCGAGACAGAGGCCGTTCAATTGAACGGCAACGGACACCACGACGCTCTCCCTATCGGCCCCACGGTCGAGCTTGTCCCGGCCAGCGGGCACGCGCCTGTGAATGGCACCGGGACCAACGGCAACGACCACCACGACGAGGACCCGAAGCCCCAGCAGTCGCTGTTCTCCTGGGCCGAGTTCATAGCCGAGGAGCCGGTCAAGCCGAAGGGCCGCAAGAGCAAGCCTCAACCCGCAAGCCTCTCGATGTTCGAGTGGGCGCTAGAGCGGGAGACCGAGCCGGTCGGCGCGGGAAGCTAGGATGCAATTTACGGGGGAGGTCGTCGCAATGGGCGGCGGCTTCCCCAAGCACGGCTATGTATGCAGCCCTTTCTTGCGTTTCCGGAAGAGGCCGCAACGGTCTTGACGGCCCACACTTGCTGACAATCGACGTCCTCTTACTATCAAGAAAGTAACGTATCATAGTTGATCATAGGTTTGAAGAGACAGTGCATCTGAACTCAGCAGGTGCGTAGGTTTGGGCCAATCGAATGAGGAATCGACCTTGTAGAGACAGAACCCGGCCACGGGAATGCCAGTCCCGTGGCCTGCGTGCTTCCCCAGAGATTGGATGGTCTTACGGCCCAATTGATTACGTGCCCGATTGAACCAGTTCCTCGATCAGAACTGCTATTATCACCAATAGCCTAACCGGCTGTCGTGCCATCGGTTCGTGGCCAACTTGGTGCGTCTGTCTCTGTTCATTCTGGCTTACAACCTTGGGAACTTCCCTCGCCGGTTATGTCTGCCCAAGGCAGTCAGGCACTGGTCGCTGCGGAGCGTGCAGGTCAAGCTGATCAAGATGGGCGGTCGTCTGGTGCGGCACTCCCGTCGATTGATCATTCAGTTGTCCGAGGTGTCGGTTCCTCGACTGTTGTCCAAGGAGTGTTGGATCGTATCAGCCGGTTATCACCGGCACCAAACTGAGGGAGAGTATAACGACGATTATGCCGAAAGGGAGAGCGCTCGAGGGAGTCTGCTTGTCTCCAATGCGCTTTCACCCCATTGGCGGGGGCCCGAAGACGACAAAGATGGACAAGAAGAATGGTTCACTGCAAGAAACGCATTCCTTATTGGATAGACTGGAGATTGACTGACCTTGCAGGAACCGAATATCATGCCATCATCTCGTTTAGATCGCCCATTGAGCCTGAAGACTCTCAATATGGGGAATCCCGGAAGACACTCGTCCTCTTGGACGAGATCGACCGGCATGGGGAACCACAGCTACGACAATATGGGCGACTTGCGCTTGGAAAGGCACTTACCCACCGAATCGGCAATTTGAAGTTCGGCCCCGAGGTTGGGTTGGGACGAATTAAGGACGACGCCCCAGTGGTGGAGGCATGGCTCGGCTGTATGCGCGAGATCGCCCATGACATCGGCCTTTTGGGAGAACGGGCAAATGTCCCCGCTCAGGTACTCAAGGCCGACTCGCGAGAGGCAGATCAAACACTGAGTCCTAAATCAGTCGACGCAGTGATAACGTCCCCACCGTACCCGAACGAGAAGGACTACACCCGCACGACGCGATTGGGGTCTGTTATGCTCGGGCTGATACGCGACAGACGAGAACTACGTTCGCTGAAGCAGGACCTGATCCGGTCTAACACGAGGGGAGTGTACAAGTCCGATACCGACGATCGTGAGGTCGCGCAGCACCCGGCGATTCAGGAAATTGCCGATGCCATTGAGCGACGACGGATCGAGTTGGGCAAGACGTCCGGATTCGAGCGCCTGTACCCCCGCGTTACACAGCTCTACTTCGGAGGAATGGCGAGACACCTGGCCAGCCTTGTGGCCCGTTCTTCGACCCGGCGCAAGGCTGGCCTATGTTGTCGGCGATCAGGCGTTATACCTGAGAGTCATGATTCGCACAGGGCAAATCCTCGCCGACCTAGCTCAGTCGCTTGGCTATCGCGTCGTCGACATCGACCTATTTCGCGCGAGGCTCTCAACCGTAACTGGAGAGCAACTCCGAGAAGAGGTCGTCGTGCTGGAATGGCGATAGACCCATAAGGGAGATTCTCGATGGAATGCACCGAGATGGAAGACGAACAAGAAGCGTTAGAACGTGAGACGCGGGCAAAGTGGGAATCCTTTAGGCCTTCGTACAATGCCTGGGCGTCGCAAGTTGGGGATCCTTTGTCAGAATTCGACCGAATCATCGAAGGCCAGATAAGGCACACTCGGGTCAAGTATCAGAAAGAAAGGGTAGCAGGCGAACTCGACCTATCCTCGGTTCGCTGGAATCAGATAACCGCTCAAGAAGTGGCATCACTACAGGAACTACTGGACAGCAACCCCGATGAACAAGCAATGCAATCTTTCTTGGAACGCAATCCTAAGTTCCTTGTTCAGATCTTGGGTGGCGGTCATGGTCGCTATCAGATTCCTAGATTTCAATCAAAGCCCCGACTGGGATCTGAATACATACCAGACTTCCTGATTTCTGATGTGAACTCTATGGGAATACATTGGTATGCAGTCGAGCTTGAATCGCCGCGAAAAAGAGCCTATAGGAAGGATGGCGTTCAACATAGCTACCTGACTCAGGCAATTAGCCAAATCACAGACTGGCGAGAGTGGTTACGAAATAACATTGATTATGCCAGACGTAAAGAGGAGGAAGACGGCCTTGGATTGATTGGCATTGACGAAAGATTGCCGGGTCTAATTCTCATCGGTCGAAGGGACGAATACCCTGTACGATCCAAGAAGTATCGTCGCGACACGCGCGCAAACATGCAAATCGCGATTCACAGCTATGACTGGTTGCTTGACGAGGCAGGCAAGAAGTCCAGTGGAGGGCTTACACGTGAATTACCAATATGAATGGAGCTTTGATCGTGTAATCCGCAGGCGGAGAAAGCACCAGATCGTTCTTGGGGCCGACGAAGTCCTGATTGTCGAACAGAACCGTGAGCAACAGGATTGAATAGAGCCGAAGTCTCGCGCAACGTCGACGGCCTCTACGTCATCGTGGGGCCTGACGCCACGCGGGGGCGTCCCGTCGTGGAGGTGGCAGAGGCGGCGTTGCGTGGCGGAGCGCGTGTCCTGCAACAGAGGGACAAGTCGGGTAAACTCCCTTTAGTCTGTACCAGCAGGGAGCGGAGCTTCAAGGTGGACGGCCTTCTAAAAGGGGGCCCGTTATACCTGAGGCGTATGAGGGGTTAAGAATCGTGGGGTTAGTTTGGAGTTTCTGTATGCTGCTGGTTATGGGCTTTGTCGTTATGGCGGTGGCAGCGATTACTGGGAAGTGGCCGTTATGAAGTGGGTGGGCTGGCCAGGTCTAGCGCGAGGCTGATATTGCACCGCCCATCTTCAACGGCAGTGAACGGGGCTTCGCCGACTACCAACTCCATCAGCAGAACGCACACGCCGACTTCATTTTCTAGGACGGCCTGTTCCTTGTCGTTCAGCTTACCTAGGGCCGCAAGGTAATCTAGGACCGCAAGGTGTTGCTCGACGACCAGATTGGTTACTTCCTGTGGCTCCCCTGCCTTCATCCCGTGGAATCGAAGCGATATCTCCTCTACCTCGCGATAGAACCCCTGTTGTTCGACTAGTTCCTTTAGGACATCTGTTAGCCCGAAAACGTCATTATCCTCTAGGAACCGACTAGCCGCGTCGGGGTCTAGGGCATGGATGTGGTTGGCGATCCACTGCCTGTCTTCTGGGCGTCCTGCCGCGCTCTGTAGCATAGGAAGGACGCTGCCTACATTCAGACTAGGCGGAACCACTTCGTATCCCTCTGCGTCCCACTCAAGCGCCTTCCACTCCTCTAGGTTGAAGTTCGCGAATTCGGCCTCGATGCGTTCCAGCGATTCATGGTCGCTGGGTAGTAGTCGGTAGGCTTCGTGGTACTCGACCGAGAGGATAGCTACGGCGTCGGGTAGGTCATCGGTATTGGTCGTTGCGAAGGAGCAGGCGACCGATAGAAATATCGCTCCAATCAGTAGTCTCATGGTTCTATATTACAACTTCTATATTACAACACAAAGGGCTATGTGTAATACCAACCGCACGTATTTGCCTTAGAGGGCCTAGGCGCAGGTAAGTCTAGCACAACCGCTGTAAATGTACCGCAATACTTGTACTCCGTATCGGCGCTGTAGTCCGCGTAAACCCACGAGGACGCATAGGTGGCGAAGCGGTAGTTGCGTGAGTCATAGGCATACTTTGTGGGGCCGCCGAATATCTGGACACTAGAGGTGAAAGACCTGATGGTCTGCTGGCAGCTTGCAGAGGAAAATGCCCCTACGGTTGACCCGACACTAAATGAGATGTTTGGCAGTTCTGAACAGTGGAAGTGTTCGTGGGTCTGGTCTTTCGCGTGAAAGTGACTGCTGCCAGGGGCTGGCGCGTTCTTCTCGGCCTCGACGACAGCGGCGAAGAACTGTTTCTTGAACTCTTCTGTTAGGTCTGTTTTGGATGCTAGGTCGGGTAGGAATCCTTGTTCGAGTCCTGCCTTCACATCGGCCCTTAGCGAGTTGAAGTCGCTAAGCTGTGTCGAGTTGAGGTAATCCCCTGGGACTGGCTCATTGCTCTGGGCAAAGACGACACCCGACACAATGAACGCCACCGTAACCGCTACCGCTCCCAAGCCTACAATCAGTTTCAACATTCCATGCCTCCGTCCGTTAGAATACCGATGCAGTCTAACCATCTGACACCTCCTTGTGATCTGTGATACTCCACATCGTATCGGACGCATGTGAAATGGCCGTGAAAAACAACCCCTCTCTTGTGACAGAACCCGTGACAAAATCCGTGAAATGCCCCCTGATGAGATGGCTGTGGTAGAATGCCCGACACCTTGAACCCCACGCCATTTAACCGTGGGGGATGCGGCAACATCGGTAGAGGGCGGACATTGAAGAGTGCCGAGTCGGAAGCGCGGGAGATCGACAGGTTGCGGACGCGCGTCGCCAAGATGAGCGAGGTCAGCCGCCGCATCACCGAGAGTTGGGACCTCGACGCCGTGCTTCAGGAAGTCGTGGACGGCGCACGCTCGCTCACCGACGCCCAGTATGGCGCAGTTGAGGTGTTCGACGACCCCGGGCGCGGTCGAGAGTTCGTCAATTCCGGTATCACCCCCGAAGAGCGCCAGCTACTGGGGAACCTGTCACAAGTGTTGGAAATCCTCGGTTACCCGAACGAGATTCGAGAGCCGCTGCGACTCGCGGACCTGAACCAGCACTCCCGCTCCGTCGGCTTTCCTGAGAATCACTCCACGATGAAGGCCTTCCTCGGCGCACCCATCCGCCACTTGGGCGAGCCCGTCGGCAACATCTACCTCACCGAGAAGGAAGGTGGAGGGGAGTTCTCTGAAGAAGACGAAGAGACCCTGGTCATGTTCGCTTCACAGGCCGCAATCGTCATCGGCAACGCCCTCAGATATGAAGCGGAGAGGCGGACCAGCAGTGAAATGGAGACCGAGGGGCGTCGATTGGCGGCCCTGGTGGACTCGTCCCCGGTGGGCGTCATGGTGGTTGACGCCCCCACGAGGACCTTCGCGTCCGTCAATAAGGAGGCAGAGCGTATCCTCGGCATGTCCCCGCAACCGGGTTCTACACTCGTGCGATACCACGAGGTGGCGATCTACCGGCGGATGGACGGGAAGCAATACGAAAGCCACGAGCGTCCCTTGGCGAGGGCCCTTGACCGCGGTGAAGTCGTGCGGGCCGAAGAGATATTGTTAAATCTCCCCAACGGGAGGACGATGAACATCCTCGTCAACGCGACGCCGATTTACTCTGACGACGGGAGCATCGTTTCCGCCATCGCCGTGCTCCAGGACATGACCCCCTTGGAGGAGATGGAACGCCTGCGCAACGAGTTCCTCGCCATGGTAAGCCATGAGCTACGAACACCTCTGACCATGATCAAAGGTTGCACGTCCACCGTATTGGACAGCTCCAGTCGTGTCAGCATTTCCGAGTTCCTCCAATACTTTCGGATGATAGACGACCAGTCTGATCGCCTGCGCGATCTGGTGAGCAACCTCCTTGACATGACGCAGATAGAAGCCGGGATGTTGTCGGTAAGTCCTGAGCCCACGGATGTGGAGTCCCTAGTTGACGAAGCGAGGACCTCGTTCATTCGCCGTGGAGTACGGAACGCCGTCGAGGTCGAAATCGCCCCACGTCTGCCTCTTATCGAGGCGGATAGGCAGCGTATCTCTCAAGTGCTGGACAATCTGCTGTCCAATGCATCCAAGTACTCGCCTGCGGACTCGACAATCGAGATTTCCGTATCACTGGACGAGTTCTTCGTCGCCTTCTCCGTAAAAGACGAGGGCGAAGGGATACCCGCCGATCAGATGAGTAACCTGTTTAGGAAGTTCTCGCGGATAGGTGACACCAGCCGTGAGGAACATGTAGCAGGTGAGGGTCTGGGGCTTGCGATCTGTAAGGGAATAGTCGAAGCGCACGGAGGCCGCATCTGGGCTGAGAGTGGTGGTGAGGAACATGGTACGCGGATCACCTTTACGGTTCCCAAGGCCGTGGACGCTTCTCAGCAGTCAGCCAGTAATACATTGGCCGTCCGACAGGATAATTGGCGGATTCTCGCGATGGACGACGAGCCCCAAGCACTGTGGCTTCTTCGCAATATACTATCCGACCATGGATACACAGTGTTTGGGACCAGCAACCCAGATGAGATGATGCATCTGTTGGAGATGGAGCATCCCCACCTCGTGTTGTTGGACCTCATGATGCCTGGGACCAGTGGATTCGATCTGATGACCCGCATTCGCGATGTATCCCAAGTGCCGATCATCTTCGTGTCTGCGAACGACCAAGAGGAGAACGTAGCAAATGCTCTGGGCATGGGAGCCGACGACTACATCGTCAAACCGTACTCTTCGACCGAATTGCTGGCGAGGGTCGTGGCATCCCTGCGGAAGCGGGGAGCGGTTGCTACACCCGCGCCCCGTCAGGCCTACCATCTAGGCGACTTGACGATCGACTATGCAGACCGCAGCGTAACCATATCAGGCCGTCCAGTGCAGCTATCAAGGACCGAGTATAGGCTGCTATTCGAGCTTTCCACGAATGCTGGACGTGTCCTGACGCACAGCCAGATCCTCCAACGGGTCTGGGGAGAGGGGTACTATGAAGACAGCCAAATACTTCGTGCCGCAGTAAAGAACCTACGACGCAAGCTCAGAGACGACGCGAACAATCCTCGGTACGTCTTTACCGAGCCCCGGGTCGGCTACCTTATGAAGAAGGACCGTGAGCCGTGACGCGTCGAATGGTCTTATATTGGTTCACGGCAAGAAACGCACCCCTTATTGGATTGACCGGAGATTGACTGGCCTTGCAGGAACCGAATATCATGCCATCATCTTGTTTAGATCGCCCATTGAGCCTGAAGACTCCCAATATGGGGAATCCCGGATGGGTATGGGTAGTTGTCAATTAATGCCTCGGAGCAAGTAGTTAGTGACTTAGCGCCCTTGACAGGGAAATGTGGGCTTCATGCCTTCGATGTTCATAACATTACCTGACTTTGATGCTTTAGATGCAGGACTGGTGTACTATTCTAAGGGTGTGAAGAGCGATATTCACTTCGATGAACTAAGCTGGACTTTGTACAAAGTATAGCTTAGTACCTTGCCACTAAGGAGAATTGAATGGCGAACCGAACCGTAATCGAAACATTGGAAAAGCTTGAGGCTGATACACAGTACGCCGTAGGAGCCTTTGATGCCCTAGCCGAACTACTGGCAGTTATGGCAAGGCATCAAGGACTAGACATTTCAGAGGATGTAAATTGCCTGTTTGAACGGGATGCACTTCTCCACAAAGAGCATGAGAAGTACAAGTCAAACGGTTTTGTGAACGTGCTGAGCGTGTTCAATGACGTGTACTCTAGGGGAAGTGGAGTCAAGCGCAGTCAGTAGCAGGTTCTATTGCAAACTAGTGTTTGCACCTAATGAACTACGCAGGCGCGCGAGAGGGACTGGGTCTTTCCTACCGAGAGGTTCGGCGCTGTGCTTTCCAATAACGTCGAATTCGTGCGACCTCAGCCTCATGGAACTCTCTTCCGCCGTTATTCCATTCGAGAAGCCGCGAGGTTTGTCCCAGTTCGTGCGCCAGTTTGAAGAATCCACCGCCAACCTCTGTTGAGTCTTTGTAGACGACGAGGGCAGTTAGCATTGGCCCGCCTGACTGCTCTAGGTGCCCTACTGCGTCCAGAAATAGGCTGAATGGCGTACCCCGGTGATGAGGGGCATTGAGGTTTATCTTCGCAAGCTTATAGCTACAGGGGACGAGCTAAGGTACGCAGAAGCAGTGCGCCGGACTCTGTTACCTCTGCTGCTTCTCAAATAGTATGACGCTTTGCAACCGCGCAATGTGCTAGACAGCCTCCCGTCCCTGCTTACTACCCACGGAGTAGAAGAAGAGGTAGTTAGTATAGGGAATTATATACTTAGCTACCATTTTGTAGCTAACTCGTCAACTATTTGATGGGCTAGAGGGGACTGTACTGCGAACTTTCCGTTGGGAGGTCGACTTGCAATGATAACAGTGGATGGCCGTCTCTCCGCTGAATGCAAGCGAATGGACCTGCCGTCAAGAATGGAGGAGTTCTCTCTGTGCTGCTACTTCCCGGAAGCGTGAATCAGTCATGGTGAATTGTAAGGTCAGCTCAGAGAGTGAGGATCCCATGCGCGTCGTGAGCCTTGCTCTCCAATTCCGCCGAGTCCGGTCGCGCGTCCCGCGGACGGTGTACGGGACGCATAGCCGAAGCCCTGGCGTAAGAGGCCGTCATTCTCCACAACTGTGAAATTGAACCAGCCTTGCACTAAGCGTCCGCTCAAGTAGAATCACGCGCTGGACCCCAGGGTCGCGCAATTTTAGTCGATCGCGGGCGAGGCGCGGCCGCCCTCCGATACCGGTGTTTTGTCTATTCTCACGGCCACCAGATCAACACCACACAGCTAACATATTCACAGTGGCAAGAAACGTGGCGGCCGGCCCCGTGAAGGTCCCCGCCGTAGTAGGGTTCGACTCCCACCGGATTTCAAATCCCTAGACATGACGAGGCCCCGGCCGAGCACGTCGACCGGGGCCCCAATCAATCTCGAACCAGCTTACCTACAACCCTATCAGGCTTCAGACGCGCAATAGGCTAGTCCCAAGCTGCCGAGGTCGTGATCAGCGACGTTTCGCAGTCCCGCCGGTATGCAGCCCGTCAACCGGTTCCCACTCAACCTGAGATACACCAGCTTCGACAGCCTCTCCAACGATGTCGGTATGCTGCCCGTCAGTCCATTCCGGCTCAGCATGAGCTCCTCGAGCTTGGACAGGTTCCCCAACTCCGACGGAATCCCTCCGGTCAGCTTGTTCCCGTACAGCGAAAGAATCTCAAGCTTACTGAGACTTCCAAGCTCACTCGGTATCCCACCCGTGAGGTCGTTCGTGTCCAGGTAGAGGTACTGCAAACTGGCAAGTGAACCCAACTCCGACGGCACCATCCCACTCAGGTCGTTACCACCCAAGCTCAGGTATAGTAGCCGGCTCAAACTTCCCAGCGTCACAGGTATCGATCCCGACAAATCGTTATCGGCAACCGCCATGCTATACAGGTTCGACAGACGACCCAACGAAGGCGGAATAGACCCCGTCAACCGGTTCTGCCCAAGTGACAACCGGCCCAAACCCGTCAGATCGCCCAGCTCCGTAGGTATCGCTCCCGTGAGATCGTTCTCACTCAACTCCAACAACTCCAGCCCCGACAGGCTCCTAAGCGAGGAAGGTATGCCACCGGTCAACTCGTTCTCAGACAGATCTAAACTCCGCAGATGCGCCAGTTCCCCAAGACCCGCCGGAACCGTGCCGTTCAGTCCCAGATCGGAGAGCGACAGCGAATGTACCCGACCGGGTGTGCCCGTGACGCCCACGCCCTTCCATTTGCCGATAGCGACGTCGGAACCCCAGTTCAACACTACCGTTCCTTCGAGCGAGTCCCTCAACGCTAGGAGCGTCAAGCAATCCGCAACCAGCCCAGCGTTGTCCGACGGACTCGCAACTGCTGTGCCGTTGGAGCCCCACGCCTGCTCGACCGAGACAGTCACCCCGACCGTTCCCTTGCGGCCGTTCCCGTCGCTTGCCTCCACCGTCAGCGTATGCGACGCTGCGGTCTGATAGTCCAACGCCCCCGCCAGCGTAATCCGGCCCGTGCTCCCGTCGATGGCGAACTTTCCCGCCTCATTGCCGGCAGTAGTGATCGAGTACACCACCGTGTCGCCCTCATTCGGGTCCGTCGCCGACACCGCTCCCACCGTACTGCCAACGGAGGCGCCCTCGATTATCGAGAACGAGTATGACGCCGCATCGAACACCGGAAGTTCTGAGCACGCATCCGTCGGCTCACTCGCCGTCGCACACCCCCCAGGACCCGTGACCCTCTCGTACCGCGTTCCGTCTCCGTACGCACCTACCCGAAACTCGTAGGTCGTTGCGCACAACAGGCCCGAAACAGTGTAGGTTGTTCCCGTCACCTTCGCGTCGACGATCTCCCACGTCTCTTCCCCACTCTCCCGACGCTCCACCACGTAGCCCGACGCCCGGGTCACGGAATCCCACGACAGGCTGATTGAATCATCCCCCGACGCCGTGGACGTCAGGCTCGCGGGAGCGGGAGCGAACGGCGCGATACGTGCGATACGTCGAATGCGCACCATCAGCTTATCCCCGTCCTCCCACGGTTGCGCCGACACCGACCAGGTCAGCGTGTCCTTCGCAACCTCGACCGACGAGTTGGAAACGTTCAGCGATAGCGATGCCGTGCCGTCCAACTCGATGAAGTCCAAAACGTGACCCGACAGGCTCGACCACGGGACGTTTTTCACTTTCACTGTTCCTGCCTCATACGAGATGCTGTGAATCGTCGCAGTCCCACCTTTGGCGTCGGTGAATGTCATTGGTTTGAGCACGCCGTTGGAGGAGTCAGCGGCTACGGCAGACCCGACTGTAACTGGATCGAAGAACGCCTCATGCACGGCATTGGCGTTGGTGAAGGTCGCATTGATCTCGAAGGACAGAAGCGGGTGGTCCGTGCAGTTCGCCGGGATGTGAGGCGTGTAGTGCGAGTGGAAGCTATACCTCCCTGCCGGAAGCGGCCTTGTGGCTCGCACCTGAAACTCGAAGCGGTCTATCCCGTGTTCGGCTAAGAGAGTCTGTGGCGCGGTCTCAGTAACGGTGAACAGATTTGCGTCCGATCCGTCCAGTGTGAGCTTCGACTTGCGGGTTGGAGTGTCGGCGTAGACAAGTCCGCCTTGAGAAAAGAGCACTGTGCTCGGGGCCAGGCCGGACGACTGCGCGAGAGAGTTGAGTTCGTAGAACCGCTCTCGGTCGGGAGCCAGCTTTAAGTATGCGTCCCAGCTCAGGATGCGGTACTTGCTTCTGATGCAGGTCTCGTACTGGTCGCTCCCGTCCCCGCGCGCGATATCGGCCTCGACCAAGGCGATCAGTTCTTTGAGCCTAGCAATGGTTACTGTCGGGTCCTCGACCTCCGAGGCCCCGGTCACGCCCCCACCGCCGCTACTGGGCGCGGGGAATGGCGGAGGACCAAGTCGGAATCGGCGGTTGTCATCCCCGCTCGCACCGGAGACGCCGCCATCATCGGCGGCCGGAAGCCACAGCCGATCAAACCTGCTGTTGATGCTGAAACCGTCGTCGTGGTCGAAGTCGTCTCCATATCCCAGAAAATAGACGCCCGGGCCTTCCAACGCGGTGAACAGGTCGTAGGTTTCGTCATGCAGAAAGAACACGGCCTCCTGGTTATCCCAGGTTGTCGGCCTTGCCTTTACCAGTTTCGGGCGGGTTGCCTCTGCCTCTGCCTCTGTCGCATGGGGATATGAAGACCCCCACACGGCAATGACATTCGTTGCGCCCGACCCTCTGAGGTACTCCGATACCGTCAGGTGGAACTTTATGACGACTGCGTACTGCCCTTCCCACTCCCCTGAAGCCGCAATGACCTCACTCGTCGTCCTGTCGAGGTGCCCCCTGATGACAACGCTGTGGCTGGCGATTCTCTCTTCAAGTGATGACGGCCCAAAGTAGGGAATCGGAGCGCCTACCTCTCCGGATCCCTCGCTGTCATTGGTTCTGGTTGAGCAGGCCAGCAGGAAGCCGACCGCGACGATTAGAAAGGCTATTCTCATCATTGTCTCCTAATGCTTCGTGTGCCGGGCGTAGGTCGCCTCTAGCTGCTTGGTGTCCTCGGACGTAATCGCTCCGCCCTTGACACCCAGGATGAGCGCCAACTCCGCCGAATCGACGAAGGGCGCCGGCTGAGGGCGTCGAGCAGCTGTCGTTCGGAGAGCGCCATGTGTTGAGCGTAGCAAAGGAGGGGTGGCGTGGGCAGCAGGCAGATGACAGCATCGGTTCACGGGAGAACAAAGGTCGCTGGTCTTCTTTCCCAAATGCAAATGGCGGAACAGCACATCTGTTGGCCAGGTAGCTCCCAGGGCAGGCACTTCTTCTCAGGTTGCTAAGTCAAATGGCAGATCACTGATGTCGCGGAGCCGCCTGCCCTTCACAAGGACGTCCAGCAGTTCAGCATCCGAATCGTTGCCCGCAACTGCGGCCGTCAATTCCCTCAACGCAAAGTGGTAGATGCAGTCGATATCGCCTGTGCCGTAGGCGAGGGATGCGATTCTTCCGGGCAGAGGTTCTCCTATGACGACGACGATGTGCGGCGTCTTGCCTTTTCGGTTACGGACAAGGTTCAAGCCCTCGGTGCGCGCGTTTTGAGACCGGTCGCTACGAATCGTCCATTTGCAGGACACGCTCGCGTGCAAGATACTCGCCTGTGAGTTCGCCCGGCGCAGGGGTGTGTGGCTTGCCACGGTTTCGTTGTTCAGCAGGGCTTCGTTCTCGTTGATCTTGGAGTCTGAAACAGGCTCCCGGCAGACAACGATGTCAGGCGTGACAATATAGTCGCCGAAGATTATCCGCAGTTCCTCGTGCTGTTTGACCATTCGTCGCACGTCGGACAGATGCAGGTATTGCTCGTAGTCGCGGATATCTCCGCCCAGCGAGAAATCCCACTCCCCCGGTCGCAGATGAGAAAGCAACCCAAATGCGTCGCGAAGGAAAACTTTCGTCGCCTTCTCGAAGCGACGTCCCGCCGTCTGTCCAGCCAGCTTGTCTGGCCCCAGTGGAAGCCCAATGTTCTGGACAATGCCTCGTGCAATCCTCACACTTGAAGCGCTACCACTATCGGCATTGTTCGGGACGCCGGATGCATTCTGTCGCAATACGTCGTTGGCAATCTGTCGGTGATAGGCCCGCCGAAGAGATTCGATCCTCCCGGGCATTACTGCTTCACCAATCCGATCACGTACTCCTTGTGAATGCGCTCTTCAATCTGCGAATGCTGTCGGTTACCCCATCGCGCTGGCATCATGCGTCTGTCTCGGTCTAGGACGCGAGCACCGATCCCGGCGAGGACAAGGCCCGCATCTTCGCCGATGGCGGCGAGCCCTTTGTGCGTCTCTACATCCAAGCCCCGAAGCGTTGACGAGCCGACGACTATCACAGCCGGCCTGCCCACCTTCAGGACCCGTTGCATCTCTGAGATGACAGTCCTCATCTCCTCGAAGTAGCGACGCAGCACCAATGCTTTTCTGTCGTCGCGGTCGGCCAACCTGGTCAATGAATCTTCGCACTGGTTTGGCAACTCCTCGCGACTTAGGCCGGCGATGGCATCGTGCCCCACGTACTGAGCGCGAAGCCGGCTGAGCTCGGCGATCTTCCAGCCAAACCACACCAGCGAGAATTTGTGGGCGCGCATGTAGTCGATTGCGTTGTTGGCATAGGGTGGGGACGTCACGATCAGATCGATGCATGCGGCCGGCAGGCCGGTGTCTGCGGCACTTGTGGCGTGGATGGACGCCGTGGGAGGGGGTTCTTGCAAGTCCGTTTCACCAGCGCCATTGAGACAGAAGGGCATGGCTGCTTCGGTCGATTCATCACCGCCGAAGGCCGCGACATTGCGTTCGAGACGCTTGCCGAACTCCACAAAGGCCGACGGAGGCGTCTTCTCCGTGTCCCTGTGGGGACGCGTGTGGGCTAGGTCGCGGGCCAACGAGACTCCACCAGACTTGGCGATGATGGTCGAAGAGAATGCCACACGGAGGAAATCTCGAGTACCTCCTTCGGGCAACGCTTCGATGCGCTGCACCAGAGCAAGCAGCTCAAGCTGCTGCTGGGGTAGGAACCAGTAGTCGATGAACTGCGCAGTCCTGGCGTCAAACCGTAATTCCAAGTCTCTCTGTAGCCTCGAACGGCACCTGCGGTAGTCGTCACTCGCGCCAGCCAAAACGCTATCGCCCTCCTGGATTGTGGCGACCGGGTCTATAGGGGTCAGCTTGGTTGTCGCAATCATCCGCGCCAGGGGGTCGATGTCGCAACCAACAACTCGGCGTCCAAGGCGCAGGGCTTCGACGAGTGTGGTCCCTGAGCCGAGCATCGGGTCTAGAACCAGGTCCCCCGGGTCCGAGAGCTCACGTATCATGAACTCCGGCAGCTGGGGCGGAAACTTTGCGGGGAACGGGTGCCAGGCGTGGGACCCGTAGCTGCCGTTCGTGCCGTGGAAATCAAGGTCAGCGCTCAACGCTTCACGGGTCGCATCAAGGCGGTTGCCACTGCAGTTAACCTGAAGGTTGGAGTCGGGGCTGAGGTTCACAACGGTCAAAGTTATCTCCTAGCTCTAATGTCCTTTAGTGTATCCGCGAGCGCGTCGAGGGATCGGGGTCGCGGTTTCGCGTGCATTTAAGATTCCTCCATTCGATCCTCTCTCCCAAAGCGAACTCGTGGCTAATACTAGAGATGCGGCTGTCGAAGATCAATCTGTGCCCTTTGATTTGTCAATCCTAGGTACATGCGGTCGAACTTAGGCGAGAGACGCTCAAGGGCCTCGTCTGCCACGGCCTTGATGGTCCGAAGAGGATGGTCGTTGGGGACCCGCTCCTCCAAATCCACGAATGCCACCATGGTCGTCTGAGAGCCACGTCTACCACGCATGAGTCGGATACCTCCAGAACGTCGTGATAGTATCCCACCTCACAGAATTGTTTTTCAGCAGCCTGCTAGGTCGCACTCGCTGCTCAATATCCTTGCCGGATTGGATCTCCGCGGTACGTAGTTCGAAGGTCTTCTGCAAGTTTATCCAGAAGTGCGGCGTGGTTCCGAAGTATCGAGATAGCCGCAGAGCCGTGTCTGCTGTTATCCCTCGCTGGCCATTCAAAATCGCCTTGATCCGGTTGGTGGGCACCCCCAATTCGACGGCCCAGGCATTGGTAGACAGACAAAGCTCTCGAAGCTCATCGCTAAGAATATCACCGGGGTGAACCGGTCGCATACCGTTGCTCATACTC
Source organism: Chloroflexota bacterium (assembly GCA_026713145.1). Classification (GTDB taxonomy): domain Bacteria; phylum Chloroflexota; class Dehalococcoidia; order Lucifugimonadales; family VXLM01; genus VXLM01. The sequence goes on from JAPOPA010000229.1 coordinate 16,374, forward strand.
ATTTCAATCTCCTCATCAGTGGTAGTCTACGATCTCCACGTCATACGGCCCGTCGTCTCCCGAACGAAAGCAAATGCGCCACTGGCGATTGATGCGAATGCTGTATTCGCCATCCCGAACACCCGATAACGATTTCAGCCTATTGCTAGTCAGTCTTGCTAGCTAACAACCGGGTACTCCGGCTCTCCCCAGTCTATATTCGGACTTGACATCATTAGGTCGGTAAACAGGGGCATCAGAGTGCCCATTATCTTGGCGCCGCTTCGGACCTGATCCCTGTTTACTGAACCTTGCCACGTGGCAGAGCCGTGCATGCATTGATTACGTAAGACGTACAGTCGATTAAATAGCGTAGTCAAGATGCGTCTCGTATTTGCCTCGGTTCGATTGTCACGGTTGCCGAGCGCTTTATCCCACATTTCCCATATCAACCCTGCAGGGCTTGCCGTAATCAGCAATAGAACTACCTAATGTAGCCGAATAGCAGAGCGTAGTGGTTATCATGAGTGCTAGACTGGTCGTGATCTACTACTTTAGTTCTTGATTACGTACGCTCTCTGGAGGCA
>JAPOPA010000263.1 GCA_026713145.1 Chloroflexota bacterium
CTTCCACCCAACGCCGGAGCATATCGCCCCGTCGAGGTCAAAGTGCGGGAGGGCAGCCTCCTCTCCGCGCGGTATCCGACGGCGGTGTGTAACGCCAATATCATCACGACGCAGCGGATCACCGATGCACTCCTCGGCGCGCTCGCGCCCGTCATTCCCGACAAGGTGCTGGCGGCCTGCTCAGGCACCATGAACCTGCTCAACATCGGCGGAATCGATCCGCGCAACGGCATCTACTACAACTACATCGAGACCTACGCAGGCGGACAGGGGGCCATGCACAACGCCGACGGGATGGACGCCGTCCAGAACCACATGACGAACACCCGCAACGCCCCGGTGGAGGCCATCGAGCTTGCCTATCCCCTGCTCGTGGAGAAATACGGTCTCGTGCCCAACAGCGAGGGAGCAGGCAAAAACAGGGGTGGGCTCGGCATCCAGCGACACCTGCGCGTGCTGGGCGAGAGAGTCACCCTCACGCTCAGCTCCGACCGCGAGAAAGTTAGTCCCTGGGGTCTCTTCGGTGGCGAGGGCGCTGAGCGCTCGGCATGTGTGATAGCCGCACCTGACGGAACGGAGGAGCGGCTCCCCTCCAAGGTCACTACTACCGTGCCGCACAACCATGTCATCAAGACCCAGACGCCAGGAGGCGGAGGCTGGGGCGACGCCAAGACCCGCGACGCGGATGCCGTGGCCCACGACGTGCTCGAAGAGTTCGTCTCGCCGGAACGCGCCGAATCGGTCTACGGAGTCACGGTCGACAGCTAAGGGGAGTCCACGACGCCTAGGGCTTTGCCATCATGTAGCCGACACGTGGCTGCGTCATGATGTACTTCGGTTCGCTGCCGTCCTCGCCCAGCTTGCGCCTGACCTTCTTCACCATGCTTCGCACCAACTGCGCACTACCTGAGTACTCCGGGCCCCACACGCGATGCAACAACTGATCGTGTGTCAAGACACGCCCTGCGTTGACCGAAAGCTCGAACAGCAGCTTGTACTCGGTCGCCGTTAGGTGGACGGGAGAATCTGATACCGTCACGCCGCGCTCCATATAGTCGATGGTCAGTTCCCCCAGCCGGTAGGGTCTGTGAACCTCCGTGTGGTCGAACACCGCCCTCTTACGAAGCGACGCCTCAATTCTCGCCACCAGCTCGTTCGGCGAGAAGGGCTTGACGATGTAGTCGTCCGCACCCATCCTCAACGCCTGTACCACGTGCTCTTCACTGTCGTGCGCGGATAGGAAGATGACCGGCACCGTGGACACCTGTCGGATGCGCTTCATGACGTCGAAGCCGCTGACGCCCGGCAGAATCAGGTCCAGCAAGACAAGATCGGGCTGTCTCACCTCAAGGAACTGGATCAGCTCATCCGGGTTGCCGGTGCCCATCCAGGTATAGCCTGCATCCGTCAGAGTATTTCGCACATATCTAAGAATCTGAGGGTCGTCGTCGATCGCGAGAATCGTGGCCGAGTCCTCGGGTCTCGTCCTCGAAACTTCGAAGCCTGAGTCGGCCGCATCGGTCTGAGCCTGTTCGCTCACCGGAATCGTAAACGTGAAGCGTGACCCACTTCCGTCCCTTTCACTCTCGACCCAAATGCGGCCACCGTGGGCCTCGACAATCCCCTTGCAGATCGCGAGGCCCAGGCCGGCGCCCGCGACCCCTCGCTCCCCGTCCGCGCCATCGACCCGCGAGTACGGCGTGAAGAGCTGCGGCATCTTTTCGGCAGAAATCCCTCTCCCTTCGTCCGTGACGGCTATCTCGACTTGTCCGTCCCGATGCGTAGAAGTGACGCTGATCGTGGAAGAATCGGGGGAGTATTTCGATGCGTTGGAAAGAAGGTTGTTCAGCACCTGCAATATGCGAGGACGATCCGCCTCGATTTGAGGACCCGACTCCAGTTCAACCTGGATGTCATTCCGTGAACCGCCACGCAGGAAGGCGTTCCTCGCCTCTGCGACAAGAAAGACAACGTCCGTCGGCTCTGGATTGACAGACAAGGCCCCCGCCTCGATACGCGTCAGATCGAGAAGGCTATTGATAAGGTCGCGAAGGACATCGCTCTGCTCGTCGATGATGCGGAAGAACTGCCGCGTCTCAGCGGCATCGAAGACGGAGGGATCGCTGAGGACGGTTGCCGTGGAGCCCTTGATCGTCGTCAACGGCGTCCGTAGCTCGTGGCTGACCATGCCGAGGAACTCGCTCAGATTGGCCAGCCGGGCGCGAAGCTCCTCGTTCTCCCGTCTGAGGATATCGGATTCCTTCGACGACCCGTCCTGCTTGGCCATATGCGTGGTCCCGCGTCGCGAGGGTGGGAATGGCGCGATTATAGCACGGGCTATGAAGGCACCCTTCAATCAGTTCAACCAAGGTGACGATTGGGAAAGGTCACGCGAAGGTCATGCAACTGCTCTTGACGGTCATGCTGGGGTCATAAGCCTCTCCTATGATGTGAGCATGAGAACCGGCACACAGGGAAGGAGGATCACCATGAAGCAGAGAATCGCTATGCTGTTCGGAACGACAGTGTTTATAGTCCTTGCCGTCGCATGTTCATCCAGCGCCGACATCAAACTACAGTACGAACCCACGTGCGACACGGAATGCGAGGCACAGAGACAGGCGGATATGGAGTACCTCGCAAAGAACTCCCCCACGCGCGAGGATGCGCTTCGAATTCGCGAATGCGCGACTACCAAAACTGGATACGATGAGTTCCCTGAACTGCCGGCCGATCTTGGGTCTCCGAGTCTGATTCCAACAACGGAGTCGCCCGAGCCCGTCCATCGGATCGAGGAGGATATGCCGTTCAGATTGGTCGAAAGGGCGTTGGTCGCAGTCGGACAGAGAAAACCGTTGAGGGAGAGGGTAAACGGTGCGTTGAATGAATGTGTCTATGAGCTTGGTCTGGAAGACAAGCACTTCCCGCCGCGGCACCAAGAGAAATTCCGTCCGCGAAACGTTTGACTCGGCACGATACCTGAGAGAAGGACATAGTTAAATGACCGCTGCAATAGCCGTCGAATCCGTCCTCACGGCACGGGGACTGACACAGAGCTTTGGCGAGAGAACAGTCCTGGATGGCGCCGACCTTGAGCTTCGCCACGGAGAGGTCCTCGCCGTCGTGGGGGTGAGCGGATCGGGCAAGTCGACGCTCCTCTACGCTCTTGCCGGCCTTCGTCAACCGGAGGGCGGCACCGTCGCATGGAATGGCAGCGAAAACGTTTGGGACCTCGGCGAGCCGGACATCACGCTCACCCGTCGGACGACTTGCGGATTCGTCTTCCAGTTCCCCGCCTTCCTCGACGACATGACCATCGCTGCGAACGTCGCGGTTCCGCTCGTCGTGTCCGGCACCAAACCGAGGGATGCCCGCAAGCGGGCGCGTGACCTGCTGGACAGGTTCGGCCTGGGTCCCCTGGCGGACAACTACCCGTCCACGCTCTCCGGCGGCGAGCTCCAGCGCGCGTCGATAGCGCGGGCCCTGGTAATGGAGCCGAGCATCGTCTTCTGCGATGAGCCGACCGGCGCGCTGGACACCGAGAATTCCGAGCTCGTGGTCGGCGAGCTGCGAAGGGTCGCAGCCGAGTTCGGCGTCGGCGTCCTCATCGTCACCCACGATCCCTTCGTGTGGGCCATGTGCGACCGCGTGCTCCGGCTGAACGAGGGTAAACTGGTTGAGGAGCGTGCGTCATGATGCTGTTCTTCCGGTTCATCTGGCCCCGCTCCTGGAAGTCGTTCTCGGTATGGATTCCCTTGATAGCGGTCGGACTCATCTCATGCGTCGGTCTGTCTCTGGCGATGGGATTCCGCTCCGGCCTGCTAGCGCAGCATGAGACCGCCACAATTCGCGACGGGCCTAACTCTTTCTCGCCTGAGTTTAGGATGCCGGGAGATCCTCCTCTGCGATCGTCAAGGCCTGTGGCAACCGGCTACGGAGTCATGAACATTGCGGTCTACTGGGGAGAAGAGGGTCAGCGGCTCGATGTCCCCGGCATCCCCGCTATCCGCGAAAGTGGCACTGCCCTGGTAACACCCGCAGTCCTCGCACAGTTCGATGACGACTGGACGGGTGAATTGCGCGGCTGGCTGGGCGACCGGGCTGTCGAACCGCTTCCCGAAGTGGCAGTTGCTCACCCACGCGAGATGGCAATCGTCGAGTTTACCGATACGGTCTCGCCGGAGCTGGCGTCAAAATCGAGCTTTCAGCCAATTCGGACCGGCGAAGGTTGGCCGGATGAATCCGGATTCATCGTAATCTTTGGTCTTCTCATCCTCACTCTCCCATCTGTTGCGCTGGCCAGAGCGGGAGCAGCCATTCACTTGAACGCCAGATCACGGCGTTTTGGCCTGTTGAGGATCATGGGCGCACAGCCGAGGCAGCTAGCCTTGCTCATCGCGGCGGACATGGCTATTCCCACCCTGGCGGGCGCGCTGCTTGGCTCGGTCATATATGCGGCAGTCATGTCCTCTCTCAGGACATTTACGCTTGTTGGGAACTCGTACTGGGCGAGCGATCTCGTCCTTCCACTTAGCATGTCCCTTGCCCTGCCATTTGTCGTCGTCCTGGTCGGGCTCGTAAGCGCAATCCGAATGGTCTTCCGTGCCGGACGCGATCCCGTCGGAACGCTCCGAAGGGAACGAAAGCACACCTCCTACCTAGCCTACCTGTCGTCTGCCGGCGTCGTGGCCGGACCTGCTGCAATGTTTGCTGCCTCCGAAGTGGATTTCACCCTGGCGCCCTGGTTGATTACGGCCGGATTGCTCCTCAGTGTCGTCGGACTGGAGGGGCTGTCCCGCGTCGCGGTGGCCGCTGCGGGCAGGCTGCTCGCCGACTGGTCCCGGGCCCAGGTTGCCGGATGGCGGATGTATCAGGGCGGAGCCGAAGCCGTGCTCGGTGTGTCAGCAACCTCTGTGGCTGTCTTTCTGGTCATTTTCACCGTCTATTCCAACTTTGAGAACCGCCCTCCGGCGACCGGAGACTTCCATCTCAAGGCTGAATTTATTGACGTGATCCCAAGTGAGCAGCTCGTCCGAGACGTAGTCGGCTATGAGGGTGTCACCCGAATTGTGAAAATAGGAGAGACCAGGGGAGTCTCATTCGGCGAATTCGAGGGCGGCCTATATACGATGACCTGCGAGGACGTTCCGGGTTCGGTGAAGCTGGAGGGGCCATGCATGGTTGGGAACATCTACCCGGTGCGCCGCCTCACGGACGCCGACTCTGTAGACGTCTGGATCGATCCCAATCGCTACCCGACCGACCTGGACAGTTCCGATTCCGGCACCGACGTGGCATCCGCCCTCTCCGGGACATATCCCGTTGGAGGACGAGTGATAGCATCGTGGCTGCCCGCGACTTCGAACTTCCAAGCCGTGCTCATCCTGGACGAGCCGCTCGGTGCCACGAAAACCATCCTTCTGATCACTACGGACGGCGAACCCAGTTCGCTGCGCGGAGTGATCGAGGGCCTGGAAGCAAGGCCTGAAGAGACGTGGGTGACCACCAAGTGGGCGATCGAAGCCGGCGTGGAGGTTGGCAGTCCCGACGACGAGCTTGTCGTCTTCCCTTATCTCTTCGTCATGGCCATGACTGCCGCGGGCATGGCGGCGGTCGCGCTGCTGTACGCGATCATGTTGCTCTTCCGCCAGCGACAGGCCGAGTTCCGGGCGCTCCGCTCCTTTGGCGCGACCCGGATGCTGCTGGCCGTCGACCTAGGGCTGTTGTTCGCCATCCCGCTGGTACTCGCCTTCGGGCTCGCCGTCGCCTCCGGCATCATTCTTGCTGCCAGCTACAACACTGCCTTCGGAGTCCCCGCCTCGCCGGGCAACCCACAGGCCATAGCCGCCCTGGCATTCGTCCTCGCCGTCGGCATTGCCGCCACCGCTCTCGTAGCGGGCAGGGCTACTCGCATACCCCCGCTCGTATCCGACCCCGACGCCACGACGTCCTGAAGTCGAATTCATCTCCTTTATCTGCGTATGACACCTTAGTCGAAAGCCGGTCATCCCCTCTCCCGTTCTGGGCTGACAGGGGTAGGTATAACGGATTTGTAGCTACGATCCGGCCCCGCAGCTCTGTCATTCCGAGTGGAGCGAGGATTCTAAAATCCATAACCGCAAAACCGGACAGCCGGTGCCGCGCTTCTATCATCACCAAGAGCGAAAACAGCGTAAGACTTCTCTATGTCAGCTTTACGTTGTGATAAACACCTTAGATTCTTCACTCCGCTCCGCTACGTTCAGAATGACAGAATGTCAACACGTCCAGGTCGAAGAAATATCCCACAAAGAGAACCGTCCAGCTAACCATTCCGTCCTCTCATCCAGCATCCAGAACCCACTTCCCTCCAAGCCGCGATTTACACTGATGTCCCGTCGTTGTACCCTGTCGGCCATCGGCGCTACAACGCGGTCCCTATGATCAGCAAGTCCCACAATAGAGGCAATCACAATGACGACAAGAACCCTCATCATCGACGGCGACTACCCTATGGCGGTCGGAGGCATCGACGCGCAGCGCGACTTGACCCTGCCCATCGAACAGGCCCGCGCACCTGAGAACCTCAACAGTTGGTTTGGGTGGCAGGACGACGGCATCATGGCGACCCTGCCGGAGATGCGAATGGGAGGCATCGCCGCGGCCCTGGTCAAGGTGGCCGTGTGCGTCAAGAAGCCCGGCCATCCGCACGGCGAATATCGCAGCAAGGAGAACGCCCACGCCGCCGGACGGGGGCAGCTAGCCTACTACAAGCTGCTGGAGGCGCAGAACGAAACGACCATACTTGATACCTCTGAGGGCTTCACTACACACATGGAAAAGTGGGAGGCGGCCAACGACTACGACGACCTCCCCGTCGGCATGATCCTCGGCATGGAGGGAGCGGACGCCATCACGTGGCCGGAGCAGGTGCACGACTGGTACGCCGACGGCCTCCGCGTCATCAGCCTCTCCCACTACGGTGTGAGCTACTACTCGCACGGCACCGGAACGGGCACCACTGGCGGCCTCACGCCCATGGCGAAGCCTCTCCTGCAGGCCATGAGCGACCTCGGCATGATCCTCGACGTAACGCACACCTCCGACCAGTCCGTCAGAGAGGAGTTTGAACTCTTCGACGGCCCCGTGCTGGCGAGTCACCAGAACTGTCGGGCCATTGTGCCGGGTGAGCGCCAGCAGCCCGACGACATCCTGCTCGAAGTCATCCGTCGCGGCGGCGTAATCGGCTCGTCCATGGACACGTGGATGCTCAACAAGTACTACTCCATCGACTGGAAGACCATCGGTTTCAAGCGGCATGAGATATTCCCCAGCCCCCTGGTGACTCTTGAAGACCTCGTCGACCACATGGACTACGTATGCCAGCTTGCCGGGAACTCGCTCCACGCGGGCATTGGCGGCGACACCGACGGACAGGGTGGAGCCGACGGCGCGCCCCACGACGTGGACACCGTGGCCGACTACCAGAAGATCGCCGATATCCTCGACCGGCGGGGCTACACGCAAGAGGACATCGAGAACATCATGTACAAGAACTGGCAGCGGTTCTTCGAAAAGTGGCTTCCGTAGTAATGCCCGTCAGCAGGCCCAACATCCTCTTCATCCTCACCGATCAGCAGCGGCGAGACTCCCTCGCGGCGTACGGGAACGACTGGATCGAAGCGCCGAACATCGACGGCCTCGCTCGCCGAAGCATCGTCTTCGACAACGCCTACGTGACCCAGCCGGTATGCACCCCGTCGCGCGCATCGATCATGACCGGCATGTACCCGCAGTCTACCGGCCTCATCGGCAACGGCATCCACCTGGGCGAGGACACGCCCACAATCGCGGAACTGATATCAGGCGACTACTTATGCGCGCACTACGGGAAGTGGCACCTCGGCAACGACCTGATTCCTCAACACGGCTTCGAGGATTGGCGCAGCATCGAGGACTGGCACCTGAGCGCCGGCACGACGACTAGGAAGGAGCACCGCTTCCTCGAGTCCGACTACAACGCCTGGCTCCGCACGCACGGCGTTGAGCCGCCATCGGGGCAGTCATACGAGACTTGGTTCCCCACGGCCGGTCTAACTGCTGAGCTGACCCAGGCGAGTTATCTTGGAGGCGAGACCTCGCGCTTCATCCGAGAGCATTCCGAGTCGCCGCACCGGGAACGACCCTTCATGCTGTTCACCTCGTTCTTCGAGCCGCATCCGCCCTACACAGGCCCTCTGAACGGCCTGTACGATCCCGCGGCGCTCCCCGTCGGCCCTGCCTTCATGCAACATCCCGAAGGCGGCTCGCTAGTGAACCGGCTTCGCGCCGAGCACTACCTCTCGGGCGGACTCAATCCCCTTGCGGAAGAGGGCGGCGACATCCACGACACCACGACGGAAGAGGGGTGGCGAAAGCTCCGCGCCCAGTACTTCGCGAACGTGACGCTCGTCGACCAAAACGTCGGACGGATCCTCAGCGCGCTCGACGAGTCCGGGCAGACTGACAACACCATCATCGTCTTCACGAGCGAGCACGGAGAAATGGCGGGAGATCACGGGATGCTAGAAAAGCGCTCCATGTACGAAGAAGCGACGCGCGTGCCCCTGTTCATTCACGTGCCGTGGCTGCCTGAAGGACCGCGGAGGATCGAGGGCAGCGCTAGTCTCATCGACCTCGTGCCCACCCTCCTCGCCATCGTGGGCGATCCGGTACCCGGTCACATCGAGGGGACCAGCTTAGCGCCCGTGCTCCAAGGCGACGAGACGCTCGACGAGAACGATGTCTTCCTCCAGTGGAACGGCTATGGAGACCGGAATCTCGGCAACCCGTCCATCAACCGCATGGTC
>JAPOPA010000349.1 GCA_026713145.1 Chloroflexota bacterium
ACCGAACCCCACCTTCCGAGTCTTCACTCGGAAGTCCCCCAGCACCGTCTCCTCAGTGATCTCCGGGGCCCACATCGTCATCGAGTACGTCTCGCCCGGTTCAACCCAGGGTCGCATCTTCCTCTGCGCCTCAACGAACCCGAACCACCTTCTCAGTTCTGAGAAGTGATGGGAAGCGTGGGGCATCTTGTGCTCGTACTGGGAAACGTCTCCCTCCGCCCGGAGATCGTTGAATGCGATGAACCAGTTGGCATAGTCCCGGGCCCCCCGCGACATTCGCATCATCAGCCGGTCTTTGCCATGTCCCACGTTCCTCGCGTCGACGACGATCACGTGCGGCATGTCCGTGCTGAGGAAACGAATCGTCCCCCGGTCCGGCCCCGCGCGCACGCCCGTCTTCAGTATCATATTCGGCACCGTGAGGCGTGTTGACCTGTGTGACGGCACGCGCGGATAAACGATCGTGAAATCACCCTCGAGATATTCCTCAAGCGCCTCGATCCCCCACTGACGCCCATACCTGTCATTCCCGATTATCAGGATCGGCCGGGACGTCTCCGCCCGGAACTTCTTGAGGAACCCCAGGAGCGTATATGCCTCGTACGCCACGCGACGGGCCTCGATCAAGTTCTGCCCGTCGAGAACGAACTCCTCATGCGTCTGCGTCTCAAGCACGGGCAGCTTCCGGAACTCTTCATACGACGCCTTCTCATAGGAGTCGTATTCGGGTGCAATTAATTCGTGATAGGCCCAGTCGTACCGGTGGAACTCCAGGTCGCGCTCGAATTCGTTGGACAAATCGAAGCGCCCCATTCGCGTGTTCCTGCGAAGACGTTCAAGCTCGGCCAGCTTTTCCTCGATATCCCCCGGTTCCGCGAGGAAGTCCTTCAGCAGAGGCGTTAGCGTCACGCCGTCGTGGTTCTGACCGTTGACCCCTTGGTGCCAATCAGCCAGTCGAGTCAGATTCGAGATCGTCTCGTCGACGGTCCGGTGCTGCAGAAAGGACTCTATCTGCGCCTCGTCAAACTCGAACCCGTACCTGCTAATACTTCCGTTGGTCTCTTCGTTCCTTCGATCGACGACTGCTTGGATCTCGGCGATGTTGGTCATCTCGTCTCCATGCTCAAAGGCTTGCCGACACTACCCTATGCCATTAAGCGTCAGCTTTCTACCCTGGCCGGACCGAATCCGCTCCCAAAAGTGTATGATTCCCCCGAACGGCATCACTCCCAGTGCTGGAGCAATCCTTTACAAGAATATCTCTCCCGCCGGGGGAGAGATATTTAGAGAGGGACCCCGCACTTGCTTGAGAGCCGAGCTCTGAATGGAGGGCGCGTGTGCAACTCTACTGGGTATTCGTCGGACTGTTCATTCTCTCCATAGGCATGTTCGTCTTTGGCGTCTTCGCCGGAAACGTCTCCATAGGCGCCCTCGGAATAATCATCGTCTTCCTCCTATACCTCTTCCGCCGATGGTTCCTCCCGCAGAACCCGGAAGACAAGGTCAAATGAACGATGCGTTCACATCGAACTGCTGAGAGCGCGGAATAACCAACAGTGCAATGCTCGAAAGGCTGACCATTGGCAGCGAATCGACGCCGCCCGGGAAAACCGCATTTGTTCGCAGCGATAGCCTTCGCGCTTGCCGGCGTCCTCCTGGGGTCAGGACAAGCATTCGCTCAAGAACCCCCGCCACGCTTCGAACCTGAATTCGATCAAAGTACCTGCCCGGATAACCTCGGTATTCCCGGCGACGTTACCTTGACCTGCGGGTTCGTTACCGTCCTCGAAAATCGAGCCACTCTCAGCGGAAACACGATTGAACTCTACGTTGTCCGAATTCAAGGGATGAGTCGGGTTCTGAACCCCGACCCGGTAATCTATCTCGCAGGCGGCCCCGGCGGAAGCGCGACGAGGTCGGCCCAGCACTTCATCGACAAGGCCCGTTTTCTCTATACGGAACGCGACTTCATCCTGTTCGATCAGCGCGGCATCGGCGGCTCCAAGCCTAGACTGGAATGCTCCGACTATCGACACGGAGCCGCCGAGCTACGCCATCTCGACCCTAGTCCCGAGGAAAGGATCCAATGGCAAGTGGAGGCGCTCATGGACTGCAGAAAGACACTTTCCACCGAGCAGGGGATCGATCTGGATACCTATAACTCCGCCTCCACGGCAGCCGATGTGGTCGATATCGCCTCCGCCATGGGCTACGACTCGTTCAATCTTTATGGCGTCTCCTATGGAACGGTCTTGGCCCTGACCGTCATGAGGGACTTCCCGGACAACATACGAAGCGTAGTCCTCGACGGCGTTCTTCCCCTTCAGGTAAATCACTATCATTCGCTCTTTGGCAATCAGGCGGCCACCCTGGACGAGCTGTATCGTCAATGCGAAGTCGATCCTGAATGCTCGAAGCGTTACCCAAATCTGGAGGAGAGCTTCTGGAGGGCGGTTGATCGGTACAACGATGAGCCTTTCAAGCTCAGTTTCTATGATCGATACGCCGATGACACGTATGAGGAGGAATTCAATGGAGACTTCGTCATCGGACGTGTCGTTTCCTCCATGAGAAGCGAACGTTGGATCCCGTACGTCCCCTTCTTGATAAACGAGCTTGCAAACGGAGACGTCGCTGTCGTCGATGGATGGGCCCGTCCGGTATACTGGCCGAGGCTGGATCCTATCGACAATTCTGCGGCAAGCGTGGCGATGTCATGCTACTCCTTTGGACCAACCTTGGACCACGAAATTCTTGCCTCCGACCGTGAGGCACACCGAAAGTTCTATAGCCCCAAGTATCCGCTCTTGCTCCCTGCCTTGTGTGAATCGTGGCAAAGGATGCCCGTCGACCCGATTGAGGACGAGCCTGTTGTGAGTGACATTCCAACGCTCCTGCTATCGGGCCAATTCGACCCTGCAACTCCGCCTCGATGGGCGGACATCGCCTCCGAGACGCTGAGCAATAGCTATTCATTCGTCCTCCCAATGACGGGTCATGGAGTTGGGATAGACACTCAGTGCGGTCAGACGCTCATGACAAAATTCCTCAAATCACCCACCACCAACCCCGTGTCTCCATGCACCGTTGCAAGCGAAACTAGCTTCTCTGACATGTACCTTAACCGGGGTCCCCGTGCTATGGATACGTGGCACTTTGATGCGGTGAATCCACCGATCCCGGAAGGGCTGGAGTCATGGCTGAACAGGGTACACCTGTACGTCACATATTCCGTCTTTACCATATGGCCGCTGCTCTTCCTGTTTAGAATCCTTCGCGGGGGCCCCGGCTCAGTTATTTCGCAGCCATGGCTGGCCAGATTGCTCGCCGCCGTAGCTTTGTTTGCCACATGGGGATTCACAAGGTGGGTCCTCGATAACGGGGACTTAACCGATGACCTCGTCAGGAACTTCGGGTACTTCTCCTCGGTACGCCCGTGGTTCATCGTGCCTTACCTCGTCTGGGCCGCGACCGCACTGGTCGTCTATCTGACATTCCGCGCATGGTGGAAACGATGGTGGTCGGTCTTGGGGAGGATACATTACACCCTTGCTCTCATTGCTCTGGCATGGTGGCTTGAGCGACTGGTCCGCTGGGACTTCATCGGCCTCTAGTTCTTACGACCGAATCACTCAGCCGTCGTCTCCGAGTGTTCGTGGAGAGTGATAAAAGGAACTCATCTAGTCCATGAGTGGGAAGCCCTCGCAAGCTGCTTCAAGGTACAAAAATCAGTTGACGCAGCCGCGACTCGCGTGCTAGCCTTGAACTTGCATAACATACGAATACTTGAAATATGCGTAGAAGGGGAGTAGTAGCGGGCGGCGCGCGATAGAGAACGGGGTATACGGTGGAAGCCCCGACGTGAGAGCGCCTGCGAACTCGCCCCCGAGCATCCTGCCTGAGACCGGTCGTCATCTCAATGACGTTCCAGGCGTAGGGCAGGGCGGTCAGGCCCCGTTACGGCCCGGCTCGACGGAGCTATGAGTGTCCTCTGACCACCTGCCTACGATCTCTCCCCCGCGGGAAAGAGATATAGAGAGGGGGCCGGAGGGAACGAGGGTGGTACCGCGGGATATGCTATATCAGACAGTCCCGTCCCTTTGGTGGGACGGGACTTTTTCATTGTGGCGAAACGTGGGCTAAAGGAACACTTCGAAGACGGGAGGTGCGAAGATTATGGGAATCCGAATGAATGGGTCGCAGTTGCTGTGCGAAAGCCTGGTACGTGAGGGCGTCGTAGAGATCTTCGGTCTTCCCGGCGGAGCAATCCTCCCCCTCTACCAGACGCTGCCGGAGTATCCGCAGCTTCGCCACATCCTCACTCGTCACGAGCAGGGCGCCGCTCACGCCGCCGACGGCTACGCCCGCGTAACCGGCAAGGTCGGCGTATGCTGGGCCACGTCAGGCCCCGGCGCGACCAACCTCATAACCGGCATCGCCACTGCCCAGATGGACTCAGTCCCGATCGTCGCCGTCGTCGGACAGGTGGCCCGCGCCTCCATCGGAACAGACGCCTTCCAGGAGACCGACACCACGGGCATCACCCTCCCAATCACCAAGCACAACACCTTGGTGATGGACCCCGCGGAGATCCCCCAGGTCGTCAAGGAGGCCTTCCACATCGCAGGCACCGGCAGGCCCGGCCCCGTAGTCATCGACGTGCCCAAGGACGTGCAGACCGAGGAGGTCGAGCTTCCCTACGACTCGTTCGACGAGTTCTACAACGCCTTGGAGATCGACCTGCCAGGCTACAAGCCGAACCTGAAGGGCCATAACAGCCAGATCAGGAAGGCCGTCAAGCTGATTGACGAGGCCGAGCAGCCCGTCATCCTCGCCGGACACGGCATCATCTTTTCCGGCGCTTACGACGAGCTGCGCGAACTGGCGGAGAAGGCGCAGATCCCGGTCATCACCACCCTGCTCGGCATTAGCTCGTTCCCCGACGATCACATCCTGTGCGTCGGGATGCCGGGCATGCACGGCATGGCCTACGCCAGCATCGCCATCGAGGAGGCCGATCTGCTCATTGCCCTCGGCATGCGCTTCGACGACCGCATCACCGGCAAGCCGAGCGCGTTCGCTCGAAAGTCCAAGAAAATCCACATCGACATCGACCCCTCCGAGATCGGCAAGAACATCGAGGTCGATGTCCCCATCGTGGGAGACCTCAAGCGTGTGCTGACGAAGCTCAACCCGCAGGTCAAGGAGACCACCCACACCGACTGGCTTCAACGCATCGAGGAGCTCAAGGCGGAGCATCCTTCCCACGTCATCCGCGACGCCAACCAGCTCCTCCCGCAGCTCATCGTCAAGGAGCTGTCCGAGGTAACCGGCGGAGACGCCGTCGTCGTGACGGGCGTCGGTCAGCATCAGATGTGGGCCGCCCAGCACTTCACCTACAAGTACCCGTGCACCTTCATCACGTCTGGCGGCTCCGGCGCGATGGGCTACGAGGTGCCCGGCGCAATGGGAGTGCAGGTCGGCGTGCCCGACAAGGCTGTCTGGTCGGTCGCCGGAGACGGTGGATTCCAGATGACCATGTGCGAGCTCGCCACCATCGTCGAGAACCGCCTGCCGGTAAAGTTCGCCATCATCAACAACAACGTGCTCGGAATGGTCCATCAGTGGCAGGAGTTTTTCTACGACAAGAGCTACGTCGCCACGGCCTACACGGCGAACCCTGATTTCGTGAAGCTCGCCGACGCCTTCGGAATCAAGGCCATGCGCGTGACCGACAAGGTGCAGGTGCGCGGCGCCATCGAAGAGGCCATGGCCCACGATGGACCCGTCGTCATCGACTTCGTCGTCGAGGAAGAGGAGCGCGTCTACCCCATGATCAAGGCGGGAGGCACCATCGAGGACCTCGTCGAGGAGCCCGACTTCGCGCCGTGGGAGGTGGCACGATGACCACGAACGGCAGCACCGTCCAGAACCACACCATCACCGCCCTCGTGAGGGACAAGCCCGGCGTACTCAACCGCGTGTCCAGCATGTTCCGGCGGCGCGGGTTCAACATCGTCAGCCTCGCCGTCGGCCATAGCGAAGAGCCCGACCTCTCACGCATGACCTTCGTCGTCGAGGGCGACAAGCGCACCATCGAGCAGGTCAACAAGCACCTGCACAAGCTCATCGACGTCATCCGCGTCTCCGAGGTGTCCAGCGACAACGTGGTCTCCCGCGAACTCGCCCTCATCAAGATCAGGGCCACCAGCGAGACCCGCTCGGAGATCATCCAGATCGTCGAAATCTTCAACGCCAAGATCGCCGGTGTCTCACCCGACCATCTCATCGTCGAGGTCACCGGCGACCAGGACAAGATCGAGTCCCTGCTCGGACTCGTAAAGCGCTTCGGCGTCATGGAAGTCATGCGCACCGGCACCATCGTCATGGAGCGATGGCTGGGCCACCTCCACGATCAACAGTCCGGAGCCAAGCGCCGCAACTGGGGCGAAGCCGCATCAGTGTAAACGGGCTATATCTCTCCCCCGCCGGGGGAGAGTCTCGGCTCAATCTCTCCCCCGAGGGGGAGAGACTAAGAGAGGGGGTTGGTGAAAGAAGAACAAAGCAACGAGGTCACCAGACCACCGCGCCCGATGGTGCCTGGCGATCAACAAACCAGAGAGCGAGCAAGGGCCCTCAGGAAGAATGCAACGGAAGCTGAACTGATCCTTTGGCACCACATCAGACGAAGACAGCTCAGTGGTCATCGCTTTCGAAGACAGCACCCAATCGGCCCGTACATTGTTGACTTTTATTGCTACGAGAAACAGCTCATAGTTGAGGTCGATGGAGGACAGCACTCCACACAACGAGAGTATGATGAGCAACGGACTCTTTGGCTGAAGCAGAATGGCTTTCGAGTCCTTAGATTCTGGAATCATGACGTGATGAATCGGTGCGAAGTCGTCCTAGAGGCAATACATGAAGCACTAGAGCAAAACCCCCATCCTTAATCCTTCCCCCTCAGGGAGAAGGAAAATCCCATCTCTCCCGGTGAGAGACTAAGAGAGGGGGTTCGGAAAAAACCCAAACAAACGGAGCCTATACAAAAAATGCCAGCAGAGATGTTCTACGACAACGACGCCGATCTGTCCCTTTTCGAGGACAAGACCATCGGCATAATCGGATACGGCAGCCAGGGCCACGCCCACGCCCTCAACTGCAAGGACAACGGCCTGAACGTTATGGTCGGCCTGTACGAAGGCAGCAGGAGCCGTGAGAAGGCCGAGGCCGATGGACTTCGCGTCGGCACCGTCGACGAGACCGCCGAAGAGTCCGACATCGTCATGGTGCTAATCCCCGACCACCTCCAGGCCGATGTCTTCAACAATGAGATCGCACCGCACATGGGCGCCGGCAAGACCCTCATGTTCGCGCACGGCTTCAACATCCATTACGAGACCATCACCCCCTCGGAGAATATCGACGTGTCGATGGTTGCCCCCAAGGCTCCGGGCCACCGCATGCGCGAGGTCTTCACGCGCGGATCTGGCGTACCGGGCCTGCTGGCAATCCATCAGGACGCATCCGGCTCGGCCCACGATATCGGCCTCGCCTACGCCAAGGGTGTTGGCTGCACGCGAGCCGGAGTCCTCACAACCACCTTCAAGGAAGAGACCGAGACCGACCTGTTCGGCGAGCAGACCATCCTCTGCGGCGGCGTCACCGCCCTCATCAAGGCCGGCTACGAGACACTCGTCGAGGCCGGATACCAGCCGGAGTCTGCCTACTTCGAGTGCATGCATGAGCTCAAGCTCATCGTCGACCTCCTCTACCAGGGCGGCATGGAGTACATGCGCTACTCTATCAGCGACACGGCAGAGTACGGTGACCTGACCCGAGGCCCGGTCGTCGTCGACGAGCATGTCAAAGAAAACATGAAGAAAGTGCTGGAGGCTGTTCAGGACGGCTCCTTCGCCCGCGAGTGGATTGCGGAGAACGACGAGGGGCGCCACCGCTTCACCCAACTTCGCAAGGAGGCGTCAGAGCACTCCATCGAAAAGGTCGGCGCGGAGCTCCGCGGCATGATGAGTTTCCTAAAGGACGCAGACTAACAACCCATAGGAGGCCAGCCAACAATGGGAGAAGGCATTCGAAATCCGGAGGTTTGCTGAAACCGACACGGAGAGCGTCGTCGCCCTGTGGACCAAAGTCTTCAACTACGACGAACTCCATAGCAACCCATACATATCGATTCAAAGAAAGACCTCCCGCGACCCTGACCTCTTCCTGGTCGCAGTCGCGGATGGCCGGGTGATCGGCACCGTAATGGGCGGCTACGACGGCCATCGCGGTTGGGTCTACTCGCTGGCAGTCGATGACCATGAGCGGCACAGAGGAATCGGATCGGCGTTGATAGACAACATCGAGCGAAAGTTGAAGGCCCTCGGATGCCTGAAAGTGAACCTGCAGGTGGTCGCCTCGAACTCCGACGTTGTCGACTTTTACAAAAGACTCGGGTTCTCGGTCGAAGACCGCATAAGCATGGGCAAGAGACTGTACTGAATAAGTGATCTACCACATAGCAATTGGAGCCGAATGGGAGTCTCAGGCCAACGAGCCGACGTACGCTCCCAACAGATATCAGGAGGATGGGTTCATACACTGCTCGGAGCAGCACCAACTGGAGACCGTTGCTGAGAGGAACTTCCGGGGCAGGGACGATCTGCTCATCCTCGAGCTGATGCCTACTAAGCTGGACCCGGAGACCAGGTACGAGCAGGGCGGCGAGGAGAAATTCCCCCACATATACGGCCCCATCAACAAGGATGCAGTCAACAGAACAATTGAAATCTCATGCAACGATGACGGTCTCTTTGATGGAGTCTTCGACAACATCTAACCGACTATGAAAATGACCACCCAAACAGCGGAGGAATCCCACGTAGTTCGCCGGAAATGGCGGGTCCTGGCAGGGCTTGTCATGGCGGACTGCGGCACCCTTAGGTAGCTCGTCGGCCGACGAATGCACAAAGTTACCTAACCTAAGGAGTAAAAAATGAACCAAGCCGATGAGATTAGACAGTATGCATACAAGAACTACGTAGAGCCGGCCCTGCGGTCAGGTCAGTCCTCGGTGACGATCCGCTCTGGAGATCTACATAGGGTCATGGGGTTGATTGACCGTCTGCCCAAT
>JAPOPA010000260.1 GCA_026713145.1 Chloroflexota bacterium
AGCTTCTTCAGCGTCCCCACAGTCGGCGACTGGCGAGGTACGGGCACGCCCGACCTGCTGGTCGGAGGCGTGGAGGGCTACGTCCTCTGGTATAAGACCCTCTCGACCGACCCGCTGCGTTTCACCCTTCCCGAAAGGGTGCGATACGGCACGACCGAGATTCGCCGTCTCGCCACTCCCGACCCCGCCGGCGGACACCACTGGGGCGGCTCACAGGGACCCTACGACGGCGACACCGGTGGCTATAGCAACCCCGTCCTCGTGGACTGGAACGGCAACGGCCTCCTAGACCTCCTCGTAAGCGACATGATCGGCCTCTACGACTGGTACCCGAATTGGGGCACCAGGACCGAACCGGAGCTCGGCCCCCCGCAGCGACTGCACGTAACTGACGGTGAGCCACTACGCGGTCCATGGAGACAGCAGGCTGGGGTAGGGGACTTTTCCGGCAGCGGTCTGCCCGACATCGTCATCCAGGACAAAGACCTCGATCTGGCGATATTCCGTAGAGTCGGGCCCGACGAACCATCCCGCCTGCACCCAGGAGAAAAGCTGCGGTACGAGGACGGTGAGACCATCAAGACCCACGGGGTCTACACCGAGGGTGGAGGCGATGGTCGTGGCAGGACGAAGATCAACGTCGTCGACTGGGACGGCGACGGCGCGCTCGACCTGCTCCTGGGAGTCGGCCCTCAGCACGGAAGTCCGTATCGCGGCAGCTACGTACTCTTCGCCAAGAACGTCGGAACGAACGAGGACCCCCTGTTTAGACGGCCTGAGATTATCCTGTGGGACAACGACGGTCTGCCCCTGGAGTTCTGGCGTCACGGTGTGCATCCGGCGCCCGTCGACTGGGACGGTGACGGTAAGTTCGAACTCGTCGCGGGGGCCGATCAGGGTCGCGTCTGGTACTGGAAACCGGAGCACTTTGGACAGAGCGCGACAGGCGATCCGACCGCACCTCGACGTCCCGAAGGGGAGCAGGGACTGGGCAGGGACGATTGAACCTGCCACCCGCCCGGTTTTCCGAATTTGAGGTCGCATTCACGCTTTGAATTGGGACTGCAAACGGTGGTACCATGATAGCTGAGGGATTCCTATCCCCCTTACCGTTCCATCGAAACATCTGGCGAGAAGTCCTCTGGAGGGACAATGAACTCCCGGTTTATGCGTAACGGCTTTATCTACCTGCTCATCGTCGTGGCCGTGATGGCGATATTCTTCACACTCTTCTCCGGCGTGCCCGGCGGCTCCCAAGACTTGCCAATCAGCGAAGTCGTAGCTATGGCGAAGCGCGGCGACATCGATACTATTGAAGTTAGTGGGGATCGCTTGACGATCATCACCACCCTTCAGGAGACCTTCACGTCGAGGATCGAACAGAACGCCAGCATAGTCGATATCTTGGTAGATGCCGGGATCGACCCATATAGCGGCGGCAAGCCGAATATCGTAGTCGTGGGATCCAGCGGTCTCGGCAGCCTCTTTGGCATCCTCATCAACTTCCTGCCTCTGATCTTCTTCGGTGCCGTCCTTCTGTTCATGATGCGACAGGCGCAGGGCAGCACAAACCAGACGTTCAGCTTCGGACGCAGCCGCGCCAGAATGCTTGTTGGCAACCAGCCAAACGTCACCTTCGATGACGTTGCCGGTGCGGACGAGGCGAAGGAAGAACTGGAAGAGGTTGTTGATTTTCTCAGATACCCTGAACGCTTCGAGACCTTGGGCGCGCGCGTCCCGCGCGGCGTCCTGCTCGTTGGACCGCCCGGAACCGGCAAGACGCTTCTTGCCCGGGCCGTTGCGGGAGAGGCCGGCGTGCCGTTCTTCTCGATCAGTGGCTCGGAATTCGTAGAGATGTTCGTCGGCGTCGGCGCGTCCCGCGTGCGCGACCTCTTCGAGCAGGCCAAACGCAACGCCCCATGTATCGTGTTCATCGACGAGATCGACGCGGTTGGTAGGCACCGTGGAGCGGGCCTTGGTGGAGGCCATGACGAGCGCGAGCAAACGCTTAACCAGATACTCGTCGAAATGGACGGCTTCGATACCAGCGTCAACGTGATCGTCCTCTCCTCCACAAACCGTCCCGACATCCTCGACCCCGCCCTCCTCAGACCGGGCCGCTTCGACCGTCGAGTCACCCTGGACAACCCCGACGTGCGCGGACGCGAGGCTATCCTTAGGGTCCACATGAAGGGCAAGCCCATCGATGAGACCATCGACATCGAGAGCGTCGCCAAGCAGACGCCGGGATTCAGCGGCGCCGATCTGGCAAACCTCGTGAACGAGTCGGCCATCCTCGCCGCGCGAAACAACAGGACGTCCGTGCTCTACGAGGACTTCGCCGAGTCCATCGACCGCGTGATAGCCGGTCCCGCCCGAAAGTCGCGGGTAATCAGCGCATCGGATAAAGAGGTTACCGCCTACCACGAGGCCGGACACACGCTCGTCGGCCATCTGCTGGACGACGCGGACCCTGTCGCAAAGGTGACCATCGTCTCGCGAGGTCACGCCGGCGGTTACACCAAGTCGATTCCCAACGAAGAGAGCTACTACATGACGCTCAAGCAGGTGAAGGCCCGCCTTGCCACGCTCATGGGCGGTCGTGCCGCCGAGGAAGAAGTCTTCGGGGCCGAGCAGATTACCACCGGCGCGAGCAATGACATTGAGCAGGCCACCAATCTCGCTCGTCAGATGGTCATGCGCTACGGCATGAGCAACAAGCTGGGACCGCGCACCTTCGGCAAGCGCGAGGAGCTAGTCTTCCTCGGCAGGGAGATATCCGAGCAGGCCGACTACAGCGAGCGCATCGCCGATACTATCGACGAAGAGGTGCATAGCCTCATCCAGGGCGCATACCTCACGGCCAAGAACCTCATCGTCGCCCACAAGGACAAGCTAATCGAGGTCTCGAAGTACCTCATCGAGCACGAGACCCTCGAAGGCCCTGCCCTCACCGACATGCTCAACGCTCCTCCCGCACCCCTGCCCGAACCGAGCGGCGGAGACTAGGCTCGCAAGAGCCTCGGGCTAACTCGGGAGTGTCCCAACGTCTCGACACCGTAGGTCGAGAGGCAAAGTAGCCCCAGTAACCTTTCTCGCGGTCATTTTCGTAGAGAAAGTTCGCCGGACAATCCGTATTCACAACTACGGTTCCTAACCTCGTGTAGCGTCGCCGGTAATGCTCTTGACAGCATATGCACTATAGCGCATAATGCTCCCATGACTTGGGATGTCATCTTCGACCCTGCATTTGAGCAGGAATTCGATGCACTATCACTTGACGTACAGGACGAAATTCTGGCCCACGCGAAAGTTCTGGAGACGTTTGGTCCCTCCCTTGGACGCCCAAGAGTGGATACCCTAAAGGGATCACGGCACGCAAACATGAAAGAGCTACGCTTTAGTGCCATGGATGGTGTGTGGAGAGTAGCGTTTGCCTTCGACCCGGTCCGCAGGGCGGTTCTGCTCACCGCAGCCAGCAAGTCAGGCATCAACGAACGCCGTTTCTATCAACGACTAATTCGGACAGCGGACCGAAGATTCGACAGTCACCTGACTCAGCTATGAGCGGAACGGAGGGAACGATGACAACCCTGACGGATAAGATAAACAGTTTGCCGGAAGCTCGCCGGAAGAAAATAGAGAAGCGAGCGCAGATGCTGATTGGTGAGGAGATGTCATTGCGAGACCTCCGCAAGGCTCTGCGAAGGACGCAATCACGTGTGGCGAGTGACTTGGGGATCAATCAGGAGAACGTGTCCCGAATCGAAAGGCGTACCGACCTGCTGATATCCACGCTAAGCGGCTACGTTGAGGCAATGGGCGGAAAGTTACACCTAGTCGCCGAGTTTCCCGACCGTCCACCCGTCACCTTGACGGGCATCGGGGCGCTCGCTGATAAGGACGCCTCCCCGGAGCAATAGACATCGCGAGTGGTGCCCATTACAGTTCACCACCCCTTCTAGTTTCGCAGCCGCTCCCTCACGTCGTCCGCAACGACTCCTATTCGTGAAGTTGTGCCGTCCCTTTCGACACCTATAGTTGCCGCCTCCGCCAACAGTTCCATCCCTCCGAGGTAGTCCGACAGCTGGATGTACTCCTCCGCCACGCCGCCTTCAGGATCGGGAATAGTCGTCGTGGCGTTGTGGTAATTCCCTAGAGGGAACGCAACGCCTGTAACTGAGTATCCGTCCATTAAGAAAGCGGTGGCCTCGCACACTCCCCCCGACATCAATTGACGTTGCACCTTGAACTCCGGGTTGCGGCCGCGAATCGATGCCACTGCCGCCGCGAGCAGGCGCTCCGCATCCATGTCAAAAGTGGTGAGCGCGTCTCCTGTCCGTATGACCGGCCCTGCCCCTTGCTCGACTCCGGGGATGACCGCGCTCGACTCGACCGACACGATGACCGTCTCCTTCGGCAGTGTGCCCGCCTCCGCCATCAGGCGAGCGCCGAACAGTCCTCCCTCCTCGGCCCGCGTGAATACGCCGTACACGTCGGCCGCCGGACCCTCACGGTCAACTCGCTCCAGCAGACAGAGTATGGCCGCGCACCCCGCGAGATCGTCCACGGCACGCATCCTGATCGTGTCACCCTCAAGCTCAAAGTCTGCAAGGTCGAACACTACGGGCAACGGCGGCTCGGAATCAATTGAATTGTCGAGCTGAATCCGCACGAGACGGTCCGACATGCGGTCGTTCGGGTCGGTCATGTCCTCGTGAGGCTCAGTCACTCCGGAAATCCTTGTCCCGTCCTGCGCGAGGACGAAAACTGGCACGGGTTTCACCAGCGACGCCGCGGGCACCCCGCCCATCGCCCTTGCTACCGCTCCCGTCCCCACGACCTCGACGACCTCGAAGCCCGGATGGTCCATGTGCGCGACGAACGCTATCGGGGGACCCGAAGATTGAGCCGTCGCCGCAACGCGGGCGACGATGTTCCCGAACTCGTCGCGTTGGTAATCGACTCCCGACCGGGCTAGCGCCTCAGTGACATATTGCGCGGGCAGTCCCTCGAAGAACGGCGTGGCCGGGCACGATCCCAGACCGCGAAGAATACTGAGAGCGCGCTCCATCGTCAGCGCGTGCGCGGATTCAAAACGTCATTGAGCGCGTCGCCCAACAGGTTCCACGACAGCAACATCGCCCACGCAATTGCACCCGGGGCCAGCAGCAGCCAGGGCATCACACGCAGGACGCTGATGGATCCACCCTCCAACAGCATCACGCCGAGGCTTGGCCGGGGCGGCTGAATGCCGAGTCCCAACCAGCTCAGCACGATCTCCGTGCCCACCATCGTGCCCATTCCCGCTGAGACGGTTACGACGATGGGACTGATGGCGTTCGGGAGCAGGTGCTGAAAGAGGATTCGCGGCGTCGAAACGCCGATGGCGCGGGCGCTCTCTACGTACTGCGTCTCCTTCAAGTAGAGGATCTGCCCACGCACCAGCCTCGCCATCCCAATCCACCCGAAGCTCACCAGGGCGACGGATATCACCACGTAGTCAACCACTCCAGAACGCACTAGGCCGTCCAGAAAGGTGTTGTCCTCGACCCACCGCACAGTTTCGAGTATTCGCGGACGCAGCGTCGCGGCGATGATGATGACGAGCAGGATGCCGGGGAAAGACGCGAAAATCTCGCCAATCCGCATGACGAACCCGTCAATCTTGCCTCCAAAGTACCCCGACACTAGCCCGAGCGTGATGCCGATGACCAGCCCGCCCGAAAACATTCCTACGAATGTGAGAATGACGGTGTTCTGGATCCCCCAGAGAAGGCGAGTGAAGACATCCCGGCCTGCCCGGTCGGTGCCCGCCCAGTGTTCGAGGCTCGGCGGCTCGCGGAAGGCCGTGTAGTCCTGTGCAGTGTACTCATAGCCCGTCACGAACGTCGACAGCGGCGCGGCGAATATCCCGGAAAGCCAGATGATGGCGATGATGGCCATCGCCGCGACCGCGATCTTCTTGCGCATGAGCCGCGAGAAGGCACGCGCGAAGTGACTCCGCCGGTGCCGCTGGGACTCTTCGGCCAGCTCGTCCAATTCGTCGGGCACAATCTCAAACGGTTGTGATTGTGGTCGGAGGGCCACCTAGCTGTACCTAATTCGAGGATCGATGTACGCGTACGCCACGTCGGCCAGCAGATTCGCGAGAACGAACGCCATAGCCCCAAGGAGCGTTATCGCCATGATGATCGGGTAGTCTCGGTTGAAGATGGACTCGACGGCGAACCGGCCGACGCCCGGAATGCCCATGATCGTCTCCATAATGAACGATCCCTCTATCAGGCCAGCCAGCGAGAAGGCGAGAATCGTGACGATGGGAATCATCGCGTTACGCAGAACGTGTCCCGAGTCGATTCGCAAAGTGCCGAGTCCCTTTGAGTGGGCCGTGCGGATGAAGTCCTGCCCCAATACGTCGAGGGTGCTCGCCCGCATGAAGCGCATGAGCCCCGCGATGCCCGGAACTCCCATCGTTATCGCGGGCACGACGATGCGCGGATCGAAGAACCCACCCCAGCCGGAGCACGGTATCAGGTCGGTCTTGAGGCACCCGACCCACAGGAGTGATGGCACCGTCACCATGATCGGTATCGACGCCAGGACTATCGCAATCGTTACCGTGGTCGGGTCTTGCCAGCTCCCCTGCTTGTGCGCGATGTAAAACCCCAATGGCAGACCGAAGCTGAGGCCGATGATCATCGCGGCGATCGAAAGCTGCGCGGAGACCCACATCTTCGGCACGATGAGGTCGCGAACCGGCTGCCCGATGAACCGCAGGCTCTCCCCAAAGTCGCCTTGGAAGAAGCCGTACATGTAGTCGCCGTACTGCACGAAGAACGGTCGGTTCAGCCCCAACTCGTCCCGAAGGCGCTCCGCCGCCACCTCGTCGTACTTGTTGCCCATCAACACGCGAACGGGGTCGCCGGGGCCATAATGCCCGAGGGCGAAGGTAATCAGCGACACAGCCACTAGCGTGACCGGCAAAAAGAGCAGCCGTCGGACGATGTACACCCACATGAGCCTATGCTACCTCGCAGGACGGGACACTCGAATACGGCCCCGCCGTCCGCTCAGCCCGGACAGACGTAACGGCCGCCACGCACGCCACACGATACCCTATCGCACCCCAAACGACAACGCGCCAGCCCCCACACTTGCCTCACTCCCGTCATTCCCGCGCAGGCGGGAATCCATCCACTGCGGGATACATACTCTTGATCCACGAACTACGCGCCGCGCAGTTCGTCCGGCATTTATGTGGCAGGGTTGCGCCTTCGCCCGGAGCATCGGTCGATTTGGATATACAACGTCAGGACGCGAGCAGTGTTAGGAGTGTGGTGGATGGAAGAGTTGCACAGTACAGCCATACCCACAAACACAAATGCAGCGTCACCATACCAGCGAAGAGAGACCTCTGCGCCGCCTCCGTCATTCCGGCGAAGGAACGTCACTCCGTACCCCGTTACGGGGCCGGAAGCCAGTCCCTACGCCCTACAAGACTAGCCCCAATACTGCGACGAATTTACGAAACAGGACTCTAGGAGAAGGCCCATGAACCTTTCCGAACCCATTCACCTGGGAGAACACCTCGCTGAGATCATAGAAGAACTGGGCATCACCCAATACCGCTTGGCAAAGACCATCGGCGTGCCGCAGGTTCGAGTCCACGACATCGTCCACTGCCGCCGGTCGATAACTGCTGACACAGCCCTTTGAATCGGACGCGCCCTCGGAATGACCCCCGACTACTGGCTCAACCTCCAGCGCATGTACGACCTCGACATCGCCCAGTCCAAATCCGAGCTAGGCCCCATCAAACCCCTCCTCGAGGCATCGGTATAGGGTTGGTAGCGGGGGGTGGTGCCTTGTGGGGATCTTACTACGTCAGGGATTGCTCGCTTTAGTACAGGCCACCACTCGATTGTCCAAATCCCATGTCCTTCGATCGGGCGCGTAGTAGTAGTCCGAACCTTCACACTCCTTTGTTGCCTGCTGTTCAAAATAATCAGTCCCGGGATACTC
This sequence comes from Chloroflexota bacterium, assembly GCA_026713145.1. Classification (GTDB taxonomy): domain Bacteria; phylum Chloroflexota; class Dehalococcoidia; order Lucifugimonadales; family VXLM01; genus VXLM01. Next base: position 8,026 of record JAPOPA010000260.1, read on the forward strand.
GTCGTTCCAAGGGACAAGGAAGGTTTTTGCTACCTGTTGCTCCCAAGGGCCCGAACAACTGACAAGTTCTACCAGTCTCAACCCCGTCTCCGGTGCCTCATTGAAGCACTCTCCGGCGTTTACGGTATTTACATCCACCAAGCGATCTAGCTTAGTAGGGTCAACGACCGACAGCCCAAAGCTCTGTTGTAAGCATGATATCGTCCGTACGCCAAGAATCCAGGATTCTTGGATAGGATACAGAAAGTAGCTGTATCGCCGGTCACAGTCCTCGTAGGCACGTCTTTCAAAATAGTCTTCTCTGGGGTACTTCTCTGAGTCTTCGACCTCGACCAATTCAAGAACCCGATACTCCCAAGGGCCCGAACAACTAACCAATTCTACTAGTATCCCGTCTGTTTCAGGTGCGTCGTTAAAGCATTCTCCCAATTCGATAGTATTGACTCCCACCAAGCGGTCCAGCTTGTCAGGGTCAACGACCGACAGTCCAAAGCTCTCTTGTAGGCATGATACTGCACGGTCGCCGAGCAGCCAGGATTCTTGGAAGGGATGCAGAATGTAGCTAGATCGTCGGTCACAGTTCTCATATGCACGTTTCTCAAAGTAGCTTGACTCTGGATAATTATACTGGTCGCCAATTTCGAACAACTCAAGCACTCGATACTGCCAGGGCCCAGAACAATTGACCAGTTCAACCAGTATCCCATCCGTCTCTGGAGCTTCGTTAAAACACTCTCCAAGGATTACCCTACTGACCTGTACCAAGCGGTCCAGCTTGTCAGGGTCAACGACCGACAGTCCATAGCTCTCTTGTAGGCATGATACTGCCCGGTAGCCGAGCGTCCAAGATTCTTCAGGAGGATACAGAATGTAGCTAGATCGTCGGTCACAGTTCTCATAAGCACGTTTTTCAAAGTAGTCTCTTCCCGGGTACCTGTTCATGTTTTCGACCTCGATCAATCCAACAGATCTATACTCCCACGGACTCGAACACGCAACGATAACGACCGACTCGAAAGTTATACCTTTAGGCAATGTTGAGTCGATACAGTCGCCTTTAACAACCTCCATTGCTGGGATTTTCGCGCTCAGTGAACCCTCTGTCACTTTTGCTTCAGGAGTCATAGTCGGAGAAGGTGCCGTCCATATCGGGGTTATTGCCGCTGATTCGTTTATCTCACGAATGCGTTCAACATCAGTCTGTGAACAGGCTGCGAGTGCCAGAGAAAAAACGAGCGGGGCTGAATTGAGTATGAATAGCTTGGTCAATTCGCATTTGCCAATTCCCAAGTTCGTAATTCGCTCCATTCCTCACTCGCTGGATGAGATATGTGACGTCTTGCACTGAGGCGTAGAACCCTTAAGTCGGAGTCTCCAAGCCAAAACTCATGCTACCAGGTAGAATTGTCGTACGGAACTGTAGGCGGGCCAATCACCCATCCCCCGTCCACCCACGGCAGTTCGGCGTCGTGCCCCCGCCTCCCGTGGGTACGCACTTGCGATTCTGAAGGTCGCTCTTGCCCGACTCGATTGCGGCCTTCACCTTCTCTTCCACTTCCGTCGGTACCCACTGCGTCCACAACTCTTCATTGTTCTTCAGGACGATCAGCCCGGCCACATTCGGGTTAATCCCAAGCCTGCCCCCGGTAATTCGCGCTGCGGCCGAGTCGAACACCTCGTCGTCTGCCGTGATGGACTTCAGAAAGTCCACGATCTGAGGCGCTCGCTCGCTCAGACGTCCGTGCACGACGACGCGCGCGCCGGGCGTCTCTTCGACCATCGTCCCGACATCCAACACCGCCCCGTCCTTCGACTTCTCGGCCAGCCAGTCGCTCAGATCAGGGGAGACCTGCAATACGATGTCCAGCTCCCCGGTTTCGAGGAACCCGGGATACTCCTCAGCCGTCGTCTCGACCATCTCGATCCCGTAGTCGTAGCCGTAGACGATGATATACCCTGCCAGATGGCTGTCGAGTTGAACGCGCTTGTCGTCCCAGATCCCCATCCGCACCAAGCCCTCCGTCGGCTCGTACAACGCGTCGAGGTATGTGTCCGACCGTTCCTGGGCCACCTGCTCCATCACCTCGGCGGGCCCGGGCGGTGGGGGTGGGGCGGTGGGGGGGGGGGGGGGGGGTGGGGGGGGGGGGCCCTTCGGGTGGCCGCGCGCCCCACACCCGCGGGGCGGTCCGCCTCCGCGCGCGCCCCCCTCCTGCCGCGCACCACCCCACACGCGGC
>JAPOPA010000202.1 GCA_026713145.1 Chloroflexota bacterium
CGCCAGTCGACCGGGTATAAGCGCGCCGGAAAGCGGGTTCAGCAGACCGAGCGCGTAACCCGACGCGGCATTGCCGACGCCCTGATGCTCGATCACGGCCACGTCCAGGCCCTCGCGAGTCAGATAGTATGCTGCGGCGCACCCCGCAACTCCTCCTCCAATCACGGCAACATCTACCGCGTGTCTCATACGTGCCTCGAATCGTGTTTTCGGTTGTGCCACTCTCGCGGCGCTCATATAATATCAGTGTCCGCCACGCTTAGATTTCGGTTCGACGCGCCTCGCTGCGCCGAAGGTAGTTCATGGAAATCCTCGAATACATGCAGACGCACGGCCACGAGCAACTGCTCATTTGCCACGAGCCGTCGCAGGGTCTCCGAGCGTTCATCGCCATTCACGATACGACCCTCGGTCCCGCCTGCGGGGGGCTTCGCGTATGGCCGCACGAGAGCGAGGAAGACGCCATCATGGACGTACTTCGCCTGTCGCGGGCAATGACCTACAAGTCCTCAGTCGCGGGTCTCGACCTCGGAGGCGGTAAGGCCCTCATCATGGCCGATCCTCATACCGACAAGAACGAGGCTATGCTGCGCGCATTCGGGCGTCATGTGGACTCCCTTGGCGGTCGCTACGTAACGACTGAAGATGTTGGCATGACGCCACGCGACGTGGAGTTCATCGCCCAGGAGACGAAGCACGTGGTGGGCCTGCCGGAATCACTCGGCGGCAGCGGCGACACCTCGCTCATGACCGGACTGGGCGTCTACCTCGGCATGAAGGCTGCTGCAAAGGCAACCTGGGGAGACGACAGCCTCTCCGGACGAACGGTGGCTTTGCAGGGCTTCGGACACGTCGGCTCCAACACGGCCAAGCACCTCCTCGAAGAGGGCGCTCAACTGGTTGTGACCGACATATATCAGAGCGCCCGTCAGGAGGCGTCGAGCATGGGCGCGACCGTTGTTGAACCGGACGCCATCTACGATGTCGAGTGCGATATCTTCTCCCCGTGCGCCCTGGGTGGAGTGCTGAATGAAGATACCATCCCACGGATCAGGAGCCGGATCGTGGCCGGCGGGGCGAACAACCAGTTACTCTCCGACTCCGACGGCGATCTACTCGATGAGCGCGGCATCACCTACGCGCCCGACTACGTCATCAACGCGGGCGGCATCATCAACGTTGGCTCCGAAATCGGGGGCGTATACCGCAAGGACCGGGCGTTGGAGCTGACCAAGCGCATCTACCAAACGACGCTCGATGTGATCGAGACCGCTCGCTCAGAGGGCATACCCACATACGTGGCCGCTGACCGGATCGCCGAACGTCGCATTGCCGCCGTCCGCAGCCTCAAGCCGATGCTATAGAGGGCATACCGTATGATATTGGCCTGCTCAAGACACCCTCACCCCCGTATCAAGTACGGGGCAGGCTCTAGCCCTCTCCCACGACGGGAGAGGGGATAAGCGCCTTTCTATTCGACTGTCACATTCAAATGAATCGGTACTATGATGAAGGCGGTGGCACTGCCGCATTCCCCAATTCAGAATCCTGATCTGGAGGCATAACTTGGAACTACGCGAATTCGGCAGGACCGGACTGAAGATCACGCCACTCGGCCTTGGCCTGGCGGAGATATCGCGCCAAGACCGGATGGGAGGCGACGTCTCGGCCGGCGCAGCCGTCCTGAACGAAGCCTTGGACAACGGTATCAACTTCCTCGATACTGCCGCCTGTTACGCCGACACGGAAGCACTCATTGGTGAAACGGTCTCGCATCGTCGGGACGAGTACGTGCTGGCAACGAAGGCTGGGCACGCCGTGGGGAACGCGCCGGGCGAAAGCTGGGCACGGGAGACTATCGAGCACTCCATCGACCGCAGCCTGAGGCTCCTCCAGACCGACTATGTAGACATCGTTCAACTCCACTCGTGCGACGTTGAAGTCCTGGAGCGGGGAGACGCCATCGATGCGGTCGTTCGAGCTCGAGAGGCCGGCAAGACCCGATTCGTCAGCTTCAGCGGCGACAACGAGGCCGCGAAGTGGGCCGTCAAGAGCGGCATATTCGCCACGCTCCAGACCAGCTACAACGTTGTCGAGCAGCACGCCCGCACAAAGGGCGTCTTCGACATGGCGCAGGCGGCAGGCATGGGCGTGATCCTCAAGCGCCCGGTCGCCAACGGGGCATGGTGGAAGGACGAGAGCCCTTACCCGTACGCCGACGAGTACTTCCGGCGCTCCCAGTTGATGAAGGAGGCAGGCCCGTTCGAGCACGACCTGGATGACCAGGTGCTCCTCGTGACCGGCTTCGCCCTGGCCGAACCGGCAGTCACCACCATCATCACCGGCACCCACAACGTCGATCACCTGAAATCGAACATCGACCTTGTGGCGAATCACCTGCCCATTTCCGACGCCACGGTGCGGGAGCTTCACGGGCGCTTCGAGCAGGTCGAAGACGACTGGCGGCAGCTTACCTAGCTGCGGGGTCGGGTCACGTCGACAGTCATTGGGTCCAGCGACGGCTGACCTTTCACTTCATTCTCGCGGCAAGACAACTTACAACTTAGCGTTCAGGTTGGTTGCCAGTGGCACACGCGGCGCTCGTTGATGCCATGCCGAGCGGTCTAGACGGGGAGACGTAAGAGACCATTTGTCAGAACAGGTTTCCCGTCGATTTGTTGCATGGCGTTGCATTTTGTTGCATTTCTGTAGTTATTGTAAAGTTGGATGGCTTCGCCAAGAGATCGGAGAGGCGTGAGAGACCATTTGTCAGGACAGGTTTCCCGTCGATTTGTTGCATGGCGTTGCATTTTGTTGCATTTCTACCGTTATTGTAAAGTTGGATGGCTTCGCCAAATGTTCGGTGAGGCATCAGGCTGCAAATGGAGAGCGCTGGTAATTCGAAAGAGCTCCCTTCTGTCCGTGCCACTTCGTGTCACTCCTTGCCATCCCTCGTTACAGTCTGATTGGATATTGACCAAACGCTTATTTGCAGTATCGTACATGCGTTCTTGTTTGTCAAGCCGGGGACTGGGTTCCTGCCTAAGCCGGAATGACGATATGGCATGGTCTGCGAAAGCGGGGAACCTGAAAGACGGACCCAGCTATCACCCCAACAGCCGCTTGGCAATGATCTCCCGCATCATTTCCGAGCTTCCGGCGGCAATCGTCCACAGGCGGTAGTCGCGGGCGAAGCGTTCGACCGGCAACTCCCGCATGTATCCAAGTCCACCGTGCATCTGAACGGCCTCGTATGCGACGCGGTTCGCCATCTCAGTGGAGAATAACTTGGCCATGGAGACCTCGGTCACGCAGTCTCCTCCGCCCGCGAATGCCTCGACTGCCGCATAGGTTATGTGCCTTGCCGCCTCTACTTCCGTTGCCATATCGGCGAGCCGATGCCGGAGAGCCTGGAACTCTGCAAGCGGTCTGTCGAAGGCCTCACGAATCTTCAAGAACTCAATCGTGTCCTCGATTGCCTGGCCGGCCGCCGACACGCTCAGCACCGCCGAGAGCAATCGTTCCCTTTGGAGGCCCGCGGAGAGTTGGTAGAATCCCCTGCCCTCCTCACCAAGCAGGTTCGCATCGGGCACCCGGACGTTTTCGAAGACCAACTCCGCCGTGTCCGACGCCCACATCCCCGTCTTGCTCAGCTTCCGGCTGACCTTCAGACCCGGCGTTCCCGCTTCCACGAGGAACTGTGATAGGCGCTGGTGCTTTCGGCCGGTGTCTCGCGTCTTTGCCGCAACGAAATACAGGTCACCATAGACCCCATTGGTGATGTACGTCTTTGCACCGTTGATTATCCAGTCCTCCCCGTCCCGCACTGCACGCGTTTCAAGCGAGGCCATATCAGATCCCACGCCCGGCTCGGTGATGGCCAGGGCGCAGACCTTGCGACCGCTCGTAATGTCCGGCAAGAACCTCTTCTTCTGGTCGTCCGTCCCTACGCGTCCCAGCCACGGCGACGACATGTCCGTGTGGACGATGACGCTGAACGCCACCCCTCCCGACCTGCACCGGGCCAGTTCCTCCGCCAGCACGACGGTCATCCAGAAGTCGGCGGCCGCGCCACCGTGCTTTGCCTCGTACTCGATGCCGAGCAGGCCCAGCTCCCCCATGCGCCGGAACAGTTCACGCGGTATCTCGCCCCGCTCCTCCCAGTCGTCGACGTGCGGCGTTATCTCGTCCTGGACGAATCGTCGAACGAGGTCGCGAAACATTTCATGTTCGGAGGTGAAGGGCATGGGTTAGCCTGTTTGAATCAATTCGCGCGCGGAGGTCTCGCGTCCCTGACGCTAAGCATCTTCGCGCTGGCGAAGCTCTGTCCGGCGAATCTTGCCCGAAATGGTCTTGGGCAATTCGGTGAGGAACTCAACCTCGCGAGGGTACTTGTAAGGTGCGGTCGTTGCCTTGACATGGTCCTGGAGCTCGGTCAATACCGCCTCAGACGGCTCGTAGCCCGGCGCCAGTACGACGAACGCCTTGACGATGTTCGTACGCGCGGGGTCGGGCTTGGCAATCACGGCGGCCTCGGCAACCGCGTCGTGTTCGAGCAGCGCCGACTCCACCTCGAATGGCCCGATGCGGTATGACGCGCTGATGATCACGTCGTCGGAGCGTCCGATGAACCAGAAGTATCCGTCTTCGTCTCTCGTCGCCCGGTCGCCGGTGTAGTACCAGTCGCCACGGAAGCAGTTCTCATTCGCCTCCGGATTCCGCCAATAGCCGGGGAACATGCCGACCGGGCGGTCGGGACTCATGCGGATGGCGATCTCACCTTCGTCACCGTCGGGAAGCTCGTTGCCGTCGTCATCCACGACGGCCATGTAGTAGTCCGGCGCAGTGACCCCCATCGACCCCGGCCTGTGCTCCATCCCCGGGAACGTCGCAGCGCAGAGAGTAGTCTCCGTCTGGCCGTACGCCTCCCAGATGTGGTGCCCCGTCCCCTCGCGCCACGTGTCAATGACCTCCGGGTTCACCGGCTCGCCGGCGCCCATGCAGTGTCGTAGCGCCCTCGGTCTGAAGTTCTCCAGGTCTTCAAGCACGAGCATCCGGTACGCTGTCGGCGGCGCGAAGAACGTCGTTATCGGGTACTTTTCGAGTGCCTGCAGCGTCGTTCCCGGCTCGTACTTGCCACGCTGGTCCCAGATGAACAGGGCCGACCCCAGATTCCACGGAGCGAAGAAGCTCGACCACGCCGCCTGAGCCCATCCGGTATCGGAAAGCGTCCAGTGGAGGTCGGTCGGACGCTGGTCCATCCAGAACTTGCCGGTTACGATGTGCCCGACGGGATAGTTGCTGTGCGTGATGGGCACCATCTTCGGATAGCCAGTCGTGCCCGACGTGAAGTAGATCATCATCAGCTCTTCGGCCGGGTTGTTCGGATTGGGTAACTCCGAAGAGGCGTTTGACACCAGGTCTTCGTACCCGTGATAGCCGCCGCTATCTTCACCGACAACGATGATCTCCTTGAGGTCGGGACACTGATCGCGCGCGGCCTCGATCTTCGGCAGGTTCTCGGCGTCGGTGATGGCGACGGATATGCCCGCAGCCTGAATCCGATAGGCGATATCGCGAGGCGTCATCAGTGTCGTCCCCGGCACCGACACGAAGCGTCCCCTGATGCATCCAAGCACGATTTCCCACCACTCCACAAGACGCGGAAGCATCGTCATCACGCGGTCGCCCGGCTTGGTCCCTATGCCCGATAGAGCATTGGCAACCTGCTTGGAGCGCACGGAAAACTCGCGGAATGTGACGTCGCGGGCCTCACCCTCGCTGCTCACCCAGAGCATGGCCCGCTTGCCGGGGTCGCTCGCCCAGCGGTCGAAGACCTCGTAGGTCCAGTTGTACCGTTCCGGTCTGGGTAACTCGAAGGTGCGGTACGTCTCGCGGTAGTCGCCAATCAGGTACTGCTGGTTCATCACGTTTGTTCCTCAGGCCAAATCACCGAACGGATCAATATGTCCCGCCTTCATGATGCCGCATTAGTCCACGTATTCGTCCTCTCTAAACCTCGTCCACGATGTGAATATGGGAAATGGAGGGGGCAGAATGTCCCTCGGGCCGGTTAGTTTGAATGATAGTTTCTCGTCATTGAATAGATCTCTGATCAAGATGGAAAAGCCGGTTACCTGAATACAGTCGTCGCACTTCGTGGGAAGTCCCTGCACCATCTTCGTCTTGTTGAACGAGATCGTAATCTCAGAGTATTTGTCGTTCCATTCGACACTGTAGTCTGTGGCAATGAGCTCCCATTCGTTGATTGCTCGATTGCCTGCGGCGTATTGGGCCCACACCTTGATTCCATCGTGAAAGTCGAGAATCACTCCCTTTCGAGTGCTCGCGTCCACGGACGGGTCAAACTGACGGAACGACCGTCCACTCAGTACCCCTAGAATTCCCTCCTCAATCTCTTCAATTGAACTTTGCTTGAGGTCTTCTGGGAAATCGCCGGAGTCATCCTGATCACATCCCACGAAGGTCGCCGCGAGCGCGAATAGGATGAAAGCGGCAATTGAGCGAAGACGAAACCTACCTATCATGTACACAGGCTCAATGTGGATAGCACTACCTCATTGACCGGATCTCACCGGATTCCTACCACCTTCCCTCTTGCCCCTGCGTACGCTCCCTTAGTCATCGGCGCGTATTCGGGAGCCGCAGGAAGTGGAAAGACACACATTGAGCGCTCGGTCAGGCAGTATACCCAAGTTCGGCCAGAATCGCATTACGGTGCTCATCGAGAGCGGGAGGCGGCCCCTTCGGATCGATATCGCCTGTGGAGAACTTCATCGGCTGAGTGATGTACCGAAGTAGACCAATATCGACTGCCGACCCGCGTGATTCGAATTGTGGAAGATCGAGCGCCTCTTCAAGATCGCGGACGACTATCGCCGGAACGTCCAGATCCAAGAGCTCCCGTTCCCACTCGAACGACGGGCGCTTGGCAAAGGTCATTTCGAGCCGTGTCTTGATCTCCCCTGCCCGTTCGACACGCTGATCGAATGTGAGCACTGAAATATCACCAAGGCCGGCCACTTCGCATAGTCTCTGCCAGAAATGGTCCTCATGTACGATGCCCAAGCTCAGCCATCGACCGTCCGCGCAGGCGAACAGTCCGTATGTCGGGATGACGGTCACATTCGGCACGCTCGGTTGTCCGTCCGTGGTCGAGGTGCTCTGCGCCTCGATACCCACGAGGGCCAGAACCGCGTCCGTCATCGAAAGGTCAATATAGACTCCCTCGCCCGTTGATGCCCTGCCAACAACCCCCGCCAGAACGGATATCGCGGCATACATGCCCGACGCAACGTCCGATATCAATATGGCGGGAGGCCACGGACGACCCTCGATGGCCGTCTGTGCGCCCATGTATCCGCCGACGGCGAGGTAGTTGATGTCGTGGCCGGGAACGTTCTTCCAGTGGCCTTCCTGTCCGAAGCCGGATATGGAGCAATAGACGATGCCGGGATTCCTCGCTGAAAGGGTCTCGTAGTCTGCGCTGAGTCGCTCGGCAACCCCCGGCCGTGAGCCTTCGAGCACGATGTCGGCCCGCTCGGTGAGTCTCCGAAAGACCTCTCGGTCGCCTTCCGTCTTGAGGTTGAGGGAAATACTCTCCTTGCCGCGGTTCATGCCCGCGAACATCGAGGCGCTGCTCTTGCGGAGCGGATCTCCGCCCGGCGGCTCGATCTTGATAACCCTGGCTCCCAGGTCGCTCAATATCATCGAGCAGAACGGGCCGGGCGTGTTGACCGTGAGGTCGATAACGGTCAGGTCGGAGAGGGGTCGCATGGTGGCCCTATTCTACTACGGGAGGGTTGATGGGTGTGGTCTGTCAGGCAATCGAGAGTGGCAGAGGGGTGTGTACGGTCTGGCACTACTCCTGAACTGCCACTTCTTCCCGGCTCCGCGTTCTCCTCCCCTTCATCGCCGACATGGTCAGCGCCGTTGCTCCAAGCGCGACCGCCACTCCCGACAGGCCCAGGGCGAACGGCGCGCTGACCGCCTGCGCGAGAGATCCCATCAGGAGGCCACCAATGGCCGACGATCCCCATCCAAGCTGGTGGATGCTCATGACCCTCCCTCGAAACTCATCGTCAACGATGCTCTGGAGGAGCGTGTTGTTGACCGTACCAAACGCGGTGCTGGCCGCGCCCACGAACAAAATGGCCAGCAGCGAAACCGGCAGATAGGTGATCTGAGAGAATAGCAGGAGACCAAGTCCGAATGTGAGGCCCGTTGCAACTTGCAACAGCGCCGAGTCCTTGAGCCTGCCGAAGAGGATCAACAGAATCGTTCCGCTCAGCCCACCAATACCGCCGGCAAGCAGCAGGTTGCCGTAGGTGTCAACACCGCCCATGAGAACCGTATCGGCAAATATGGGCAAGAGCGTGCTGAATGACGAACCGAAGATGCCCGCGAGAATCCCGAGGGCGACGAGGCTGATGATGGTGGTGCTGCCCCGAATGTAAGCGAACCCCTCAACCAGATCGCTCCATGGTTTTGTCCGCTTGCGGTCTCCTATGTGCGGTTGAGGATTAACGAGCGCGAACATCACCACCGTGCCTACATACATCGCGCCGACGAAGAAGAACACGCCTTCAATTCCGAGCGCCTTGACCAGCGGCGCGAACAGGAACGGCCCGATCACCGTGGATCCGGACATCAGGAGAGACTGCAGCACCACGGCATTCATGAGATGCTGACGCGGCACGAGGTTCGGAATGATAGCTTGTCGACAGGGGATGTCAAACGACAGCAAGACCCCGTTGGCAAGCGAGATCGCAAGAAGCTGCCACGGCACTATTATGTCCGTCGCGACGAGAACGCCCGTTAGCAGTGCGGTGAACGCGAAGAGCGCGCGCGTCGTAACTACAAGCCGCATTCGATTAACTCGATCGGCGACGACGCCTCCCCACATCGACAGCAGCAGGATCGGCCCAAGCCCTGAGAAGGTGACGAGTCCCAGCATGAGCGCTGAGTCGGTCAGTTGATGCATGAGCCACAGCCGCCCGGCCATGAGTGCCCAAATTCCGATGTTAGAGAAGGCGTTGCCTATCCAAAACAGGCGATAGCTGGTGTACCGGAGCGCGGCAAAGGGGCCGACGGCAGGTTCCATTGACGTTGTGTCGCGGGCCATGCCGGAAGTATATCCCGAACTCGTGCATCATTCGTATGAATTGCGGTTCCGTTGACGGTCTACACGCCCGATGCTACACTCCCCGCGACTTTTTTCACCCTACTTGCCATTTGGAAAAAACACCCATGAGTTATCGACTGGGCGTCGATGTCGGCGGAACATTCACCGACCTCGCCCTCTACGACACCGATACCGACCGCCTCGAATTCGCCAAGACCCCTTCCACACCGGTCAACCAGGCCCTTGGAGTGGCCGCCGGAATCCGCGAAATCATGGACAGGCTAAGCGTCTCCCCCGACCGGTTCGACTTCTTCATCCATGGTACGACCGTAGCTACGAACACCCTCCTGGAGCGTAAGGGCGCCAAGACTGCACTTATCGTTACCGCGGGGTTCCGCGACGTCCTGCAGATAGGTCGACAGGATAGGCCCGACCTCTACGACTGGCGTATCCGCCGCTCCGACCCGCTTGTACCTCGACACCTACGGTTCGAGGCCCAGGAGAGAGTCCTCCACACGGGAGAGGTGTTGACTCCCATGGAGGACGACGCACTCGATGGCATCATCACCCGCGTCAAGGATGCCAATGTCGACGCCGTGGCCGTGTGCCTCCTTCACTCCTATGCCAACCCTGCCCACGAACAGGCTATCGGCGATGCTATCCGCCGCGAGTTACCGGACATCCCCATCTCGCTTTCCCACGAGATACTGCCGGAATTCAAAGAATACGAGCGGATGAGCACCACGACCATCAACGCCTATGTCGCCCCGGTTATGGAACGATACCTGCGTCGGCTCGAACAGAGCATCGCCGACGTGGGACTCAAGTCCGATCTCTATATCATGCAGTCAAACGGCGGAACAATGGGGGCCGAGACCGCTATCGACCGTCCCGTTCACACGATCTTATCCGGCCCGGCGGCGGGCGTCATCGGCGCAGTCGCAATCGCACAACAGGCGGGAAAGCCGAACAGTATCTCGATTGACATGGGAGGAACGAGCTTCGACGTGTCGCTCTCATACAAGGGAGAGGTCCGGCGGACCCAGGAGAGCGAGCTTGAACGCCTTCCTGTTAAGGTGCCGATGGTGGATATCCACACGCTTGGCGCGGGCGGAGGGAGCATCGCGTGGATAGATCCCGGCGGAGCCCTCCGCGTAGGCCCTCAGAGCGCGGGCGCGGATCCCGGCCCAGCATGCTACGGCAACGGCGGTACCGAGGCCACCGTGACGGACGCGAACCTCGTTCTCGGCAGGCTGGGCGCGTCGAGCCTCCTCGGCGGGACCATGACGCTGGACGAAGACCTGGCACGGAAAGTAATCTCCGAGCGTATCGCCGGGCCACTTGGCCTCACAGTGGAAGAAGCCGCCGAGGGCATCGTGCAGGTCGTAAACGCCAGCATGGTCAAGGGCATCCGGGTCGTATCGGTCTCCAAGGGCTACGACCCCCGCGAGTTCTGCCTCGTCGCCTTCGGCGGAGCCGGACCGCTCCACGCCTCCGAGCTCGCGGATGAAATGGACATCCCGTCCGTACTCGTGCCCGTGGCTCCCGGCGTCACGTCGGCCCTCGGCCTCCTGATGGCCGATCTCCGACACGACTTCGCTCAGACCGTGCTGAAACCCGGCAGCGAACTCTCCCCCAAGGAGATCACGACCTGGTACCAGCAGTTGGAAACGCAGGCGATGGAGCAAATGTCCCGTGAGGGCGTCGCCTCCGGGGACGTTTCGCTCGTTCGTACCGCTGATGCACGATACGTCGGCCAGGGATATGAGCTGGAGGTTCCGGCGGCGTCCGGCAAGCTCGAACAGAGCGATGTCGAGGACATCATGGAGCGGTTCCACGAGGCCCACGTCCGCAATTACGGCTATGCCTCTCGCGACAATCCTGTCGAGGTCGTCAACCTGCGGGTTACCGCCCTTGCGTCCATGCCGCGTCCCGACCTTGCCCATGATTCGCTGGACACCGGCGGAGATCCGTCCCGCGCCATCATCGGCCGGCGAAACGTGTACTTCCGCAACCAACCGAAGGAGACAAGCATCTACGACCGTTCCGGGCTTCGTCCCGGCGACGTTATCGAAGGCCCCGCAATAGTCGAGCAGCTCGACTCCACGACCGTAGTATGGGAGCGCCAGACGGCAACCGTCGACAGATACCTCAACCTCCTCGTCACCGGTAAGCACATGTAGAGAACTCGTGGCCAATAGCCATTCCTTATGATTCTGGCAGCTTGCTCAAGACACCCTCACCCTAGCCCTCTCCCACGATGGGAGAGGGGAAAAGCGCCTCTCCATTCGACTGTCATATTCAGATGGAAACCGTACTAGAGCAAAATCCTCAAACCCTCAGGTAGCAACATGTCCTCAAACAACGTCGATCCGATCACCCTCGAGGTGATGCGCAACGGTTTCTACTCCATCGCGGACGAGATGATCGCCGCGCTCATTCGCGCCAGCTACTCGACCAACATCAAGGACAGGCGGGACACGTCCGGCGCGATCTACACCGGCTCCGGCGAGGTCGTCGTGGTAGCCCAGAGCGAGATCGGCACCCCGTTGCACCTTGGCACGATGCACTCCGCCGTCCTGACCGCGATGGAGCAGTACCCGTTTGAGGAGCTTGAGCCCGGCGACGCCCTCGCGCTGAACACCCCTTACCCGGCAGGGCCGGGCCACCTCAACGACCTTGCGTTGATATCTCCCATTTTCCACGAGGGCGAGCTTATTGCCATAACCGCGAACCAGGCCCACCACGTCGACATGGGAGGGTTCGCCCCCGGCTCGATGCCGTTCGGCGTAACGGAGATTTTCCAAGAGGGGCTGCAAATACCAACCGTGCGGCTGTTCCGCAAAGGAAAGCTCGACCGCGACCTGTGGGCGCTGATCGCTCAGAACGTCCGCCCACGGACTGAGGTTCGTGGAGACCTCCTCGCCCAGTTTGCCGCAAACAACGTGGCAGAGCGTCGGTTGATCGACCTATCGTCGCGTTACGGGTCCGAGATGGTGAGGCGCTACCTCGACGAGATGCTGAACTACTCCGAGCGCCGCATGAGGGCAGCGCTCAAGCAGATACCCGAGGGCACCTACGAGTTCGAGGACTCGATGGAAGGCGACGGCATTGTCGAGTCTCCGATCACCGTCAGGGTCAAGCTCGAGTCGAAGGGCGACTCGTTCATTGCCGATTTCACGGAGAGTGACGACTCTTGCCAAGGACCCCTCAACTGCCGTTGGCCTTCCGTCGCCGCCTGC
>JAPOPA010000280.1 GCA_026713145.1 Chloroflexota bacterium
GTACTGAAACGAGAGGTCTCGGCGCTGGAACGTGAACGCAATGAGGCTGTCGCCATCATAGACTGGCGCTTCTCCACTCAGGACGCTCGCACTAAACTTCAACATATCTATCCATCACATTCAGATTGAACCGGTACTAGTTCGACTTTCCGCTCTCTTGGAGTTCCTTGGCAGGCGCGTTGACCATCCTCCCGGCTTGTTGCTTCTTCGCGCCTGAGAACGTCTGCGAACTCTTCCTTCACATTGTCACAACACTTATGTGTTACCCTCAAACGAGGGCTCCGTGGCTTGCAATGATGGGATCCACTTAAGTCCCGTTCGGCGCACGTCTTTGTAGCAGCGAGGAGGCAGGGTTGCGGCCCGGAACTATTCCGCCATACAGGCCGAGCGAGCATCGGCGGGAACCAGAGACGCCCGAGACTCCGCAGACTTCGAGGTCATCGACCTGGAACAGGTACTACGGCTCTGTGCGTAGGCGTTCCCCCCTTTTGATGTGGACCGCCCTCGGCGCAATGTCGTTGCTGCTTGTCCTGTTAGTCTGGAGAACCTACGGCAGCGATGAGAGGCAACTCACCGCTGCCGACGTCGACGAGGCGGTAGCAGAGGCGATTGACGCCGAGCTACCGGACCAAGCCGAACTGAACGAAGTCTATCGATCCATCGTGCCGTCGCTGGTTGTCGTTCAGATCGACAAGGGTGGTGACGAAGAAGGCATTGGCGTTGGAAGTGGCGTTGTGGTAAATGACGATGGCGAGGTGATTACCGCTCTACATGTCGTCGACGGTGCGACCGAGATACAGGTCTCCTTCGCGGACGGGACTCGAACGACCGCTGCCATCGCGGATGCCGATCCGTTCAGGGACATCGCGGTCTTGTCGCCCCACACGAGGCCAAGCCTCATCGTGCCGGCTACCATAGGCGCTTCATCTTCGGTGCGTGTCGGCGACGAGGTCTTCGCGGTAGGCAACCCACTGGGTCTCGTTGGGTCGCTGAGTGCGGGCGTTGTGTCCGGTTTGGGGCGCGAATTCAAACTCGCCGGCAGGGACCAATCGCTTCGGGGCCTGATACAGTTCGACACCGCGGTGAATCCGGGCAGTTCGGGAGGGCCGCTCCTCGACCGAAGAGGCCAGGTCGTCGGCATCGTCACAGGGCTGGTCAACCCAACCGACCAGGAAGTCTTCATTGGAATAGGATTCGCGATCCCGATCGACGAGGCCGTAGTCGGAGCGGGTGGCCCCGCACAGTAGTTGACCAAGAGGTGAATGGAAAGCATGACAAATAGCACGAAAAGCCAACCGATGGAGCGGGTACTCTACGAGGTGAAGAAGGTCATCGTGGGCCAAGACCACCTACTTGAGCGCATGGTGGTGGCATTGCTAGCGAGAGGCCACATTCTTGTCGAGGGAGTGCCCGGGCTGGCCAAGACCATGGCGGTCAAGACCCTCGCACAAGCGATTGGCGGCGAGTTTCAGCGCATCCAGTTCACTCCCGATCTGATGCCAGCCGACCTGGTGGGCACCCGAATCTACAATCAGAAGACCGGAGAGTTCAACACATCGCTGGGGCCTGTCTTCACCAACCTCTTGCTGGCGGATGAGATCAACCGCGCCCCGGCCAAGGTACAGAGCGCCCTGCTTGAAGTGATGCAAGAGCGGCAAGTCACCATCGGTCGCGAGACCCACCCCGTGCCCAAACCGTTCCTCGTAATGGCGACCCAAAACCCTATCGAGGCGGAGGGCACATATCCCCTCCCCGAAGCGCAGGTGGACCGTTTCATGCTCAAAGTGCTTGTTGGCTACCCGAGCACGACCGAGGAGTTTGTGATCGTCGAACGTATGACGAGCGTGCTGCAGGACGTACAGTCCGTCCTGAGCATCGATGACGCCATGGCCCTGCAGCGTCAGGCGGACAGCGTCTACGTGGACCCCGCCCTGATCGAGTATTCGGTCAGGCTCGTCACCGCCACTCGCCAACCCGAATCGTGCGGACTCGAAGAACTCAAGCGCTACATACTGTTCGGCGCAAGCCCTCGTGCGTCTATAAACATGATCATAGCAGGCCGGGCCCTGGCCTTTGTGCGCGGACGCGACTACGCCCTTCCGGAGGACGTTCGAGACGTGGCGCTCGATGTAATGAGGCACCGACTCGTACTCTCATATGAAGCGCTTTCCGACAATATCGACAGCGACGACATATTAGAAAGGTTCATGGAGGCTATCCCAATGCCCGAGGTACCGCTACGTGAGTACGCAGGCACTCGTACAATCTAGCGATAGGACGACTCCCGACCGGGTGCTTCACCGCCTTGAGTGGCAGGTGCTGCGCAGGCTCGATGGAATACTCCAGGGCGATTACCACAGCCTGTTCATGGGCGGTGGCCTGGACTTTGCCGAGTTGCGTGAATACCAACCGCCGGACGACATACGTCACATCGACTGGAACGTGACCGCGCGGATGGACTCTCCCTTTGTTCGCAAGTTCCTGGAAGACCGGGAGATCAACGCGTGGTTCCTGCTGGACCTCAGCCCGTCGATGGCCTTCGGCGCTCTTGAGCGCCGCAAAGAGTCCGTTCTTCTCGACTTCGTCGCCGTGTTGGCCCGTCTCCTAACCCGAAACGGGAATCGCGTGGGCGCAGTTCTTTTTGACAACGACGCCGTGGTTACGATTCCTCCCAAGGGCGGCCGGCTTCAAGTCCTCCGTTTGATCAACGACATTCAGAGACAGCAGTCGTCCCCCGCAGGAACAATGACCGACTTGACCCAACTGCTGGAGACCGCATTCAACTGCATCAGTCGGCGGTCATTAGTCTTCTTGGTATCCGACTTCATATGCATGCCCGGCTGGGACAGAGCAATGGACCAGCTCAACAGAAGGCATGAATTGCTGGCAGTCCGGCTTTGGGACCCGCGCGAGCTCGATCTCCCCGATGTGGGCGTCGTGCTGGTCGAGGACTCCGAGACGGGCGCCCAGCTGAGCGTGGACACGAGCGATAGGGGATTCAGGCGGCGATTCCACGAGGCGTCGCGCCAGCGAGAGATGGAGTTGGAACAGACTTTCAAGCGTGCAGGTGTGCACGAACTGCCGCTGTCCACGGAGGACGATCTCGTGCTGGCCATCATGCGGTTCGCCTCGTTGCGCCGCCGCACCCGGCTGCGACAGTGGCAAGGGGTATAGAAATTGTCGTTCCTATGGCCGTGGGTTCTGCTGTCCCTTCTCGCGATACCCGTGTGCGTAATTGCCTACTTACGATTGCAGCAGAAGCGGAACAGGGACGCGGCCAGCCTGGGAACCCTGGGCGTCGTGCGGGAAGGAACGTCGCCAACGGCGGGTAGGCGACGCCACATACCGCCGGTAATCTTTCTGATTGGCATAGCGCTCTTGGCGTTCGCCTCGTCCAGACCCATGCTCACGCTCCCGCTGCCCCGCTTGGAGGGCACCGTCGTTCTGGCATTTGACGTTTCGGCCAGCATGGCAGCTGAAGATGTCAAGCCGACCAGGATGGATGCAGCGAAGGAGGTTGCGAGAGCTCTTGTCGACGGGCGGCCGGCAGGCGCCAAGATAGGAGCAGTGGCGTTTGGAGAGGGCGGACTCGTCGTGCAGCCGCCTACCGACGATGACGACGCACTGTACGCGACCATCAACCGGCTGGTTCCCCAGAGCGGGACATCCCTTGGGAGAGGGATACTCACCGCTCTGGACCTGGTCGCGCCGGACTCCGACACAGGCTCTGGGAATCAGGCCCCGGCCCGAGAAGCGGCACGCGCTCTAGCCCCCGCCGTAATCGTGCTGCTGACGGACGGAGAGAATACGGAACAACCCGAACCTCTCGAAATCGCGCAGGAGGCAATCGAACGGGGAGTGCGCGTCCACACGGTCGGTCTGGGCACCTCGGAAGGAACGGTCATTGAAGTTGACGGCTTCAACCTCTTCACGAGTCTGAACGAGACCGTTCTCGAGGAAATTGCGTTACTCACCGAGGGCATCTACTTCAAGATCGAGGATAGTGACAATGTGCCGTCGGTCTACAAGAAGCTGGAAACGGAATTCATCGTCGAGCCTAGAGAGGTTGAGATTACGTCCACCCTGGGGGGGGTGAGCGCGCTGCTGCTCCTCGCCGGAAGCGCTCTGTCGCTGCTTTGGTTCGGGCGGATGCCGTAGCCGGAGGACACACATGGGACTGCTCTGGCCCACATATCTTCTGTTTCTGGCAACCATACCGCTGGTTGTTCTGGCATACGTGCTGGTGCTGAGGCGGAGAAGGCGGTTTGCCGTTCACTACTCCAGCCTGTCGTTGATCAGGCAGGCGATGCCTCCCGGCATCAGGTGGCGACGCCACTTGCCTTTCGTCCTCATCGTGCTCGCGCTCGCTTTGCTCTTCCTGGCAATGTCCCGCCCGTTCGCAAATGTAACCGTCGCCTCCAGCAGGACGACGGTAATGCTGGCGCTGGACGTTTCCCTGAGCATGTGCGCAGATGACATCTATCCCAATCGTCTGACGGTCGCCCAGGATGCTGCCGAGCGCTTCATCGAGAGCCAAGAGTCGGGGACACAGGTGGGTATCGTCGCATTTGCCGGCATCGCCCAGTTAATCGTACCGCCCACGACCGACAGGGAGATTCTCAATGACGCCGTGTCGAATCTGACGACGGCGCGCATGACAGCGGTGGGAAGCGCCATCACACGCTCGCTGGACGCGCTTGCCGAAATAAACCCGAACATTCCGGCCACCCGCGTGTACTCGGTCCCGATCGAAGAACGGCAGGAGTCGTTTGCCGAAGACAATATGCAGCCCGATGTCATCGTTCTTCTCACCGACGGCGCGAGCAATCGAGGTGTATTTCCATTGGTGGCCGCCCAGGCGGCACGCGACCGCGGCGTTCGTGTCTACACAATCGGTTTCGGCACGACCACCCCGTCTATTCTGCAATGCACACCTGAACAGCTGGGCACGGACGATCTGGCCAACCGCATTGGCAGAGGCGGTTTCGGTAGGTTCGGACGCGTTGGGTTCCTCCAACTTGACGAGCAGACTCTTTCGAGCGTAGCCGAGATGACCGGGGCCGAGTACTACTTGGCCGAAAGCGCCGACGAGCTGCTCGATGTCTTCGCCACGATTCCCGTGCAGCTAAGAAAGAATACTGTTCGCATGGAGGTCTCCGCCCTGTTCACCGCCTTGGCCTCTCTGCTTGCCCTTGCCGCAGTAGCCCTCGGTCTTCGCTGGAATCCACTGCCATAGAGCTGCGTTCTGTTGTCAATGGATGTCCAGATCGGCACCCCGCCACCCTGAGCCTGTCGAAGGGCGGCAACGCCGTTCATGGCGTGACAAGCTCGTCACGAACGGTTCCCGCCAACCTATTAGGCGCTCTCTAACAGAATTCTTCCTGCCTGCGGCCCCTTTTCGTCTCTAGGGATCCCCAATCCTTGCGATAGCGCCGCCAATTGGCCTAATATCTCAGAAGTCCACTCCAAAGGGGGATGCCATGACGGCAAATAGCACGGCTGGTTGGTCACTAATAGTAGCGGTTGTAATTGGATTCGTAGCGTCGTTGTTAACACCGGGTGGACTGCTGATCGATCCTGCAGATTCCGCTAGCTTCGCGGAGGCGGCGGGCGTCTTGGGCGACAACGCAGAATTAGCCCAATACGTGACATTGCTGTTCGTCATCAGCGTAGTGCTCTATTGGTTCGGGTTGCACAGCTTGCACCGGGCATTCAGCGGGGGTTCGGTGATGGACCGCGTGTCCCGCTTTGCGCTGAATTTCTTCCTGGTTGGGTACGCCTTTCTCATCGTTGAGTTGAGCATCCGGCACATTCTGACCCACATACTTGCGCACGGCGTCGGAAGCTCTTCCGCGGAAGAACAGGCAATGGCGACTACGCTCTTTGCAGCGGGAGCAGGAATTCACATTGCCTTCCTGTATGCTACATCCATCGGCTCGACCATATTCGGGTACGCCCTGGCAGGCCGGAGTGAGGGCATGAGCATCTTTAAGCTCGCGGCGTTGGGTTTGGCGCTCACGGGCTTGCTCAGCTTCGTCGTGCTGATGATTGCGGAGCACGTGCCGGCGATAGACCTTCATGGGGTTGCCGTTGCCAGCAACATCGTCCTGTTCTTCGGCTCTTTCTGCATCTTCATCATCGGTGTGGGAATCAAGCAGGGACGCAGGGAATTCGTGGGCGACGAAGACGCGGCCTAGGCAAGACCTCGGACGACGAACAAATGGGAAGCGGAATTCCGTTGGCTCCCAAGCGAGCGGGCGGTATTCCTGCGTCCGCTTCCCATTTCTCCTATCGCTCGACCAATCGCTGGCGGGTATGAAGAAAGGCTTCAAGGCACCTGTTTGAGAGTTCGCTCATCTGCATCATGAATTTCCATCCGTCGACGATGGGCGAGGTTGAGTTCGTTGAAGATGGCTTGAGGGTCTACTAATGCGAGACCGACTCTGAAGGGGTGGCTTGCCTCTTTAGCTGCATAAGCTCACTCACGGCCCCTTTCCCACCAACTGTGCCGACACGAGCTGAGCGTACAGTCCGCCTCGGTCGAGGAGCTGCCGGTGCGTCCCCTGCTCGATCACAGTGCCCTCATCGAGCACCAGAATATTGTCCGCGTCTCGAATGGTCGACAGCCGGTGTGCGATCACGACCGTAGTCCTTCCCCGCATGAGGCGCGTGAGCGCGTCTCGAACGGTGGCCTCGCTGATGGCATCCAAATGCGAGGTCGCCTCATCCAGGATCAGAACCGGGGCGTTCTTCAGGATGGCGCGAGCTATCGCGATTCGCTGCCTCTGACCGCCGGAAAGCTGCATTCCCCTCTCTCCGACGCGGGTGTCGTAGCCGTCTGGGAACGACTCGATGAACTCTTCGGCGTTCGCCTGTCTCGCGGCCTCCTTTACCTCCGAGTCGGTGGTACCCTGCCGTCCGAGCCGGATGTTCTCGCGCACTGTGTCGTTGAACAGGTACGTGTCCTGCGCCACCAGCGCCATCCGGCCGCGGAGGTCGTCAAGCCGGAACTCGTCCAGGCGGTGGTCATCCAGCGTGATGTTGCCCTCGGCCGGGTCCCAGAATCGCATCATCAATTGGGCGCTCGTCGTCTTGCCTGCCCCCGAACGTCCCACGATGGCCACGGTCTGACCCGACCCGATCGTGAACGTGACGTCGGCCAGCGCCTGAGGATCGCCCTCCGAGTATGTAAAGGTGACCTCCTCAAACTCGACGGAAGGCGTCGACGGAATACCTCCGACCCTCCCACCCGCAACGCCGGGGCCATCCAGCACCGGGACCGCTTCATCGTGGATCGCCAGTATCCGGCGGGAGGCGGCAAGCGTCTCCATCATCTGCTTCATCGTCCGGGCAAGCTCCATCACCGGACTGAAGGCCGTCAGGGCAAGTACGCTCACAAGCGGCAGATGTTCTCCGGCGATCTGCCCGTCATACACAAGCCACGCGCCCGTTGTCAGGACAGCCAGCCCGCCCAGTCCCATCATGGCCTCCATGAAGCCAATCTGGAAGGCCTGCGACTTCTGAAACCTGACCAGATGGCCGGCATATGCCCAGCCCTTCTCGGTCACCTCTTCAGTGCGATCGGCCCCGCGTCCGAACGCGGAGATCTCCCGCATACCCTGAATGCTGTCGACCATGTAGGCGTGAATGTCGCCCATGCGGCCCCGAATCTCGTCGCCGAGACGCTCGATGCGCGTGTTGGCGAAGTACGGGCTCACGGCAACCGCCACGAGGAACGGGGCCAGCACGACGGCCACCGGCCACGCTACAACGGTCAGCGCTACCAACAGTCCGCCCGGTATCAGGACCGCCACGATCATCGGCGAGATAGCGTGGGCAAAGAAGTACTCGACCGTCTCGACATCTCCCCCAACGACGCTCACGACGTCACCTGAACGACGCCGCACCATGTATGCAGGGGCCAGCGGCTCCAGCTTGTTATACAGGTCGATCCGCATTCTCGCCAAAAGCCGGAACGCCATGTCGTGCGCCTGCCACGATTCCAGGTAGAACAGGAGCGCCGAGAGTGGCGCAAAGACGCACACGAGGACCAGCAGCGTCGTGATGGGTTCGTCGCGGAACACCGCTCCGACGAGGAGCGCGCTGAACGCGCCCAAGACTATGACGGAGCCGTGGTGGAGCATTCCCAGCACCAGCGTTATCAGGAATTGGAACCTGACCGGTCTGACAAGCCCGAACAATCTCATCCAAACGGTCAGGGAGCGGACATGCACCTCGTTGGTCTCATCCGCACGGTCAGGTGCAGCCGAATGGTGGTGGCCGTGGCTTGACGACAGATGCGAAAGGTCGGTGGCATGTTCCGCGGCAACGCGCGTTCGCGCCATTTCCACGCCGCTGGGGGCACCTTCTTCAACCTCCGTCTGCGTCTGCTGACGCATGAGGCCCGTATACGTGCCGTCGGCCTCGATGAGCTCGGAGTGAGTTCCGATCTCCACGGCCCGCCCCTCGTCCAAGACCAGTATACGGTCCGCGGTGATCACGCTCGAAAGACGGTGAGCGATGACGAGCGTCGTCCGGTTCTCCATCAGGCGGTCGAGCGCGCTCTGGATAGCGGACTCGTTTTCGGCATCCACGCTGGAGAGAGCCTCGTCCAGCAGCAGAATCGGGGCGTCCTTCAGCAGGGCCCTGGCGATCGCCAGCCTCTGTCGCTGACCTCCCGACAGTCGGACGGCCCGCTCTCCGACCACCGTGTCGTACCCATGCGGCAGGTGTGAAATGAACTCATGGGCGTTCGCCGCGCGGGCGGCCTCCTCCAGTTCGCCTTGCGTCGCGTCCGGCTTTCCGAAACGCAGGTTGTCGGCCACCGTCCCGTGAAACAGGTACGTGTCCTGGGTGACGACCGATATGTTGTCCCTGATCGTCCTCAGCGGCAGGTCGCGTAGGTCGTGACCGTCCAGCCTTATAGAACCGACCTGGGGGTCGTAGAAGCGGTACAAGAGCCAGACCAGCGTAGACTTCCCCGCGCCGCTCGCCCCGACCACACCGAGCGTCTCCCCTTCGCGCAGGTCGAACGACACATCCCGCAATGCCGGTCGATGCCCACCTTCATACCCGAAAGTGACTGCCTCGAATGACACTCTCGGCCTGATTTCAGGCATCTGTCGCCCCTCGGCATTCTCGGGGTCGCGAACAGAGACCGGCTCGTCCATGATTTTGAATACGCTCTGGGGCGAAGACAGAACGGCCATCCCCTGGGGGTAGAGGGTCGTGAGCTCGCGCATCGGGCCGAAGGCCCCGACTCCCAGCACCCGAACCATCAGCCAAGGCCGGGGCGCCCA
>JAPOPA010000267.1 GCA_026713145.1 Chloroflexota bacterium
CCTGTAGTGCTCGACCTCGAGGACGGCCCTGTCGGCGTATTCGGCGACCACGCGCATGTATACGAGGAAGTCGATGTCGATGGGCGCGTTGTCCTTCGTGATGTTTCGCTGGCGGGGGATGTCCATCACCTCCGTGCGGAGGTCGACGCGCGATCCGGAGTGCATGATCGGGATGAGCCACACGGGACCCGGTCCCCTCATGCCCTGGAAGTTGCCCCACTTGAACCGGGCCATCCGCTCGTAGTTCTTCAAAAAGTTGATGATTGCCATTCTTTGCCTCCTGGTACTTTCGCTGGTTTTGTTGTTTGCAGGAGAGGGGCTTTCACCCTCACCCCAGCCCACTCCCACGACGGGAGAGGGGGTTTTAGCGTCGTCTACTCTACGGCCTTGAATACCTTCAGTGTCAGTCCCTCGACATCGATAACCAGAATTCTGGATCCCTGCTCGATGGTCTCCCCAGTGTCGCTGACTGCGCTCCAGTCCTCGCCATTCACGTGGACCATGCCGGACGGAGCCAGATCGGAGGAGGCGACGCCAGACATGCCGACCACAGATTGCTGGGTGGTGGGCTTTTCTCCCGACCGCCAGCCTGACAGTCTCTGGCCGGCCTTTCCCGTTATGAACATGTCCCACACAAAGTACAGTACGCCCCCTACGAGGGCTACGGTGACGATAGTTCCTACTATGTCCATTACGGTCTCGCGTTTCCAGTCTCTTGTGTTTTCCTGATTAGCTTATCGGCTGCCGGACGTCCTTAGGTCTAGCCTACTCCATGGCCTTGTACACCTTCAACGTGAGGCCCTCAACCTCCGTGACGACGACCTCGGCCCCCTCCGCAATCGAGTCTCCCGTATCACTAACGGCGCTCCACTCCTCACCGCTTACAAAGACCATTCCCGAGGGGGCGAGTTCCGTGCTCACGACGCCCGTTGTGCCGACCAGGGCGGCGGTCGTTATTCCCTTCGTGGCCTGGCGTTCTTCGATTTTTTGGGCCGTGAGGATATCGCGGACAACGAAGATGAGGAGCCCCGACAGAGTCACCGTGACACCACCGATAAGCCAGTAGTTTACCCGAAAGCTGGGCGTCTCAATCGGCCCCGGGGTGAATCCTCCGAAGCTGAATCCCCCGAAGAGGAGGACAGAGCCTAGAACAAAGCTAACGACGCCGCCGGCGCCGAAGAAGCTCACTCCGGGGGACTTGAGCTCGGCGAACATGAGCAAGAGGGCAAAGGCGATGAGGCCGACGCCCACCCAGTTCACCGGCAGGTTGCCGAAGGCGACGAACGCCATTACCAGGCAGATTACGCCGATGATGCCGGGGGCGAACAGGCCGGGCGCAAGGAACTCGATGAACAGGCCGATCGCGCCAATTACGAGTAGAAGGAATGCCACATTGGGGTTCGAAATGACGGCGAGGAATCGTTCGAGGAAGGTCTTGTCGATTGTGCGAAGGTCGACGCCGGAGGCATCGATCACGTAGGAGGAGCCATCGAAGAGATCGACTGCCTGTCCGTCGATGGTCGAGAGAAGCTGGTCGAGGTCCTTCGCTACGAAGTCGATGACGTCCCGGTCGAGTGCCTCCGAGGCCGAGTAGGCCAGGGCCTTGGTGACGGTGTCGTTGAGGGCCTCGGCATTCCGACCCCGGTCGGCCGCGATACTTCGCAGGAACGCGGCGGCATCGTTGGTTGCCTTCGAGCCAAGCGGCTCCGGCAGGGCGTCGCCCCGCTGGTCGACGGGAGAGGCAGCGCCGATGTTCGTGCCGTTGGCCATTGCGGTAATGTGCCCGGCGGTCGCTATGAAGGTGCCTGCGGAGGCTGCCTGGGCGCCGGATGGCGATACGAACACGATTATCGGGATTTCGGACTCGAGGATGGTCTCGACGATGTCGCGGGTGGAGTCGTAGAGGCCGCCGGGGGTATCGAGTCGAATGACCACGAACCGGGCGCCGCCGTCCTCGGCCTCGGACACGACCCGATCAAGGAATCGAGCCGTGGACGGCTGGATGGCCTCGTCGATTTCCACGACAACGCCGTGAGGGGCCTGGGCCTCGACGGTCGACATCCAGAACGACAAGAATGCGCCGCCGAATCCGACGGCGATCAGTGCAAACGACAGCGCTCTTCTCATGACCGACACCTCAAGACGGACGCCTGCGTCCCGGTTCACATTTCCATCATACGCCCTACCCTAACGCGCCGCATCACACGATTCTGTGATATTACAGGACAACGTCCGGTCTCACAACGCGGGCGCTAGGTGACCTTCGATGGCTCAGGCGGGTCGTCACCTTCACCCACCGGTACGAATGTGGCGACGGTCTCCCTGTCGTTACGAGACGGATGGGTCGTGGGCGGAGCGGAGACGGGCGACCGCAATGGCCGTGGTCTTCCGTAGGGGAGATTGGACGGGGGTTATATTTAGAAGAATGACGGAAGGCGGAGTCGCTAATGCGGGGCACCGGGGGGCACGTCGCGTACCGAGCGGCATCAACGAGTCTTGGATGGTGGTTAGATGAGGAGGCGCGGGAACTCGTCTACCCTAAGTAATTCCGGAAATTTGTTGCATTCTGTTGCATTTTGTTGCATTTCCCCTCGTTATCGTAAAGTTGCGAGCTTCGCTGGGTGATCGAAGAGAGGGGGAGATTCGAAAGCGCGAGCACCGGTTTACTCAAAGAGACCTCTGTCGATTTGCACCGTTTCCTCGTGGGAGTGGGCGGAGGACCGCCGCTTATATGTAGTGTGGTACATGTGTTCTTGTTTGTCAAGTCGGGGAAGGAGGGGTAACTGTTCAGTCTTCGTGAGTTGAAACGCGAAGACCCCCTCTCTGTATCTCTCCCCCGCCGGGGGAGAGATTGTAGATCCTTCGTCGCTGCGTTCCTCAGAATGACAGTAGGAGGACGATTCCTGCATATCTCACCGACTCTGAATAGTCACAAGGAGAGGGCGAGTGATCCAGCAAGTCGCCTCACTTCACGATAAGGGGGGCGCTTGGTCTGTGTCAAAGGCGCGCCGGACCTATGGCGGCACGGCTTACCTGCCCAAGTGGGGGTACTGGCGGCTGCCGACGTTGCGGGCCGATACTTCGAGGACCTTGAGGAAGCCCTCGGCGTCTGCGTGGTCGTAGGAGCCGAGAGCCTCCATGGAGGAGTCATCGGTGTATAGAGAGTGGGGCATGGCCTCCGGCGTGTCCTCGGCGGTCTCGAAGGAGAGGTTGCCCTTGTACAGGCGGACGGTGACGGTGCCAGTGACGAGCCGGTTGATGGGCTCCAATGCCGCGAGTGCTGCGGACGTTCCAAGGTCGAGCCAGTAGCCCTGGTATATCTGGTTGGATATGAAGGCCGACAGGTGGTCGAGTAGCTGGCGCGCGCGGCGATCGAGGACGAATTGGAGGAGCAGGTCGTAGGTCTGGCCTAGCAGTTCCATGCCGGGGGCCTCGTAGATGCCGCGCGACTTGATGCCGACGAAGCGGTTCTCCACCGTGTGGAGGCCGATTCCGAGGCCGTGCGCTCCCGCGACGGAATTCGCCCTCTCGAACAGTTCGACTACGGAGCCGGTCTCGCCGTCGATCGACTTCGGCTCACCCTCCTCCCACCGGACCGTTACCGACTGGGGGCTGTCGGGGGCGTCCCATGCCCACACGCCCATGCCCGGCTCGACGAAAAAGGGCGATACGGTCACGTCCTCGAGGTCTCCGGCTTCGTGCGTCAGGCCGAGGAAGTTGGCGTCGGTCGAGTAGCGGGACTCGGAGGCAGGCTTGATCGGCAGGTCGTACTTCTCGCAGTAGTCGAGCATCTGCTGGCGTCCGGGGAACTCGGCGACGAATTCAGGGTCGCGCCAGGGGGCGTAGACGTCCATGTCGGGTCGGAGCATGTTGGTGGCTATCTGGAAGCGCACCTGATCGTTGCCGCGTCCGGTGGCTCCGTGAAAGAGGACGGGAATACCCCGCGTCTCGAACTCCTGGAGCAGTGCCTGCACCGTGACGGGGCGGGCGATGCCCGTGGTATTCCAGTACCCGCCCTCGTAGCGCGCCTGGGCCTGAATGACCTTCAGACCGGCATCGGCGAGGGCTTCGTGCGCAGGTACGATGAAGGCGTCGACAGCGCCGCAGCCTCGCATCCGGTCGGCGATTGCGCCGATATTCTCCTCGTCCGGCTGACCGAGGTCGACCGTACCACCAGTCACGTCGAACCCCTTGCTCGTGAGCCAGTGGGTCGACGTGCAACTATCGAGTCCGCCTGATACGGCGCCACCGATCAGGGGGATGTTCTTGTTCTGCAGCTCGCGCCAGTTCATGCCGTTGCGATGTCCTTTCGGGGAAGTGCCCTCAGACGATTATACTGCGTTGGAGCTTGGTGCCGCTTCGGTGCATGCCTGAGAGCGCCAGATCTTGCGGACGCGGGAGCGGTCGGTCACCTGCCCGAAGCCGAGTCGCTCGACGGTTGTTGAGAACCCCATGAAGGCCTCACCAACCGTACGGCGCTTTGGGGCAAGCTCGTCATCTAATGGGCCTCGACGATCTTTGCCCCGCTGTCGATCGCTTGGTCGGCTGCCGCCCGAATGTGCAGGCGAGTCAGGCCCAATATTCTGTGCCTCCGGGCAATGGTGAAGCACGTTACCGACCAGACCGGCTCGGCGTCGACGGCGCTCAAGGTCGGGCCACCCGTCGCACGTCACCGCCTTGTAGGTGAGTCGTTCGCGGGGATGCGGTTGGCACGACCACCGCAGAGTGGTGGCGTTTAGGCGTCATTCGCCAGGGCGGTGCGGAGCCGGGCGACGGCAGCCTTGGTGTTGGCCATGGAGAAGGGGGGACCGCCATCGGGGTAATCTATTTTCAGGACGACCATGATGGGGCCCTCGTCCTGGAGGACGGTTGGAAGATCGGTCTTGAAGTGTTCAAGGTCGTCGAAGATGTAGGCGGGTGGGTAGCCCGCACCCTGGGCGATCGTCTTGAAGTCGTAGATGCCAGCGCCGGGGACGGGCTGTCCGCCGGTCGTCTGGTAGGCCTCGTCGTCGAAGACGAAGTGGACGAGGTTGGACGGGGCCTGTCCGGCGATGGTCACGAGGGTGCCGAGGTTCATGAGCAGGCTGCCGTCGCCGTCCATGCACCATATCTTCTTGTCGGGCCGGGAGAGGGCGAGGCCGAGCGCAATCGAGGACGCCTTCCCCATTCCACCTACGATGGGGAGGTCATAGTCCGGGTTGTTTGTGATGTCCTTCCAATACCGGCTGGGTGTCATGGTATTGACGACTATTGCGTCTCCCGCGCCTCTCCGGCACGCCACTTTGCGTCATTTTGACAACCGCCCATTTCACGAAACGTTACATACTTCATAGGGACGCACGGTAGCGCCCCTTGGATATTCACCCTCACTATCGCTTCGTGGTATTGAATGTGGAGGTTACTGAAATGCAGTCTCATTAGATCGACGGATAGGAAGCTGTCACCACCCAAGGAGGTGAGTATGAACCAGCCATCTGCAAGAGTATTGATCTTCACACTATTTACTTCCCTGTTGATTCAGACCATCCTGTTCTCAACCGTCGGCGGGGCATCGGCCAATCCAACGCCCAAAATCGGCCCTGACCCACTCCGGCAGAACGACGGTACGGCCGAGCAGGTAGCGCCCGAACAGGACGCGAGCCTCAGCGATCTCGACGTTACTGTGAATGGCGCATCGGTAACGCTGGACCCGACATTTGACCCGGACACCACGCACTACACGGCGACGGATAACTCTGAAAGGGTTTTCTTCACCGGATCCGTGACCCAGCCCGGAGCCGGCATCGACCAGACCACCGTCGGAGATGAAACGCTCAACTGGAATCCTCCCGGCACCATTTTGGCCACCTCTGCCGACCTTACCGAAGGCGCTATAGTCGCCGCTTCGCTGCGGGTACTAGCCTCAGACGGGGTGACGACCAAGACCTACCACCTCTTCCTGTCCCGACCAGCCGATCAAGCGGTGCCTGACATCACCATGGCGGCTAACACCGCCGAGTACACCGCTGGCCTTGGAGAGGTGTTCTTCACCCTGACGCGCGAGGGCGACACCGCCGATAGTCTCGACGTCACCGTCAACATCACCCAGGAACGAGCCTGGCTCTCTGATACCGCACACACGGCCACCTTCGCAGCCGGCGATGCGGAAACCTCTCTCATCCTTCCCGCCTCGCGCTTTTCGTCCAGCGTGACCCGGAGCGGTGAGTTGACCGCAACGGTGGCCCCGATCACCGGCTACGACACCAGCGGCGCCATAGTCCAGATACGGGTGATATCCCAGGAGGGACCGGCGGTCACGGTCCAGATTGAGCATTCCGAATACACATTCGATGAAGATGCCG
>JAPOPA010000261.1 GCA_026713145.1 Chloroflexota bacterium
ACCATGGACTTGCGCATGTCGCGCTCGATTCGAGGATTCGGCACTCGCAGCGTCAGGGCGATGTCGCGACCAAGCAGCCGTTCCTGCCGAAAGAAGGCCGGGTAGTTCGTGAGCAGCTTTCGGACGACCTGATTGTCGGCTTCCTTGCCCTCGGAGTCCCACATCTGTTCGTCGCATCCCATGGCGAAGACGCTGACGGCCTCCGCCACCTCACCTTCCCCTTTCAGCACTCCCCTATCGTCGGCATTTGGGGCAGGCGTGGCGTTGTCCGGGTGCTGGGTGCTCATCACTTTCGGAATTAGAGGCATATCGTGTTCCCCCTACTCAATAGCCCTTGAAATTAGGGTGAAGCATCAAAATTAGGACCGGCGTAATTGTAACAGGACAGGCAATTCCCGCCCAAAACCCTAGAAGAAAAAATCGTAATGTAGTGGGATCCGGCGCGACTTCTCCAGTAACTCATCCTCGCTGATGTAGACGCCGTGAACTTCGGAGTCGAATCCCTCGTAGCAGGAGTAGTAGACGCAGAAGAGTCGACCGTCCGGCAGCCTCACCACCGAGGGATATCCACAGTTCCAATCGGTGCCACGATAGACCTGCGCGACATACTTCCATGTTTCGCCGCCGTCAGCCGTCCGGGCAACACTCACGCCGAGTCGCCGAGGATCGCGGTCGCGGTAGAAGCAGGCTGTGGAACCGGAGAGAAGGGTAAACAAGAACGGTGTCTGCCCCTGAAACGGGAGTGGCCGAGGCTCAGACCAAGAGTGACCCTCATCGTCGGAATAGGACAGGTAGCTGTCGAAGGGCGGATCCTGCGTGCGGATTACTGCCATGAACCGGCCGTCGGGCAGTCTCGTCACGGCGGGCTCGTAGAAGATGATCTTGGAGGAACGCGCCACCACCGTCTTGTTTCCCCAGGTCCGTCCCATGTCGGATGAATAGGCAACGGCAGCGTAAGTGTTACCGCCGGGTTCGTCCGACCCATATACGGGGAGCATCCAATCGCCATCGCTAGTGATGAGGGCGTGGTCCATGGCGTGCGGCTCAGTGAAGGCACCGAAGATAGTCAGTTCTTCACCCATGGGGCCCCACGTCAGGCCGCCGTCGGTGGAGCGTATCGGGTGGACGTGGGAATCGGCCGAGTCCACACGCCGCGCCTTCATGACGAACATGACGAGGTCGCCGTCGGGAGTCTGAACCATGCGGTTCCCGCCGCTGCAGTCCCAACCGGGCAGGGCGGCGACCGGGTGCGGCTCCGACCATGTGCGTCCGCCGTCCGTCGAGCGCGTCGTCACAACGGCGCCGTCGTCGATCATGTCATGGTCGCCCACGGGGTGTCGGCTGGCGAGCCGGTACCCTACCAGGAGGTCTCCATTGGGGAGCAACTGAACGCCTGCCAAGGCCCTGGAGCGAGGCTCTGGCCCGCTCGCTATGAGAACTCTGTCCATAATTCTCATGTTATTCAATCCTCGGAAGTGCTCTTTGCAGGTACACCCAGTTCGGTGAACGTGTCTTCGAGATACTCCACCGCGAAGTCCACCATGGCATCGATCGCCAGTCTCCCCTTCTCAGCCGTGGCGAGGCTGGCTCGTCCCCATACGCCGTCGGGGCAGAAGTCCTTCATGGGCAGGTAGTCGAAGTACACGGGGCCAACGCCTGGAACGTGGTCGATGCGCGATGGGCCCACTTGCTCGGGTGCAGCATGCAGCATGACGGAGGTCTCCAACTCGCCGGCGTGCTGCTCGTCGGGGTAGCCATCGAGTATCTCACCCAGCTTGGCGCCCGCGTCCTGACCGGGACTAACGAGGACGACCTTGCTAGGGACTGGCTGAGGTTCAGGTCGCGGACGGCGAGTTTCAGTACCAGGTTTCCGCCGTGGAAGTTGAGCACCGCGATGCGACAAAACCCCTGCTCCAGCAGACTCTCTGCGATATCGGTCACCACCGCGCCGAGGGTCTCAGGGGCAAGGGAAATCGAACCTCGGAAACCCGTGTGGGCCTGCGAGCACCCGTACGGCACTCCGGGCAGGAGAAAGCCATCCAGCCTTTCCGCCACCCGCCTCGCCACGATTTCGCCCTGAAACCAGTCCACAGACAGCGGCAGGTGTGGCCCGTGCTGCTCGACGGCCCCGACGGGCAGAACGGCGGTATCAACGCCGCTACTGTCCAGGTCGAGGTAAGTTGATGTTACATCGTGCATTTCGTAATTCCTTCCGACAACTAAGCTAGTACCGGTTCAATCTGAATGTGATGGATAGATATGTTGAAGTTTAGTGCGAGCGTCCTGAGTGGAGAAGCGCCAGTCTATGATGGCGACAGCCTCATTGCGTTCACGTTCCAGCGCCGAGACCTCTCGTTTCAGTAC
>JAPOPA010000247.1 GCA_026713145.1 Chloroflexota bacterium
GAGTCGGGCGCGGAGGGGCGCGGAGGTGCGCCGACCGTCGAGGGGGGCGATAGTCCCTATGCCCGCTGCTCGGGGGGAGTTCTCGATCTCCGCGAACCGTAGGACCTCGGTCGCTCACTTTTTTCGGGGCCGTTCACTCTGTTTCGTATAAGGACGTGTCGGGGTGGAAAGCATACCAGCCGAACCAGAAGGCTACGAAAGACGGCAATCTCGACAAAGTCTCATCTGAGTTCCCGGATTTGGTTAGACCGGCCTCGCCGACTGTCCAAGACACGCCCTCGCTGTCGGTCAGCGTCGCCGGGACGGCGAAGTCGTCCTCGCTCACGTCGCCGAGAGTAAAAGTCTCTTCGCCACGTTCAAAGACCCTCGCGTCGGACGACATAGCCGACGCGACTATAACCACGTTCTTGTCACCCACTGTGTCGTTCACAACCCTCAGTTCACGCAGTTTCATAATCGGGTAGGCTCGGTATGTGTCTCCAACTCCCAGTCCGAGCACCTCGTCCTTGGCCTCCAGGACATTGTCGCGATCCCACACCGGGAACATGGTGTCAGCCCTGACTCTGTAGTCGTAATATATTGATCTCTCACTGGTCTCAGGTTCATAGAAGTAGGCAGGGTAGAACTCGTTATCGAGCGAGAGCACCTTTGTGTCGGGGTTCTCAGCTACCCACTCGCCCCAAGTCGTAAGTGCGACCGGATAAAAGTCGAGCTTGATGATTTCGTCGCGTTCGGCCAGTTCTCCAATTACAGGCTCGCCAACCAGAGAACTCCAGAGTGAGTTTGTCATTCGATCGTACATCAACTTATTGGAGCGATACAGAAACCCGGATGTGCCGAATGTGGTAGGCTGACCGTCTATTTTCGCGGAATACACGATTCCTGCTCCGCAAAGCGTTCACCACATTAACGAGATTGGCTCGCCTCCTACGGAATCATTCACCATCTCGTGCGCGTTCACCACCCTCAACGGGTAAGCTCTGATGTCGCCGTTGATTTCCAGACCGAACACCCTATCGTCCGGTCTCATGTACCCGGCTTCGGCGACCTCGACGAACGATGGCCTTCGCAGGTCGGGAATACCGTCGGGCCGAACGCCGCCCCAGACGATCTCTTCCAGCCTGATCCTAGAGAAGTCTCTTGCCGGCCTCAGGAAAAACGCGAATCTCTCGTCTATTGCGGAATATAGTCGGGCCTTCCAATCCGGGTACCCTTCCGGCGGTTCGATGTCGTCAAGATTCTCCCCCATCCAGTCCATCCACTTGTCCCAGTCATTACCTTCGAACGGCTGACCAGTCAGGACGCCAAGAGTGCTCGCTATGCGATCTCGTGACGACTGCGTCGGCATGAATCGCAATATCTCGATCAGCACGGGAATCATAGATGCATCGTTGTTCTCTTCAACCTGCTCCAGAGATTCGAGTGCCTGCGACATTGACATCGTAAACCCGGGGTAGATGTCGTACATCGCCGCCTCCGATTCGTACGGAAGAGACGTGGGAGTCGCCTCCGGGGTCGGGGCAGGGACCGCAGTGGGTGTGGTGTCAGGCGCCTGTGTCACCTCAGGAACGGCCGTCACGGTCGGCAGAGTGGTCGCGGTAGCCTCAACGGACGTCCCCCCTTCGTTCATATCCGCCTTAGCCGTCACTTCCACGGCAGTAGGCACAGGTGTGGGAGGAACCGTCGAGCCGCCAATACAGGAAAGCGCAGCGAACACCAACCCAACTGCGGCAGACCCAACAAATTTACGCGCGCTTATCGTCATTAGCACTTCACCTTTCCCGTACGCCTTAGCATACGAGCGCCAATGAATTGTCGGATTGGGAGGGACGGCGACGTTCGTCGGAGTTAGAACTGAACCGCCGACGTGGTCTCACTCTCCAGCGAGAATCCACGCCGCGATTCGTTCGGCCAGCATCATGATGGGGACATTGGTGTTGGAGCGCGGGCAGTCGGGCAATATGGAACCGTCAACGACCCTCAGATTTCTTACGCCTTTCACACGCCCGTGCTGGTCGACCACCGCCATTGGGTCTTCGTCCGGCCCCATCTTGGCGGTACAGGATATGTGGTGCATCGTGCTTACGTTGCCGAGCATCCACTCATCCAGTGCTTCCTCCGACTTCAGCGATTCTGGGTCTGGCGCGATGAGATCTCCTGCAATGTCCGCAAACGCCTCGTTTTCGATAATTTCCAGGGACTGTCTCACACCGTCCCTCAAACGCTGCCTATCGAACTCTTCGGTAAGATAGTTGTAGTCTAGCAGTGGCTGGACATGCGGGTCCGACGACTGCAGTGTCAGGCTGCCCTTGCTGAATGCGAGATACAGGCCGACGCTCATTACGAGTACGTGGTCCCACTTGCCGAAGCGCATCACCGTGATCATGTCGTCGGGTAAATGCGACCCTGGCGCCGTGTAGCGAAGCGCGACCTTCTGCGGCCCGACCTCATGCGGCGGCGCGGGAACGTGCTCTTGTGCCTTCCACAGCATCGTAACGCAAGGGTGATCTCTCAGCCCCTGTCCGACACCCGGTGAGTCGTGAATCGTCGAAATGCCAAACTCCTCCAGGTGCTCGGAAGGCCCTATCCCCGACAACATGAGAATCTGGGGGGATGCAATTGGCCCGGCGCTTAGCACGATGTGGTCGCCGTACACCTCGAAGACTTCGCCACCGCTTTCGACCTCCACTCCGACCGCTGTCTTTCCCTCGAACAGAACTCGGCGCGTGAAACAGTTCGGGCGGATTGTCAGGTTCAGCCGATGCCGGGATTCTCCCAGGTAGCCGATGGCCGTGCTCCAGCGCACACCGCCCGGATTGTTTAGAGGGTATGGTCCGACGCCTGTCGCAGCCGGATGGTTGTGGTCCCGTATCGCCGGGAATCCCAGATTGAGACAGGCCTCGTAGAATGCGCCCTGTTCCGGTTGAAGTGAGTCGAGCGTATGCCTGCGAACGATTATCGGCCCATCCGTTCCGTGGTAGTCGTCCGAAAAGTCCGTATCCGTTTCCATCTTGCGAAGGTAGGGAAGGGAATCATCGTAGGTCCATTCGTCATTGCCGAGAGATTTCCAGTAATCGAAATCATGGACCAGTGGCCTCAGAAACACCTGACCGTTGATCGCGCTTGTTCCACCTGTGACCTTGCCGCGCGGCACCTCCATATCAGTCCTGGATGGAGTGGCCTGGCCTGTGAAGGCCCAGTTGTGCTCATCCTCCACGACAAAGTCGGCCCCGGTGCCCCAACCGTACTTCAGGTCTTCAGGTATAGCGTCGAAGTCTGGATAGTCGGGCCCCGCCTCTATCAGAAGCACGGAAATGCTTGGGTCTTCAGACAGCCGTGTCGCCAGCGCCGCTCCGGCCGAGCCAGCCCCGACGACGATATAGTCATACTTCAAACTTCACGCTCCCTGTGCCTCGTGAAACGGTAACCCGTAATGCGCCGATAAAGACCTAGCGACCTTCTTTGATGAAGTCCGCCATCTTCTCCCCGATCATCATCGTGGTAACGTTGATGTTCGCCCTCACGCAGTCCGGCATTATCGAGGCGTCGACAACGCGTATCCTTTCGAGTCCATGAACCCGGCCGTACTGGTCGACGACCGCCATCGGGTCGCTCGCTGGCCCCATCTTGTTGGTACACGATATGTGGTGGCCGGTCGTAACCTCTCGCGCCATCCACTCATCCAGGTCGTCGTCCGAGTCCATCACCTCTTCGGGCGGCTCTACGCGCTCTTCGAGGATTTCGCTCCACGACTCGTGTTCGCCCAACTTGGAACAGATTCTCACCGCCTCCCGCATTCGCTCCCTGTCGAACTCTTCGGTGAAGTAGTTGTAGTCGAGAATCGGCTGGTCCGAGGGATCCGCCGAGTTCAATTTCAACTCACCTGAACCCATCGCCAGGTCGAGAGCGACGATCATTCGGATGCCGACCGGATTCATCCTGTCACCGCCGCGATTGACGCGCTCGGTAGCGAATGAGTTCATATAGACAATCATGTCGTTGCGCAGGTCTGATCCCGTCGCGGTGTACCGAAGTCCGAACTGCATTCGAGGCCCGCACAGGTCGAATTCGTGCTCCGACTTGGCCCTCCATGTTACATAGATCAGAGGATGGTCGCGCAGATTCTGTCCGACACCGGGAACATCCTTTACAACGGGTATGCCGACATCACTCAGGTGATCCGCCGGCCCGACACCCGACAGCATTAGTATCTGCGGCGAACCGACGGCCCCTGCGCTCAGAATGATCTCCTCACTCTGCACCGTGAATACGTCGCCGCCGCTCTCTACTACCACTCCCGTCGCTCGGTCGCCCTCGAACTCGATTCTGTGGACCGTGCAGTTGGAGCGGATAGTCAGATTGAGACGGTGGCGGGACAGGCTCAGATAGCCGAGGTTGGTGCTCCATCTGATTCCGTTGGGGTTGTTCAACGGAAGTGGCCCGACGCCCGTCGAGTCGGGGTCGTTATGGTCTGGACAGTCCTCGAACCCGTAGTCCAGACAGGACTGGTAGAACGCCTTGGAGACGTCCTGCCAGGTCTCAGGCTGGAACCTGTGACAGATGATCGGCCCGTCGGTGCCATGGAAGTCGTCCGAATACGTCGTGTCAGTCTCCAGCTTGCGGAAATAGGGCAGGCAGTCCTGGAATCCCCACTCCTCGTTGCCCCACGTCGCCCAGCTGTCATAGTCCTCTGGAACGCCGCGCAGGAAAATCTGCCCGTTGATGGCTGAGGACCCACCCGTCACCTTGCCGCGCGGCACCAGCATCGGCTCTGCGGAATCTGTGGCGCGGCCGGTGAACTGCCAATTGTGGTCGCTCGTCATAATGTCCGTCGCGGTTGCGTAGCCGTAGCGGACCTCGTCGGGAAGTTGCTCCATTTCCGCGTAGTCCGGCCCCGCCTCCAGCAGTAAGACGGACTTGGACGGGTCTTCCGTAAGCCGCGTGGCCATAATAGCCCCCGCAGATCCGGCTCCAATGACAATGTAATCGTACTTCATGCCTGCGCTCCTGATGACTCCCATCTCGGGCAAGCGGCGGGCTAGTCGCCGCTAATCGTAACCCCGGCCATGTCCTCTATGAAATTGGCGATTGCCGAGTGGTCCGCATTGCCCTTGCCCTCATTCATCAGAGAGACGATCATCTGCTGCACAAGAGAAGTCACCGGCAGTCCCACACCCAGGTCCTTCGCCGTCAGTAGGGCGTTATTCAGGTCCTTGTGGTGAAGAACGATCCTGAATCCGGGAGTGAAGTTGCCCTCGATCATCATAGGCGCCTTGGCATTCAAGACTGTCGAGCCCGCAAGCCCGCCCTTGATGGCGTCGAATACTACGTTGGGGTCGAGTCCGGCCTTCCTGGCAAGAGTCAGCGCCTCGCCGACGGCCTCGATATTTGCCGCAACGATGATCTGGTTGGCCAGCTTCGTTGTATTTCCCGCGCCATAGCCACCGCACAATACGATGCTGGACCCCACGGCCTCCAGTAATGCGATGTTAGCGTCGAACACTTCCTTCTTGCCGCCGACCATTATCGCCAGTGTGCCTGCGATGGCTCCAGGCTCGCCGCCCGACACTGGGGCGTCCATAAATGCCACTCCCTGCGCCTCGCAGGCTGCGGCGATCTTCTGAGAACTCGCCGGCGCTATGGAACTCATATCAATCACGACCGACCCTGCGGAAGCGCCCGCCAGAACACCGTTCTGACCGAGAATGACC
>JAPOPA010000208.1 GCA_026713145.1 Chloroflexota bacterium
CGGAGAATCCGTTCGAGCGCAGCGCTGTCGTATCGATACGTGAAGAGTTTTCGCGAATCGCGCCATCGCCGCTCGATCCGGCCGAGCACCCCGCCCCCGACGGGCGGAAAGACCTCGCAACCGCGATTGACGTAGAGGTCGCGAATTTCGTCGGCTCGGAGCCTTGCGCCCAGTCCCAGGGCAACGATACCGCCTGTGGACGTTCCGGCGATGAGATCGAAGTACCGTGCGACGGAACGACCGTTGAGGTGATAGTTCTCCAACGCCGCCAGGAATGCCGCCGGGAATACTCCCCGTATTCCGCCTCCGTCAATGGCAAGGATGCGGAACACGCGGCCCCCCGGCCAGGGAAGCGACACTCGGCGGTGTTTGAGCGCACCGGACGAGCGTCTCGGCGGTATTCCGTTACCTCCGCCTGACATGGTGACGCAGACTCAGCTCAGGATGCCTTCCACCACCCGTCCAGTTTCCGGTAGCGAGCCACACCTCGTAGCAGGCCAGCCAGTCGATGGTCCATGGGACGATGGTTTCCGATATGGCGTCAACCGGAAGCCACTCGAACTTCAACGGGTCATAGAGGCAGAGGACGGGCTGCTCAGAACAGATCCGGTTCGGGTAGTGGTGCGGGATCGGATCGCGAGGAGATTCCGGTCTTCCGCGCAGCAGTGGGGCTTCCACGGTGACACGCGGATTGCAGGGCAGAATGGCAGATCGCAAGACATCCCGGTCCAGGCTGAGAATGATCCGAATTCGATAGGTTTGGCAAAGAGGCCGAAGTCGCCCCGTCCAGCCGATCCAACGGTCCGACGCATGGACGGCCCGAAACCCGGGCCATGCAATCCACATGCGTTCCAACTGAGCACGGGTCGTCAGCACGGCCGCTTCGGGTGTTCTTCAGCGGGCTGCCCTCGCGTTCGATCCAACTGCTGACCGCGTCGTAGCGGTCGACCGCCTTCGAATAGTCTGTCTGATTGAGCTGGATGCGTATGGAGATGTCCGCCAGGAGGGCGTCGAGCGGGCCATCGAAAGGCGTTCCGGGTCGCGGGATGAACTTGTCCATCGGATATTCCTCTGACGTATGCTCCTCCCTGGAGGTGGCGGCCGGATCCGGCAAAGCCGCCTTCACCTTCGGAAGAACACTGGTTTACGATATTCAGTACAGAATATATTTCTGTAAACTCAGCGTCAAACACGGAGACTGTCCAATTCTGGAGGATTGACCGATGATCGGACGACGACTGAAGCTCGCTCGTACCGCTGCCGGGTTGTCACTCAGAGGATTGGAGGACGCGATCGGAAACCTCGTCACGGCACAGGCAATCGGCAAATACGAGCGCAATGAATCGATGCCGGGCTCTGGCGTTCTGATCGCGCTGGCCGATGCGCTAAGTGTCTCGGTCGACTACCTGGTCGGCGACGAGGAGATGGTGCTCGAGGCCGTCGACTTCAGGAAGAAAGCGTCCGCGAGCAAACGCGACGAAGCTCAGGTCGAGGCGCAGGTGCTGCGCATGCTGGAAGGGTATCTCCAGGTCGAGGAGCTGCTTGGCCTGCCCAGCGTCGAGTGGGACAAGCCCCGCGATGCGCCCTATCCCGTGGTGAACGACCTCGGGGAGGCAGACCGAGGGGCTCGTGCCTTGCGCGACCATTGGGGCCTCGGCATCGAACCGATCCCCGACCTGGTGGAGGTGCTGGAAGGGCGCGGAGTGAAGGTGCTGTCCGTCGCCCTCGCGGACAGCATCGACGGCTTGACGGCGCGTGTACGCCGATCGCGCGGGAGTGCGCTACCGGTCATCGTCGTGAACAGCACCCACTGGGTCGAGCGGCAGCGATTCACGATCGCGCACGAACTCGGTCACATGGTCCTCTC
>JAPOPA010000126.1 GCA_026713145.1 Chloroflexota bacterium
GCGGGGCGCGCGGCGGGGATCCCCCTCAATGACCGCCGTTAGCCGGTCTCCGCAGGCGCGGATACACGCCGGAGTCGATACGCAACTTCTGCGATCAGGTCGGCATCGCCAAGCGCCAGAACGTCATCGACATAGCCATGCTCGAACACGCCATACGCGACGATCTCAACAGGCGCACGCCTCGTGCTCTCGCCGTGCTGAGTCCCCTCAAAGTGGTGATCGAGAACTACCCCGAAGGGCAGGCCGAAGAGCTTGACGCGATCAACAATCCCGAAGACCCGGAGGCGGGACCGCGAAAGCTGCCGTTCTCGCGAGAGCTGTACATAGAGCGCGACGACTTCATGGAAGACCCGCCGCGGAAGTTCTTCCGTCTGGCTCCCGGCCGCGAAGTGCGGCTGCGCTACGGCTACTTCATCACCTGCACGGATGTCATCAAGGATGACTCCGGCGAAGTTGTTGAACTGCGCTGCACCTACGACCCTGAGACGCGCGGCGGACAGGCCCCCGACGGACGAAAGGTCCGCGGCACCATCCACTGGGTCTCGGCGGATCACGCGGTAGACGCCGAGGTGCGACTCTACGATCACCTCTTCACCTCGGAGCGTCCCGACGATGATGACGACTTCATGACCACCCTCAACCCGGACTCCCTGGTAGTCAATGTCGACGCCAAAGTCGAGCCCAGCCTGACGGACGCCGTTCCGGGCGAGAAATTCCAGTTCGAGCGGACGGGCTACTTCGCCGTCGACCCGGACTCACGACCCCGCGCACTCGTCTTCAATCGCACGGTCACCCTGCGCGACTCATGGAAGAAGGTCGCCGCCAAGCTGTGACAGCTTAGCGCTACTCAAGCTTCCATTGGCCGATTGAGGCGAGGTAGTCCTCGGTCGACATCGTTTCCTTCTTGTTGAGCCACCGCGACATTGGCGGGATGATCTTCAGGCTTCGGTCTTCGAGAGGCAGCCGGACTGGCGTCCTACCCCGCCGGTGGGACTCACGCAGAGCAATGGCTATCTCGAGGCACTTGAGGGAGTTCTCGCCGCTGCCGATGGGGTCGATGCCGTTTTCGATGGCCTCGATAATCGACTGCACACTGGCGAGGTTGCGGTTGCCGGCCCATCGCCAGCCGTCCTCGTCGTGCGTTCCGCTGCGTTCGTGCTGCGACTCCTCCTTGAAAATGCCCTCCATCTCGACCAAACCGTTGTGCCAATGGGGCCTGGCGTCGGGGTCTTGGAGCTTCCACATCTTGAGGTACATGAAGTCGGTGTAGAAGGAGCCTTTCGTGCAGAGCACCTCGATGCCGTTCTTGGCGTTCGTGTTCGTGTGACGGAACGCCTCTACCCCATTGGCGAAGCGGATGTAGCCCGCCTGCCCCTGGTCATGGTCGCTGGATGGGTCGCCTGTCACCCATCCGATCACCCAAGCGGCCTCGGCGTCGCCCGCAAATAGGCGCGTGAGGCTCAACCCTTGGATGTCCCACTCGTGGCTCGAACCGGCGTGCAGATCGATGGCGACGACCTCGCCAATCTCGCCGGAGTCGATGATGGCCTTCGCTCTGCTGTAGTCGGGGAGGTTTCGGTCGAGGTCGCCGCACCCGAAGGCGATGCCCTTCGCGCGACAGGCCGCCACCATTTCGTCGGCGTGCGCGAGGCTGTCGGTGATCGGCTTCTCGCACAGGATGCCCTTCACTCCATACTCGGCACACCCCATGACGACCTCATGGTTGGCGCTCACAGGCAGGATCGGAGCCGCAATGTCGATGATCTCGTTGCGGAGCATCTCCCGGTAATCTTCGTAGACGGGGACGCCGAACCGCTTGCGGAAGAGTTCAGCATTCTCCGGGTCTGTCTCCGCCGCTGCGACGACCTCCGCACCCGGCGTGAGATTCCACGCCCTCGCGTGCTGCGTCCCCTTGCGGCCACATCCGATTACGCCGACGCGGTAGGTGCGTTCGGACATCGTGGATCTCCAAGCGAGAAATTCAGGGGCAGTGTATCAGACGGAGAGGAGGGGGTTACGTAGAAAGGACTTCGTAGCAAGGGGTGGGGGAGGCGAAAGGGACTTTGCCACTCTACTGGGATGGGACTTTAATTCTGAGGACTTAGTGAGGCTCCTTCTTCCATCACCCGGTAGAGTTCCTCACGGTTGGCGATATCCACCAGAAGTCAGCCGCTGCGCCATGTCGGTAGGGGAGCAAGCGCGTCAGGGTGCAGTTGTACCGACTTCTCATCGTCGAGAATCCGCCTGAGACCTGCTTCCACGAGCGCGGACATGGTTGTCCCTCGACGAGCGGCCTCTTCGCGCAGACGCTGCATAACCGTGTCGTCTATGTTCAGAGTGGTCTTCATA
>JAPOPA010000327.1 GCA_026713145.1 Chloroflexota bacterium
CGAACTTCATCGACAGCCAGGACTTCCGGCCGCACATCAACACCGGCTGGCTGGAGCTGTTCCCGGACCCGGACAACCGGCCCGCGCGCAAGACGACGTCCTACCCGCTGCCGCCCGGCGAGGGCGTCGAGCTGCAGGCGATAGGCGTTGCGGGGCAGAAGCGGCAGCGCATCGAGGTGCCCGGCCTCACGCACCGCGACCCGCTCCCCAACGGCGTGCGCATGGGCGACTACGTCTTCTCGTCCGTCATCGTGCCGTGGGACCTGTCGACGTCGCTTCCCGTGGTCGGCGAGGACGCGCAGACGGACCAGTGCTTCGACAACATGCGCGTGTTCATGGAGCACGCGGGCGGCACCGTGGACGACGTGGTGCTGCAGTGGGTGTATCTGAACGACTTCGCGTACCAGCCGTACATGGTGGACGTGTACCTGGAGGCGTGGCCCATCGGCCAGTACCAGGCGGCGCGGAAGACGTACCGCTACGCCATGGGCGGGCAGATCCAGATACAGGTGATCGGCCGGATCGGCGGGGAGCGGACGAACCACGAGATCGAGGGGCACGGGCACCACGACCCGATCCCGATGGGCGCGCGCATCGGCGACCTCTTCTGCTCATCGGGCGTCTCCGGCGTGGACACGGAGGGGCCGGACAAGCTGGAGCCGGTGGCGGGAGTCGCGGGGCAGGCGCACCACGGCATCCGCAACATCCGGTCGCTGGTGGAGGCGGGCGGCGGGACGCTGGACAACGTGGGGTTCATCACGCTGCTCATCCAGGACTACGCCGACCTGCCCGCGATCGACGCGGCGTGGGCCGAGATGTTCCCGGACCCGGCCGACCGCCCGGCGCGGCAGGTGATGAAGATGGGCGTCCAGCGCGGCAACCGCGTCCAGCACCACATGATGGCGGTGCTCTAGGGGGCCCTCACCCCGACCCTCTCCCGCCGAGCGGGCGAGGGAGCCAAGCGCGGCGCGTCCGTTCTTGATATTGTTCTTGATCTGCGCTCTACGAGTGCACATGGGCAATTTCGTCATCTTAAAGATGTTGATCGACAAGGCCGTGGCCTGCTTCCGGGGGCAAGGTACCAAGATCCGGGCCGATGGTGTGCGTGCAACGCCCTCCCACAAACCACATCTATGGCTGGGCCCCGAGCTATAAACGCTGTCTATGGGTCGTGCAAGGG
The DNA here is from genome assembly GCA_026713145.1 of Chloroflexota bacterium. Classification (GTDB taxonomy): domain Bacteria; phylum Chloroflexota; class Dehalococcoidia; order Lucifugimonadales; family VXLM01; genus VXLM01. The sequence continues at coordinate 1,181 of JAPOPA010000327.1, forward strand.
CGACGGTCATACAACCAGCGTACGGGGTGGGGTCGCGATCGCGATAGGGGCGCGTGTCGCAACGTGGGGGCTAGTGGCGTATGTGCGAAGGAACCGACGTTCGGAGCCGCTCGGCAAGAGTCACGGGGTTTTTGGTCTCACATTCCCACACCGTGATGACAGTCCAACCCAGTTCTTGTAGCTGACCGCGCTGGCGCGTGTCCCGGGCTACGTTCTCCTCAAACTTGGCTTCCCAGAATTCGCGGTTGGTCTTGGGGCTATACGCGAACCGACAACCGGGGTGGCGGTGCCAGTAGCAGCCGTGCACCAGAATGACTGTGCGTCTGCCGGCCATTACGATGTCTGGACGGGCGGGTAGGTGCTTCTGTTGTAGGCGGTACCTGTAACCCATGCGGTGGAGTAACGAACGTACCACTCGTTCGGGCGTGGTATTGGAGCCTCTGATACGCGACATGTTCCAACTTCGATGTTCTGCAGAGAGACTGTCCATTACGCCTATACCCACTACTCGAAGAGTCCAGCCACGCTCTCGGCAATCCGGAGTGACAACAGAGGGGGCACAGCGTTCCCTACCTGTGCGTACTGCTCAGTGCGGTTCCCTTCAAAGAAGTAGTTGTCAGGGAACGTCTGTAGACGCGCTGCTTCCCTCACGGTGAGGCTTCTACATTGTGTAGGATCGTAGTGGATATAGTAGTGGCCGTCCTTCTGGATATGGCTCACTACAGTACGGGATGGAGCGTTTCGTGGCACGACGCTGAAACGGTCGGCGAAGTGAGTGTTTTCAAGGGCGCTGTAGAGCTTCCGGTGGTTCGGCATCAGCCCTACAGGGAAATCACCCACGCGGAAGGGGCGTTCCGAATGCTCCGTGAAACATGCTGCGAAGAGATAACGCCAAAGATCGTCCATGCGATGAGTCCTGGCTTCATGGTTCAGGGTTCCCGATAGACGTTCGTCTTCGTACCACTCAGGTCTGTAGTTGCATTGAGAAGGAGCGTCGAGAAATCGCAACGAGCCCCGATCGTCAGGGGGCACCTCGAGATTCTCCAGCACTTCAATCATTCTTTGTTGGAGAGGCTCTGGTATCTGTTGCCACCAAGAATGGTCGAGGATGCCCTTGACGGCATTGACCCACGCCTCAGGGCTATCCTGAGATGAGATTCCGCTGCGCAGGGCGGGGAGGCCATTCAAGACCTCCACGGCACTGACGAATTCACTGAGTCGCTGTAGTGGCTCCGGGCGTTTCTGGATGTCGTTACGGACACCCACAATAATGATTCGATGGCGCGCCTGCGGAATGCCGTAGTGTTCTGCCTTGACAACGAAGTCATTCGGATTAAGTGAGCCAGACTCCTCTTCAGGAGATAGTCTCTCCGAAGAGACAGCATACAGATTATACTTATGAGAGGCGGGCAGGATAATACCGTCTGGAGCCAGCGCTTGAGCGGGGTCGTGTAGATCTGTCCGCATCCGGTTGAAAATTGACTGGTCACGGTGTGACGAACTAAGCAGACCCTTCACATTCTCAAAGACGAATACACTGGGCCAATGGTCACCTATGATTTTTAGATACTCTCGATACAATTCGAAGCGAATATCGGTATCGGGGTCGTAGTGATTGAGTGATTGGTTCTTGACTCGACCGATTGTCGAGTATGCCTGGCAAGGAGGACCACCTATCAGCACCCATTCTCTACTACGACCTATGGCTCTCTTTATGGAGGCTTTAATGCGCGATTTATCCTGCTTTTCGCCCCCGAGTTCTGCTTGCAAACAATGCCGGGAGGCCTTCATCGCCTCTTCGGGATGATGTGCACGTAACTCCTCAAGGGGGATTCGACCAGACACATAGTCGTAGTAATGGCTTGGCACTTGTCCCTTGCCGAACTGATGGAAGAAGCTGCGTAGCCACAGGGTCGCGTGGGGCGCCCAGTCTTTTTCTATTGAGAGGCGCAATTCGAACGGGCCTGAACTGAAGCCTTCGCCAAGGCCACCGCATCCAGCGAAGACATCTACCACTGGTATGCGGTGAGTCGTCTGCTTGGCTACCAAATCAACCATCTTCCCCCATATCTTGCTTGTCTTCTGTCCCTTGGACAAGTGCCGGCTGCTCTACTCCCTCGGCCTCAACGGCAAACCCCACTGCGGCCGCACGTTCAAGAATCTCGACGGCGCGTGCAGCCTCCCCAGGGCTTATGCTGTTTCCCCTATGCAGAGCCTTGCCCACACGAAGGGCAAGCTGTCGCTGGCTGACATCGATGGCCCTAGTTTCCGCTCCCCATGTTGCAAGCATCTCCCAGCCCTCTGGATTCACGCCAATGACCCTCTTGAAGTTCTCCACGTCGTCCGTGGGGATGGCTTCAATGGAACGCCTCTGTTCCCTTCGGGTGCCCGTTGCATCCAAGAGTTCATCAGTGAGGCGTTCCACCGGCGCACGTGAGGCCGAGTCCCGGACAACTTCCCAACATCTCTCGGATTTGCACCATTCGGTGATGTTTCGAGCCGTTGGAGGATTGGTTATGACTCGGTGGACTTCGTGAGAGAGGTTGGCGATTACCTCCTGCAGGTTTTCGGTAAGGGCCTGTTCCTTCCATATGCGATCAAGATTGAGACGCTGGCTCGTGGCATTGGAGAGCAACGCGAGCGTATAGGCGACTATGTTGGCTCGGTATCCCCCGAAGTTCTGGCGCTGAACGATTCTCTCCGTGGCGAGAAAGAGAATGGCCTTAGCCACCAGCCGCTCGAAGTGAATCCGGTCAACGACCGTTTGGCCCCTTTCTCCCAGCCTGATCATGTAGTCCGTGAAGTTCTTCTGTGCCCCCCTGCTTACCATGTGAGGCAACTGATCCCAAGTATTCTCGAACTTGGCGAGGTCAGTCTTCGTAAAGCGCTGCTTAGTGGGATGTTCCAAAGCAAACGCTCGCCGTCTGGATTGGGTGGTCTGTGATGCCTTTGCATCCTGGTACTGACCTCGAGCCCGCTCGTAGAACCACTTCGTCTGCCTTTGGAGCCCTCCCACCGGTGGAGCCCACGTGGTCCGAGAGAATTCTTCGATTCGAATGTGGAATGGGTCGTTGGCTGAGAAATCCACGTCGGACACTCGGTTCTGCGAGTTGGCGTAGCGTGAGACGTTCCTGACTAATTCATCGTGGACGTCGCCCAACTCAATCTCTATGAGTTTCGCTGCAACGTGCACCTGTGAGAGGTCTGCACGCCCTCGGTTGGTGGCCAGCAGTGAGGCCGTGGTCTGTCCGCCATTCACGATCTGCAAACCATCCAATTTTGTAATCGATGTACCTTTTCCTGTCTGACTCAATTCCACTCTCTCTGCGGTCAGCGTTATGCCGTTGTTGTAGGCCAGGAAGCGCTCTGGTTCGTGCGAGATAGTGTCCCTAATCCCACGATTCACCTTGCCACGAGCTTGGAGAAATGACCTAACGTTAGTCTCAAGCAACCTTGCACCGTAATCGGAATAGATGCTCCGTAACACTTCGCCTGGAATGAGCATGAGGAAAGCTCGATAGCCCTCCTGGGTGCTGCCGGCTTCGAGACAAGGCAGCGCTTCGCCGAAACGCTCCACCAGATCGACGGAAAGGGCCTCCCGCTCGCGGCCCGAGGTGCTCAGTCGATGGAGATTGACAATATCCCAGAGGGAACTCGTGATGGCGATGTCGCCGAGTAATTCATCCTCCGGCATTCTCTCAACGGTTGTCCTGCCATCCGTGATGACGCACAGCCGAACCTTGGTCAGGCTCGCCCTGAACGCGTGAATGTGGTCGGCCATATCAAATACCGGTGAGGACTCCTCCAGTTCGACGTATCTGCCGCTCAGGCACCATTCCAGAAACGACCGAAGCCTCCTGAATGCGACATCAACCTGTTGCCGGGTGACAGTCTCGGGTGGACTCGAGTTCGTGTGTATGCAGAGAAACAAGTCCAACCGTGACTCGTCCTCATCCACGCCGTACCCGCTGACCTCCATTCCCCGAGCCCTGTGGTAACAGGCCAGTGGGTCATCAGAGTGGCCTGCCTCCGAAAGCATTTCGAATGCCGTCTGGGCGAACAGGTCTGAGAGCATCACGTCCTGTTCATCGGATTCAGCCAAGGCCAAGACGTCCTGCCGGACGTTTTCCGCAAACTCTTCAATCGAGTGCTGAAGTGTCATACCAATCCCTTAAGGAGTTTACCCGGCTGCTGCAAATCCATACGGAAGGCGCTACACGAAGCCGTGGAGACCGAATAGCGCACGTCGCCGATTCCAGTCTGGAGGTCGTCGGGTACGATTCTCGGAAAACCGGCCTCAACCCTGAATGGATGCAGCGACCGGATGGTGTATCCCATATCCTCGTACAGATGGGCATCGCCATTCGAGTACCCCAAGAGGTCCAGCCGGAGATCCAACAAATGCAGACAGCCGGCTCCGGAGGCCGTGACGCGGACGGATTCAATCATTTCCGGAAGCGTCTCACCATGATTGGCCCTGCCGTCCAAGGAAAGTGCCAAGAGTAGTAGCAGCACGTCCTCCGGCACCTCTAGCTGTCGTTCGCTGGAGATTGCTACCCGATCCAGGTGGGCAGCCATGCTTGTCTTCACCTCGATGCATGTGGAACCCATCTGGAAGTCCTGATCCGTCCCCATCGGTCCCCGCCATCCATCCAATGCCCTGAAGATGCCTGCCACCGGCGCGACTACCTCCCTCAACACCCACAACTCACCCCACAGCCCCTGCTGGCCCTCTCTGGTGAGCCCCCGGGGGCCAAGTCTCCGGAGAAGGTGCTGCCAGTTGGAGAGTCGCGCGAGGAACCGACGCAATCCCTCACTTTCATCCTCAGGTTGCTCCGCCGCGGCAATAAGATCCCAAATCAGCAGGTCGAAGATGTCACGGTGTTCTGAGTCCACCAAGGCAAGCACAACCTCGGCCTCGTTGCTCCCCGTCTCCCTAGGCTCAACGCGAACGATTAAACCACGCGAGTCGGGAACATCCGGTAGTCCCTCAACGGCCTGCGCCGAGACGCGTAGGATGAGCATGCGACTCCTAGAGGGAATCTCCAAGCCTAGAAACAAGTTCCGTCGCCCGTCGGGAAGCACGCGGCGCTGCACCCTTCCCGGAACACTGGCGACGCGTGTGTCCTCCTCCAAGTACCTCCACACCTCCGTCGGATTCAAACCTCCATCTCCTCCTGCCAATAGACCGTGTTCACAAAATACTCGACAGGCGTGTCACTGTTGGCAGCTGGGAAGCTGGCACCAAAACCAACAAAGGGTCGCCCGTCTGCGTCCTGTTCCCGAAGCGGGTACAGCAGAAGCAGTCCGTTCTTGGCATCGCGGGCATGACGAATGTCAGGACCGCTTGGTCTGGTCGGAGCAGCACGATACCGCGTCTCCTGACCATCCCTGTACTTGCGCAGTGTCTGTTCCAGTGCCACTCTCCGCTGGTCCTCCGTTAGGTCGATCATCTCATCCGTGGGGCTCACAAGCCGCCGGATGCGGTACACGTCTGCTTGGTCAGGGCTGTCCTTCGGGTGGCGGGCTCGCAGGAGGGGATGGACCCCACAGTCCCCCAGATATGCAAGCTGCCCGCCGTTTTGGTTGGAGATAAGGGCAACCGTCCAATCAACCAGTCCGCCAAGTGCATTCTGGGACCGAATATACCTCGCGAGATAGGCGCCACGGGCCTTTCGGGAGCCTGGATGGACGCTGATGTCCGCCAGCAGGTCGGCCACATCCTCCCCGGACACTCCTCGCCAGATTCGATTGCCGGTTCCTAGTGGTTCTGTCGAACCGAGCGATGCAATGAACAAACTGAAGAGTTCATGGTTTCTCCGAGCTACTTCGGACGTCCGGTCGAACGAAATGGTCTCGCTGATACCCGCGGAGTAGGAGACGGTCATCCGCGTTCCATTGCGCATCTTGTTGGCAGCCGTGATCACCAGTCCTGCCGGATGGCTTCTTACTCTAAGGCCGAAGTCGCTGGGCGTCATGCCCCTGTCCGCCATCAGGTCAAAGTCCTGCCTGAGTTCATCCGTAGCCATGGTGATGTGGCTGTAGAATTCCCGAAGCTCGTCGGTGGTGTACAGCCGACAGAGGTCGACATAGCCCGGGCGATAGCCGAACCACCTCCCCATTTGGAGGAGAGTGTCATACATGCGTGAGGCGCGGAGGTAGTAGCTCACGGATAGTCCCTCAAGTGTGAGCCCACGGGACAGCTTGTCCCCCCCAATAGCTATCGCGCTCAACCCATCTGGGTGATCCCAATAGTCCAGTGCATCCTTCGCCGCACCGTTGATTATCTTGACCTCAATCCTCTGAGAGGATTCCAGCAATTTCGAACGCACGGCCTCCCATGAAACATCCGAGCATCCGATCATCAGTTCGGGATACAACTCCCGCGCAGTTCGAGAACTCGGCACGAAGTCCTCGAACCACATCGCACGCAGTTGGTCCATTATGGGGTTTGGCAAGCTACCGTCCCCGTATCTGATTCGGTTCTGCAGATCTCTCAGCTCGAATCTCACCAAGTCTGCGACCTGCCCCTGGACATCGACGAATCTGGTCACATGAATCAACATGGAGTTGTGTTGGTCCTCTTGGCCTCGCGCGGCTCGGGCCGCACAGGCAAGAATGAATGCCTTTATCGCCTCGATGAGGGAACCGGGAAGCTCTTCAATCGTCCAGTTACTCCTATGGACGTTGGGAACCTGGTCGTGATGGTCGCTTGCGATTCGAACGAGTGGTAGGGCAGGAACCGACCCAGCATCATCGTCGACCCCCTCGGGCAAACCGAAGACCTTGGTTGGCCCAACGTGATTGCTCGGGACGGGAAGGTTGACTAAGAAATCGCGTGGGAACAGATCTCGTCCGTAGTTGTCTGTATCTTGGTCGGGGTAGATGAAGATATTAGCGAACGGCGTGGCCGTATAGCCGATGTATGCAGTCTGCTCAAATGCGTTCAGAAGATCGCGGATTCGTCCGTTGATGACGGTTGGATCTTCATCGTCCTCCGTTCCGATGGGTCTTGTATTGACCGACGCGAAATCGGCCTCGTCGTCAATCACCAGTGTGGGGATGTTGGGAATCGATGCCTCCGGGCCATTGGGGTTCAGCGACCTAGCCCAGCGTGTGAGGTTGCGCAGGACAGATCCGTTCTTCTTGACCACCATGATGACGGGGTCACCGCCCAATCTGACGTTGAATCGATTGGCGACCCCGAGGTTGAAATCGCCTCTCTCCTCGGCATTGGTGGATGGAATGGCCCGAAGGAGCGGTTCGCCGAGGAGATTGCCAACGCCGACCCGCTTATTCTTTGAGTCCAGCGCGAGATTCAACCGAGTATCCCACCCGAGAAATCCCTCGTCGAAGCGCAGTTGGGTCTGAGCGCGCAGGCTGTTGGTCGTACCGGTCAGTACCACAATGAAGTTGTATCCGGCATCGGTCGCCTTGCAGATCAGTTCGATGTAGTTGGATGTCTTCCCAGACTGAACTTCCCCAACAACCATCCCGCGTCGGTCCCACTGGCCCTTTCGTGTGGGATCTTCGATGAGCTCCAAGACGCGGTCCGTCAGGTCATCTGATCGCTGGAGCGTCTGCAGCGCCCAGCCCTTGCGTTCCTTCAGGAATCGCTGATACCGCCTCGTGAAGCTCCATTGAATCTCTGCACGGCGCCCGGCCAGCCAAGGAATGTGGTCACTGCTGTTGTCCACGAGGGTGGCAGCGGAGCCAACGACGACATTTAGATTCGCCTCCAACTCTCTGACAAGTGCGTCAAGGTCGACGTCGGCATCGGAAACCCCGGCGCGTACAGCATCGACGGCTATTCCCGCCGCCCTTCTGACCTCGGCCTCATCAGGAGGCCCCCCCACCTCGAGCAGATTGAGGGCTATTACACGAGCCGTCTCCAAATCACTCAACCCCGGACTCCTTCAACAGAGCATTCACCGTTGGTTCCACCAGTTCGAACCGGTTTCCGATTGCCTCGGTTGATCCCAATTGGTCTAGGGCATCCTGGTGAGTCAACCCCACGGCAATGAAGGAGCTGTAGAGCGCACGAATCAGGTCAGCTATCTCTTGGTCTGCAGCTGACTCAAACGGCTGGCTCTGTGATTCATCGCCCTCGGCCATATCGACCCATACCTGCTGCACAGGGATGTACTCCTCGACCAGACGTAGAATCTGCTGCAACCTCTTGGAATCCAAAGACTGCGCCCCCAGCGCATCCCGAATCAGCGGGTGGCCTCGGTTGACTACGTACGAAACCCTGTTTCCTCTCACGTGTCGCTGCCATACGAAGACGGGGCTTTCCCTTGCTGTTCGGGCAAGAGTTTTGCCTCGGTGCCTGTAGACGGTCACAGCCCTCTTGCGCACCGCCTGAGCGATTCGCCGCAAATCTTCCTTCAATGGCAGGGGTGGTCGAGCCCTCGACTTCCGAACGTCAATCTCCCATTCGTGGTCGGAAGAATTTGACAGGTCAAGTTGGATTCGGGCCAGCTTGTAGTGCTCCTCCTTGATGAACCCCAGTCCGAGCCAGTCACCAGGAAGGAACAGCCTCCGGTTCCGATAGACGTAGAATCCCTGCTGAGCGTTCCATCCAGCTGGCCCTCCCGCCAAACGATGCTTCTCCGACGAGAGACGGGAGTGATGTGGGAGAACAAAGGGGGTGACCACCACCGTGGCTTCGGGATCCCCCAGCGTTTCGGATTGCAGGCGCTGGGTAGCCCCCTCCTCCCAGAGGAAGGGATCCCAAGGCTTAATCACCTGACCATTGAGCCAGATTGAGACCGCGTTCCGCTCGGCCATGAATCGATGGAACACCATGGCTACATGCTCCTCAACTCCTCTCAGTACGTCGAGGAACTGCCGGTGTGCTCGCGCGTTGTCGACGCCAGCATCTCCCACCAGCCTGTCAAGCTTCTCCCACACCACGAGCGTGCCGTGCTCCAACTGAGACAGTGACTCGACGTTGCGCTCAGCGATGGCTTCAACAGGAACATTCAGCAGCTGCCAGTCACCGGTGAGGGCGAGGTGGTCCAAGTCCCATCGTCGGGTCCTTATTCCATTCCCCTTCGCAGTGTGCGTGGCAACGGTCAGTGACCTCGCCTGCGAGATTGACGCGGTCTTGAGACCCAGACCGTAGCGCCCCAGGTCTGAGGGATCGCGCGTGTCGCGTGGGCTCCTTGAACCCACCCTCATGGCGCCGACCAAGTCTGACTCCGACATTCCAGAGCCATCGTCAAGGATGGACGCCCAAGAGTCAGCCCCAGCCCAGTGGAAGTCCAGCCATATGTTGCGAGCCCCGGCGGCAACACTGTTGTCGATCAGGTCGGATACTGCGTCTGGAAGAGAGTAGCCGGTTGCCCTCAGTGACTCCATGAGAACATCGGCCCTGGGAGCTACAAGGTCAAAGGAGTGCTGAAACACTGTGCGTGGGGAAATCGCCACCGCGGGCTTCTCCGATGCAGAGGATTGAATGGAATTGATGCAGTTAATGGAGAGCCGTGCCGTCCTCAATGGGCACGAACACAGTGGTTTCACTGTGATGCCCGAACCTGCATCCGACGGATGGTATTCTCGTAACGGTATCCTCGCAACCTTTTGCCCCTCACCAGAGCCTTCCCCCCCACCGCGACACGCGGCCCTTTCGCGGTCGCGGCAGGGGCGCGTACGCTGGTTTGGGTCGGCGCACCGCCGTCACGGGGTGGAGCCCCGGCCGTCAGGAGTGGCGTGGCCAGTTTTGGCGCACTTTGGCCCACCTTGGGCGACACGGCGGCGCGGTCCACGCCTGGGCGGGGGGACCCTCACCGCGCGCTCAAGCGCGTTGCCCTCCCAGAGGGCGAGGGGAAAGAGGAGGGGCGAGGAGGACAACGACGGCCACGGCCGTTTGCATAGGCGCTCCGTAGGCCGGATGCCGGCCATGCCGGGCAGGGGGGCGGTTCAGGGAGCCAAGGGGGCGAGGTTCCTGCCTCCGCAGGAACGACGGGTAGCGGCGCGGCGCGCGTCTGGACTCCCGCTTTCGCGCGAATGGCCCAGGGCCTTGTCAGGCCGTGTAAGAGAATGAAATGGGTAGGCGACAGACCACGCTCGCCCGTACTTGCCAGCCGCGTAGCGCAGTACACGGCAGGACGCGCCCCACCCTTCCACTCCGCCCCGTGTGGCCTGCCCGGCCACTCTGGATTCCCG
>JAPOPA010000159.1 GCA_026713145.1 Chloroflexota bacterium
CGATCGCCATCATGGCGGGGCTGATACAGATCCTCCTCGGGGGCTTGAGAATCGGACGATTCGTAGCCTACACGCCGTACTCGGTGATATCCGGGTTCATGTCGGGCATCGGCGTCATCATCATCCTGCTGCAGACACTGCCGTTCTTGGGTGCGAAGGTTGCCGAGGGCGGGCCGTTGGGTGCCGTCAGGGCGTGGCCCGACGTGATACCGAACATTAACCTCAGCGCATTCGCCATCGCGGCGGTGACGCTAGCCGTCGGAGTGCTCTGGCCAAACAGGCTCAAGCAATACTTGCCCCCTACCCTTGCTGCCCTTCTCGCGGGAACCCTGCTCAGCGTCCTCTGGCTCACCGACACACCGGTGATAGGCAATGTACCGACCGGACTGCCGGATATTCGGCTGCCGGAACTCTCGGTAGGCGCTCTCGGGAGGGCGATACAGCCTGCGCTGATCATTGCACTTCTGGGCTCCATCGACAGTCTGCTCACCTCTCTTGTGGCGGATGCCATGACGCGTACCCGGCACAACCCGAACCGGGAGCTGATCGGACAGGGCATCGGCAACATGGTCGCCGGGTTCATCGGAGGCCTGCCCGGAGCCGGGGCCACGATGGGCACGGTGGTGAACATCCGGGCCGGAGGGAGCACGCAGGTATCGGGGGTCCTGAGGGCCTTGATCCTGCTGACACTGGTCTTGGGGCTGGGTCGATACGTAGAGTCCATTCCTCATGCCGCTCTCGCCGGCATCCTGATGAAGGTGGGTTGGGACATTATCGACTGGCGCTTCTTGACCCGCGTCCACCGCGTACAGAGGGAACACCTCCTCGTAATGGCAATTACGCTCCTGCTCACGGTTTTCCTCGACCTGGTCACGGCCGTGGCTATCGGCCTTATCGCCGCGGGAATGGCCAACGCGCGCCTCTGGGAACGCCTCGAGTTGGACAGCGTCATCTCCGTGCCGCTGCTGGATCGGAACTTCCTGTACGGGAAGAGCGAATTTGAAGGGTTCGACCTCGACGCCGAGGATGATGAGGACGAGGAAGATGAATTGGACGAGTTCTCTGCGCGGGTCGGTATGGTGGCCCTCAGGGGAAGTTTCTCCGTTGCATCCTCGAACAAGCTCGTCAATACGATCAGCCTGGACATTCAGGAGCACGAGGTCGTGATCTTCGACTTTACAGACACGGTCTCGGTCGACGACAGCGCGGCCCTCGTGGTGGAGCAGTTGATCGATGTCGCTATGGACGAGGATACGGAGTGCATCGTGATGGGTCTGGCGGGTCGACCCGCCACAACTCTGTACGCGCTCAACGTTCTGAAACGAGTTCCCGACGACCATATAGTCGAGACGCTGGATGAGGCGAGGGAAATCTCGAAGCAACTGCTCGGTGTCTAGCAGCGCCTGACAGCCAGGGCCGGCGGGGACTTGGGTCTACTCAGCTACTGCGTTCCGTTCCCCAGCGCAAGGCCGGATCACTTGAACACGGGAATTCGTACAAGGTACTTGCCGTCGCCGCCATTGCCCGCGTCGTAGGTCATGAACAGGACCATGATGATTCCGCCAAACCAGACGAATGCGTAGAGTGAAATCCCGACAAGTATCGACAGCGCCATCAGGAAGTACACAGCAGCCAACCACAGCAGCTGAAAGTTAAGCACTTCCGTCAAATGCTTCCTTAAGGTTGGGGACGTTGCCGGATGTGACCGAATTACCCATGGGACGACAATGCTGACCGGCCCCAATGCGAATAACCACGACATGGGCAAAATGGCGAAGACCATCCCCGGTAGCGTCACAAGGTGACACAATCGCACCTTTGCACGCTCCGAGCTTGGTCTGACCTCACTCCCTCGGACATCCGCACCGCACTTCGGACAGTGGTTATCATAGACCACTGTCTCGGCATGACATTCGCTGCACTGCGCCATAGGGACTCCGAGGGAGGGCGTGATCTAACCCGTCTGTCGTGTGTCAGGCTAACGGTGGTGGAATAGCGGGATTCGCACGGGGTATCGGCCTTTGCCGTGATGCACGGCCTCGAGGCCAATAAACAAGACCAGCACTATTCCGGCGATCCAGACAAACGGCCACACAGTCAATCCGAAGAACGGGAAGATGAGCATGGCCGCCCACATTGCTGCCGACCACAGTACCTGAAAGTTGAGCGCCTCAGTCGTGTGGTGCCATACGACTTCCGATGCCGGGTGATTCCATCGATAGATGAGCGGAGCGACGATATTGAACGCAAGAAGTGAGAGAACGCCGAACTCCGTGAACCCAACAAGGAAGATCAGCATGCCTGGGAATGCCAGGAGATGGCTCAGGCGCGCTTGAGACAGGTTCTTCCCGACGAGGACGCTGGGGGACGACTTGCCCGGTGAGTATCTGGAATCGCAAGTCTGTAGGTGACGGTCGATGTACGCCGTCTGGATCTTACATCTGGGGCACTGGGCCATTGTGACCCCTCGCGAATGTGATACTGGTCGAAACGAACACTAAAGGACAGTCGCCGATGATGTACTTACGAGCCTAGCGCACTCTTCGTTCTGTCTCTTGTCAGAAAAGGGGATGCAGTTACCTTATAGGAATTCGGATTGGATATTTCCCATCCCCTGCGCTTGCCGCATCGCTTGATGAAATCAAGACCAACCCTATACCTCCCAACAATACCAGCAAGTAGACAAATATCCACGCCAGGTCATTCACCAGTCCGACGACCAACATGTCGAACGAGAACCATACGAGATACATTGCCAACGTCCATAGCAACTGGAAATTGAACACCTCGAGACCATGACTCCAAACGAACTGCGAATTCAGAGTCGACAGCCAGAACACGAACGGGACAATCAGGTTCAGGGGCACAAATGCCAGTATTCCAACCCGATCAACCGCAGTTTCTATGAGAACACCCAAGACCAGCATTCCCGGCAGGGCCAGCAGGTGGCACAATCGCGCCCTGGACAGCTCTTTGTCGGTGGGAGTGTTGGCAAGCAATCTGTCGGCGTCCCGCACGACACCGGAGCCGCATGACTGGCAGCGTCGTTCGTAGACAGGAATCTCGGTTCTGCATACTGGACACATCTCCATTGGAGTGTCTCACTTTCAACCATGCGGGATTACACGAATTGTCCCCACATCGATAGTGAATGTCAACGCGCCTAGCGTTTGATGCGCCGTTCAGCACGATGGTACACTGGTTACGAATTCGCTGGAGGAGCACCCCTTGGAAGGACTCGCGCTCGATTGGACAGTTGTCGTCATCGTTGGCGCGGTCGGCATCGCGGCGGTTTTGGGAGTGTTTGCCTTCTCTCGCGTCGTTGCGCCCAGGCGTCCATCCGAGATCAAGGACAGCCCTTACGAATGCGGCATACCGGCCGCCCCTTATCAGTGGTCGCAGATCCATATTCGCTACTACGTCTTTGCCATCCTATTTCTGATATTCGACGTCGAGGCTGTGTTCCTGTTCCCATGGGCGGTCGTGTTCCTCAATACGATACCGGCTGTCTTCTACGAGATGCTCATCTTCATCGCGATCCTCTTCTTCGGCGTGATCTACGGTTGGAGGAAGGGAGTCCTGCAATGGAGATAACCCTGGGGCAGGGCTACAAGCCCGGAAGCGGCAACAATCCCGCCGACAACATCCTTCAAGAAGTTATGCCAAACACGCTCGTCGGCAAGTCGGACGAGCTCTTCGCCCTCGCGCGTAAGAACTCGCTCTGGACCCTGTCATTTGGCCTCGCCTGCTGCGCCATCGAGATGATGAGCACGCACATGTCCCATCACGACTTCGACCGCTTCGGCGTTGTCACGTGGCCCTCTCCGAGGCAGGCCGACGTCATGATTGTTGCCGGCACCGTAGTCAAGAAGATGGCCGAGCCGATCAAGCTGCTGTACGAGCAGATGCCCGATCCCAAGTGGGTAATCGCCATGGGAAGCTGCGCGACCAACGGCGGACCATACTACCGCTCGTACTCCGTCGTAATGGGCGTCGACCACCTAATACCCGTAGACGTGTACGTGCCCGGCTGTCCTCCCCGTCCGGAGGCCCTCATGTACGGCCTCATGCAGCTCCAGGAAAAGATCAAGCAGGACGCCCGGTCCGGTGACGCAGCAGAATAAGGGCCGTCCACGACCCGCTCGAGCGCGCGGCGGCGCGGCGGCGCTCGCACCCGCCCGTCTCGACAGCTTGGGCGAAGCCCTCACTGGCACACTGCCTTCAATCTACGGAGACTTTCCCATGGAGATCGGCGCCGCCGTCGATGAGGTCACGGTTACTATCGCTGCCGAGCTGGTCCCCGAAGCCTGTCGCATCGCAAAGGAGCACCGCGATCTCGAATTCGACTACCTCCGCTGTATCTCTGCAGTGGACTACGTTGAGCGGATCGAGGTCAATTACCACCTCTTCTCCCTGCAAAAGCGCCACAAGATGGTCATCAAGACCAACGTTTCCCCCGACGATCCACGAGTCCCGACGGTCGTAAACGTTTGGAGAGGCGCGGACTGGTTCGAGCGCGAGGCGCACGACCTTTACGGCGTCGTATTCCAAGATCACCCGAACCTCAGTCCCCTACTCCTCTACGACGGCTTTGAAGGCCATCCGGGATTGAAGAGTTTTCCGTACCACGAGTACGAGGAGTGGTAGGATGCCAGAGTGCAACTGATGCCTAATACGTTGACAGGCATAAATCCTGAAGTGCTCCGCTGGGCTAGGGAACGCTCTGGCCTTTCGCTTTCAGACGTTGCCAGGAAGTTTGGTAAGTCCCCCGCCGCCATTAGCGATTGGGAGACAGGGGGAAAAGCACCCACGTACGTTCAACTGGAAAAACTCGCCTACCAAGTCTACAAACGACCCGTTGCCATATTCTTTTTCCCCGAACCGCCGGACGAGCCCAACAAAATAGGTGAGTTCAGAACTCTTCCTGCAAGTGAGCGAGAGCGCCTCTCGTCGGACACTAGGTACGTCGTTCGTCTGGCGGAGACTATGCAAATTGCTCTTAGAGAATTGAACAGCGGGGTCAATCCGAGTCCTCGAAAGATCTTCGACGACGTTTTGACATTCCCAAACGAGCCCTCAGACAGGCTAGCAGAAAGAACGAGAACCTACCTTGGGATCTCTATAGAAGATCAGCGCAATTGGTCATCCACCGGAGATGCTCTGGATAGCTGGCGCGCCGCCATTGAGGACAGTGGGATATACGTCTTCAAAAGGTCCCTCAAGCAAAGGGGGATTTCCGGCTTTTCGCTTATGGACGACCAGTTCCCCGTCATCTTCCTGAACAACAGTACCCCCTCCACCCGTCAAATATTCACCCTTTGGCACGAAGTAGCTCACATTCTGTTTAGCACGAGCGGTGTTACAAAGGAAGATGACAGCTTTATTCAGCTTCTCGTAGGGGAATCAAAAGTAATCGAAGTGCAGGCGAATGCTTTCGCAGGAGAATTCCTCGTTCCGTCAAAAGACTTCAGATCCCAGATTCATTCCGGACCTTACTCGGACGATTACTTCAACACTATGGCCGACAGATACCACGTCAGTCGAGAAGTCATTCTGAGGAAGCACTCTGATCGTGGATTGGTTACGCAACAGTTCTACGAGGACAAGTCAAGGGAATGGAGGGAGCAGTTTGCCGCCTCGTCAAGCAGTTCAACAGGAGGGAACTACTACAATACTCAGGTCTCGTACCTCGGCCAGAAGTTCCTTGAGCTAGTCTTTAGTCGCTACTATCAAGGTCGCATCGATTTGAGCCAGCTTGCCGACTACACGAACGTTAAGGCGCGAAACGTTGCCGCACTTGAGCAGGCGTTTATGAGGAAGCTGAGTTCATCTTGATCTACGTGTTCGACACAAGTAGTTATCGAGTCTTGGGGAACTACTATCCAGAGCAGTTTCCTTCCTTTTGGGAAATGTTCAATGGTCTTGTGTCCGATGGACGAATAGTGTCGGTGCGTGAGGTCCTAAACGAACTGGAACTCCAGAGTACTAAGGCTCATTTGGATGCGTGGGTTCAGAAGAATAAGCAAGTATTCTTACAACCCAGCGCTGTGGAGACTGAGTTCGTCAGCCAAATCTTCGAGGTGACACACTTTCGACAGCTAGTGTCAACGGGAAACGTCCTAAAAGGTAGACCGGTGGCTGATCCGTTCGTCGTTGCGTCCGCAAGTGCTCGTGGAGCTTGTGCTGTCACTGAAGAATCCATGAGAGAAAACGCAGCAAAGATCCCTAATGTCTGCGACCACTTTGGAATTGAGTGGACGAACGTTGAAGGGCTGATGAAACGGGAGGGCTGGTTGTTCTAGCCCCCAAGTAGGGTAGCAATACGTACTGACCTCCATGACTGTCAAATCTACAATAGACACCCTCGACCCCGTCGACTTCAGGGTCAACATGGGGCCGCAGCATCCCAGCACGCACGGCGTGTTTCGCATGGTGCTGTGGATCGACGGGGAGCGCATTGAGAAAGTCGAGCCGCACATCGGCTACCTTCATCGCGGCTCTGAGAAGCTCTGCGAGATCGAGGACTACTCCCAGATCGTCACCCTCTTCGACCGCATCGACTACATCGGCAACCTCAACAGCGAGCTCGCCTTCTGCATGGCCGTCGAGAAGATCATGGACTTGGAGATACCGGACCGAGCTTGGTACATTCGCACCATCCTCTGCGAGCTCAACCGCATCGCCAACCATATGCTCTTCTACGGCGTCTACGGACTCGACGCCGGCGCGATGACGCCCATCCTCTACGGGTTCCGGGAGCGTGAGCGGATTCAAGAGCTCTTCGAGACCGTGACCGGCGCACGGATGATGCACAACTACATACGTGTCGGCGGTGTCCACGAAGACCTGCCTCCGGACTTCACCGACCGCATGACCACGCTGACCGATCAGCTCAAACGCGGCATCGAAGAGTGCGACGAACTGCTGTCGGACAATGAGATGTTCCTTGCCCGCACCAAGGGCGTCGGCGCGATCGGCGCCGAGGAGGCAATCGATCTCGGCGTCACCGGCCCGGCTCTCCGCGCCTGCGGCGTTCCTGAAGATGTGCGCATTTCCGAGCCGTATGGAATCTACGACCGTTTCAACTTCGGTATCCCCGTGGGCGAGCACGGCGACTGCTGGGACAGGTACTACGTCCGCATCGAGGAGATGCGCCAGTCCATGAGCATCGTCGAGCAGGCTATGAAGCAGATCGAACCGGGAGACATCGCCGCCAAGACCCGGCGCCTGACCCGTCCCCCGAAGGGCGAGGTCTACCAGCGCACCGAGTCCCCCCGCGGCGACTTCGCTGTCTTCCTCGTTAGCGACGGCAGCGAGCACCCCTACCGCGTGAAGGTCCGCGCTCCCTCTTTCGCCAACCTCCAGGCCCTTGAACCCATGATGCGTGACGCCTACGTCGCCGACGCAGTCGTCATCCTCGGCTCCCTCGATATCGTGCTCGGCGAGGTTGATCGGTGACCGAGTTTCTCGAAGGCATACCTCAACCCATAACCTACGCCGTTGGTGCGGCACTCATATTTGGTTTCCTCTCCGTCATGGTGCTCGTGCTGACGTGGCTGGAACGCAAGGCTCTAGCTCGTATCCAGCAGCGGATGGGCCCGATGCGCGTCGGGCCGCACGGCACTCTCCAGCCCATCGCCGACGCCCTTAAACTCATGACCAAGGAGGACATCCTGCCGTCCTGGGCCGACAGGCGCGTCTACTGGCTCGCTCCCCTGGCCGTCTTCGTTCCGTCGCTGCTCCTGTGGGTCACCATCCCCATGACCCAGGACATCGTCCTGCGAAACATGGACTTGGGCCTGTTCTACATCACGGCCTTCTCCGTCCTCACCGTGCTGGGACTCGTTATGGCCGGCTGGGGCTCCGCCAACAAGTACGCCATCCTGGGCGGTCTCCGCGCAGCCGGACCGCTTGTCAGCTACGAGGGGCCC
>JAPOPA010000245.1 GCA_026713145.1 Chloroflexota bacterium
AGAGAGTCCACGAAGGTCGCGGCGAATCGCGCGGGATGATTGGGGCCTACTAACTCTCCCAGATCAGGCGGCAGAAGCCACCCCTGTTCCCGATTGAAGTCCCGAAATGGCATGCCACTTCTCCTAAAGCAGGTGCAACACCACGAACTTACCCCTAGAACCTCTGTATTTTCAACAAGATAACCTACTTATGAGACAGCCTCCGACCGGAGAGAGGACAAATCGTGCGGTCAATCGTTCAATGAATCTCCGAAACGGGGCGCAAGGACAATGAGCCAGCTAGTCCCGCAAAGCTCGGAAACTTGGCTGCAGTCGCCAATTTGGACGGGACGCTGCTACCGGAAGTCTTCGGCGGAGTCTTGCGGGATGTAGCCCAGGACGCGGCGGGCGTGCTCGATGTCGCGGTAGTTCCACTTGTTGTTGGAGACGGCGAAGAAGATGTCGTACAGGAGGTCGTCCGGAGCTTCGATGCAGCGGTGGAGGATGTCGGCCACGTCTCGGTGGCTGAGCCACGCGGCGACCTCGCGGGTGCTCCTCGGTCGGTTTTCCGCAGGGCAAGCGCCGATGCGGACGCAGAGGACGGAAAGGCCGTAGTCTGCGGAGTAGACCCTGCCGAGGACCTCGCCCCAGACTTTCGAGGCGCCGTAGATCGTTCCCGGTCTGACGAGTTCCTTCGTGACCTTGGGCCACTCCCAGCGGGAGACGGCCTCGTAGTCCCCGGCGATGATCTGGCTGTAGGGCGGATCGTGGTCGACGCCGCGAATGGTGTCGCCCGAACTGGCGAAGATCACTCGTTTCACCCCGGCCTGCCGTGCGGCCTCGTAGACGTTCCATGTGCCCGCGAGGTTACCGCGCACGACGTCTTCCATCGGCTCGCTGGCGACGTGGGCGGCGAGGTGGACGACAACGTCCTGTCCCTCGATTGCTGGGCGGATGGCTTCGAGGTCGCCGATGTCGGCCTGGATGGTTCGCACGCCGTCGACGGGGCGACGGTTGAGTGCGGTCAGGTCATATCCGCCGAGAGATTCAAGGTGGGAACGGAGGATTCCGCCGATGAGTCCCGACATTCCGGTGATGAGGATTTTTTTCATGAGCTACCCCCGTCCTACGTAGAGCTGTTCGACCGGGAGGACGGTCGTGTCGAGCATGTTGGCATACGGGGGGAGTAGGGCCATTGCCAGGGCGGCGATGGCTATGTCGTCGGGCGACATCATGGGCTCTTGGTCGGATGCTCGGGTGCTGGCGGCTCTCCATTCGACTTCGACGTTTCCGGGGTGGAGGGCACCGACGGAGATGCCGTATTCCCTCCCTTCGAGGGCTGTCGACTTGGTGAGGCCGATGATCCCGTGCTTGGAAGTGGTGTAGGGGGCGGAGTTCATTCGAGGCATCCGGGAGGAGATGCTGCCGATATTGATGATGCGTCCGCTCCGCTGCTTCTTCATGATCTTCATGGCTTCTCTGGTGCAGAGGAAGACGCCGGTGAGGTTCACGCTAATTACCTTCATCCACTTTTCCAGCGAAATTTCGTCGATAGGGCCGCCGTCGAATGCGCCGGAGTTGTTGACGAGGATGTCGAGCCTGCCGTGCTGGGCCATGGTAGTCTCGAACAGGCTGACGACCTGCTCCTCGCTGGTCACGTCCGTTTGGATTGCGTGGGCGGAGACTCCGTAACCGCGCATCTCCTCGGCGCTTTCCGCGAGGCGGTCCATTTGCCGCGCTGCCAGCATCAGCGTCG
>JAPOPA010000158.1 GCA_026713145.1 Chloroflexota bacterium
CCACGAAGCCCGTCACCTCGACCGGCACGATGTTGCCCATCTGCTGTGCAGTTCGGGCGTTGTACTCTTTGACGAACGCCATGATATTGAGGCCGTGCTGGCCCAACGCCGGACCGACGGGCGGCGCGGGGGTCGCCTTGCCACCCTCGATTTGCAGCTTGATGACTGCTCTGACCTTCTTAGCCAACTCGCTCTCCTAGACTCGGAATCCGATAGAAATTACTTAGATATTCAGGCCTGCTAGCCCTTTTCGACCTGCAGGAAGTCCAACTCGACAGGGGTCTCTCGTCCGAAGAACGAGACGAGAACCTTGAGCTTGGACCGTTCGGCGTAGACCTCGTCGACGGAGCCCATGAAGTCCATGAACGGGCCGTCGACAATCCGCACCATCTGGCCCTTCTCGAAGCCCACACGCACACGCGGCTCGGCGGACTTCATGTGGTTGAGGATGGCGTCGACTTCGCTCTGCTCCAGCGGGACCGGCTTCTGTCGCTGTTCGCGCTCGTCCTCGGCGGAAACGAAGCCCGTTACCCCTGGGGTGTTCCTCACGACGAACCAGCTTTGATCGTCCATTTCCATTTCGATGAGGATGTAGCCGGGAAAGACACGGCGCGCGACGGAAGTCCGCTTGCCTTCCTTGATCTCGATCTCATCCTCGGTGGGGACGACGACCTGGAATATCTTGTCTCCAACGTCCATCGACTCGATCCGGAGGTTGAGGTTCTTCTGAACGCGTTCTTCCTGCCCGGAATAGGTGTGGACTATGTACCAGCGTCTTTCCGCTTGTTCGGTGGTCAAGCGTTCACCCCCAGTATCGTGTCCATCAACCTAGCGAAGACCAGGTCGACGACGAAGAGGAACGCGCCGACGGCGGCCGCGACCGCGATGACCATGAGCGTAAGCCTCATCGTCTCATCGCGGGTCGGCCAAGTAACGCGTTGCAGCTCACGATAGGCTTCGGAGATGAATCGCAGGCTGAAAACACGCCGCGTTTGTCCGGCACCCGGCCGTGCTCCGGTTAGGGGATCGCGAACCATCGATTACCTCACTTCGCGGTGGAGGGTATGTGTGCGGCAGCGCGGACAGAACTTCTTGAGTTCCAGCCGGTCCGGATCGTTGCGCCGGTTCTTGCTCGAATGATATGTCCGTTCTCGACACTCGGCGCAACCCAAGTTTATCAGGATTCGGACATCTCCTCTGCGGGGCATGTTTTCCTCGTTGAAACGGAACGAAGGGACGCTTGCTGCGTCCCTTCGTGGGTTTAGCGTTCTGTTACTAGTCGGCGATTGCCGTGAATACGCCGGAGCCGACGGTCCGGCCGCCCTCGCGGACGGCGAATCGCAACTGGTCGGTCATGGCAACCGGGGTCGTGAGCTTGATGTCCATCTCGATGTTGTCGCCCGGCATGACCATTTCCACGCCATCGGGCAGCTTTATTTCGCCCGTCACGTCGGTGGTGCGGATGTAGAACTGCGGCTTGTACCCGCTGAAGAACGGGGTGTGCCGGCCGCCCTCTTCCTTGGTGAGGACATAGACCTGGGCGCTGGCGTCCGCATGCGGGGTGACGCTGCCGGGAGCTGCCAGTACCTGCCCGCGCTCGATCTCGTCGCGGTCTACACCGCGCAGCAGAAGACCGACGGCGTCGCCGGGCTCGGCTTCGTCGAGCATCTTGTGGAACATCTCTACGCCGGTGACGACTGTCTGGCTAGTATCCTTGATTCCAACAACGTCCACCGTATCGCCGACCTTGATGATTCCCTGCTCGACTCGACCGGTGACCACGGTGCCACGCCCCTTGATGCTGAAAACGTCTTCGACGGGCATGAGGAAGGGCTGGTCCTTAGGGCGCTCCGGAACGGGGATGTAGCTGTCTACGGCGTCCATGAGCTCCCAGATGCCACTGCCCCACTCGGAGTCCCTGGACGTGTCCTCGGACTCAAGAGCATTGAGGGCGCTGACACGAACGATCGGCACGTCGTCGCCGGGGAATCCGTACTCGGTCAGAAGCTCGCGCATCTCCAGCTCGACGAGCTCCAAGAGTTCCTCGTCGTCCAGCATGTCGACCTTGTTGAGGGCGACGACGACGGCGGGGACCTCGACCTGGCGGGCCAGGAGGATGTGCTCGCGGGTCTGTGGCATGGGGCCGTCAGGGGCGCTGACCACGAGGATCGCGCCGTCCATCTGCGCCGCGCCGGTAATCATGTTCTTGATGTAGTCGGCGTGTCCCGGGCAGTCGACGTGGGCGTAATGCCGTGACTCGGTCGCATACTCGACGTGCGTGATCGCAATTGTCACGCCACGCTCCTTCTCCTCCGGGGCGTTGTCGATGCTGTCGAACTCCCTGAAGTCGGCAAGTCCGGTGTTTGCCAGGGTCTTGGTTATGGCCGCGGTGAGTGTAGTCTTACCGTGGTCGACGTGACCGATGGTCCCTACGTTCAAATGCGGCTTGTCTCGTACGAATCGCTCCTTTGCCATCTCCGTTCACTCCTCTTCTAGTTCTCTTTGTTGTTATTGATTTCTCGTTCGATATTGTGGAGCCCTCAAGCAGACTCGAACTGCTGACCTCGTTCTTACCAAGAACGCGCTCTGCCTCCTGAGCTATGAGGGCACGCACCTTTCTCTCAGAACGTTCTGGTGCAGGGAGTAGGATTCGAACCTACGTAGCCCTTAGGGCGCCAGATTTACAGTCTGGTGGATTTAACCACTCTCCCATCCCTGCACGTAGCCAACAAACGATAAGTTTAGCACAGCGTCAATTCCAAATCCAAGAAGCGCCTGGGCGAGGCGTCGTCTCGGTTCGTTTAGGGAAAAGCCCCAGGGGGGACTCGAACCCTCCAACCTGCCGATTACAAATCGGCTGCGCTGCCGATTGCGCCACTGGGGCCCGGCTGATTTTCTCAACAAAAAGGGCTAGCGCCCAACTAGCCCTATAGGTATTGTATTCAACGATTGGGGAGACGGTCAACAGTTTTTCGACCGCACTCAAAGCGGGTTTGAGGGTTGGCCCCTCACTGAATCTCTCCCCGCCGGGGGAGAGGCCGACATCAGTCGAAGTTCGTTGGCTCTTGCAGCCCACTCAAGGCCGTCGAGGGTCACGCATGGTCGCGTAGCCGATGAGTTTGTAGAGGAGCTTTGCGGAAGTGAAAGCGCAGGCCTCGGGACCTTCGTTCGGGCTTAGCTCGACAACATCGAGGCCGATGACTTTGCTGCTCTTGGAGACAAGCCTGAGCAGGTTCGTGGCATCGGACCACGTCATTCCGCCCGGTTCCGGGGTGCCGACGGCGGACATTATGGAGGGGTCGAGTACGTCGAGGTCTACGCTGACGTACACCTTTGTGCCCAGGCGCTCAATCACGTTAGCGGCGAGTCTCTCGATGTCACCCGATGGCGGCCATGTGAAAACAGGCACGTCTTTGGCGCTGATGAACCGCGCCTCATCCTGACTCATGCTACGAACGCCGACCTGCACCACAGGGGCGCTTTCGTGCAGCCGTCGAGCGACGCAGGCGTGACTCCATCGACTGCCCATGTATTCGTTTCGGAGGTCGGCGTGAGCATCCAGGTAGAGGACGGTCAGGTCGGGGTGTCTTTTGAGCGCAGCAGCTACGCCGCCGAGGGTAATGGTGTGCTCGCCTCCCAAGAGGGCCACCAGCTTGCCTTGCTCGATGAAGTGGGCGGCGACTTGGCGGACGCGCTCGATCATCGCCTCGGGGCCTCCTGTGTGTGGCTCGATTTCCTGCGTGGTGTAGATGCCGACGGTGGAGACATCCCGTTCAAGCTCTATGTCCCACTCTTCAAGCTGCTTGGAGGCGGTGATGGCGGCGCGAGGACCGTGTCGCGCGCCGGACCGGAAGGACGTGGTGCTATCGTAAGGGACAGGAACGATGACTACGTTGGAGTCTTCGAGGGTCTGCGATGCGGGGGTATCGAGAAAGGTCTCCCACGTGCGGGGGACATCATCGGGCCAGTCGGAGCTACGCATCGCCACTGCCGCGGGACGTGGTGAGGAATTCCCGCTCTCGAACCATGCCCGTATAGGCCTCCCGCGGCGTCGCGTGGTCGAATGACCGGTGCATCGTCCATGTCTTGACCTCACCCTTCACGCCGAACGCGGCTTTCACTTCGTCGAGGGAGGCTGACACGTCGAAGTCGTTGCAGGAGAAGATGTCGATGTTGAGGTACCCCTTGTCAGGGAAGGTGTGGACGCTGATGTGGCTCTCGGCGATGATGACGAAGCCGGAGACACCCCAGTCGGCGGGGACCTTTCCTGTGTAGGAGTAGACCTGCGGCGGAGCGACCTTGGTCATGCCGATCACGGAGGGGTACTCATCAAGAAAACGGTAGACGAGAGCCTCGTCGCTGAGTTTGGCGGGGTCTGCCCCGTAGCCGTCGATTGCGAGATGCAAGGTAGCCTCGTCGGTGATCGCAGAAGACTTGGGGCCCTAGAATATCACCGTCCCAGTATCGGGACAATGCGAGGGAATGGGGGTGCCCCGGACTCGCGGGAGGCTTGCGCGAGTCCAAGGCGCCGAGGAGGTTAGCTCTTAACGTTGATCGAAAGGCTCTTGGCCTTCTTGGACTCCTGCTTCGGGAAGGTGACGCTGAGCACACCGTTCTCGTAGGTCGACTCAGCGCGTTCGGTGTCGACAGTCTCGGGCAGGCGCACGGAACGATGGAAGGCGCCGACCCTGCGCTCTCGCAGGTAGTAGCGCTCGTCCTTCTTTTCGGTCTCCGCGGCGGTCTGTCCCTTTATGGTCAGAACGCCGTCCTCTACTGTGGCGTTAATCCGGGCGGGATCGACTCCCGGCATGGAGGCGTCGACGGTTATATTGTCGCCCTCCTGCCGAACATCGATGGGGACGGCCCAACCCTCCACGGCACCGTCGCTGTTCGTCGAGCCGGAGTAGTTCCTCCATAGACTGTTCATTACTTCATCCATCCTGCGAAGCTCTGCAGCGGGATCCCATCTCTGTAGTACCATTTCTCACACCTCACTTGTTGGATTTGCATTGCGGTTCATTGATTCGAACCATCTCACAGGTAAGTATAAGCATGCTACTGTCATATTGTCAATAGACTTATAGTAAACACTGCATCTATCGTTGAGGGTAGTTTGCAAATGTGGTACTATCACCGTGAGAAGATGGTCGAGAATCGCAAGTGAGGATGAGCGACGATGGAGCTTGCAATCATGAACCCTGGACTTGATTGACAATGACCACGCGGAAGACGAAGAGCTACTACGACATCTTGGGCGTGGACAAGGGCGCCACGGACAAGGATATTCGCCAAGCGTTCAGGCGGCTTGCGCGCAGATATCATCCCGACCTAAACCCGGACGACAAGGAGGCCGAGTCCAAGTTCAAGGAGATCAATGAGGCGAACGAGGTTCTCTCGGATGCGGAGAGCCGGAAGAAGTACGACAAGTACGGGGACGACTGGAGGCGCGCTGACGAGTATGAGGCGCACTACGGTGGGCGTGAGAGAGCGAGAACTCACACGTGGACTAGTGATGGGGACTATGATCCCGACCCATTCGCCGGGTTTGAGGATCTCTTTCGCAGGAGCCAGCGGCGACGGAACGAGACGGCTTCTCGTCCCCAGCGGTTGGAACTTGATATCGAGGTGACGCTGGAAGAGGCGTACCTGGGGTCGAAGCGTACGGTGACGATCACCCAAGGGGGACGTGATCGTCGAATCGAGGTCGACATCCCACCAGGCGTTGATAACGGGTCAGTTGTTAAGGTGAGACCGTCGACGAACCAGGACCTCAGGCTGAGGATGATCGTTGAGCCTCATCCATACTTTCAGCGACTAGGCAACGATCTGTTCTTGGACGTACCAGTGCCGCTGGACGATGCGGCGCTGGGAGCAGAGGTGGAGATCGGTACGATCACCGGCAAAGGACAGCTCAAGATACCCGCCGGGAGCCGGAATGGCCAGAGGATTCGGCTGAAGGGCAAAGGGATGCCGAAACTGGGATCGCCGGACAAGAAGGGAGACCTGTTCGTCGTGGTGCGTCCCATCATGCCGGAGCCTATCGGGGACGAGGAGCGCAAAGTGTTCGAGCGTCTGCGGGCGATTCGCATGGGAAAGGGGTAAGCCGTGACCATGGAAGATATGGTCGGATACGACGAGCCATGTTTCGTGATCAGCGTGGCGGCGCGAATCGTCGGAGTCCGGACGCAGACGCTGCGTTACTATGAGAGCATCGGCCTCGTCCAGCCGCGTCGCACATTGGGCAACCAGCGGATGTACTCGCGACGTGAGGTAGAGCGTGTCCAGCGAATCCGCGGCCTCATCGACGACCTTGGAGTGAATCTCGCAGGGGTCGAGGTGGTCATCAAGCTCCTCGACAGACTTGAACAGTCCGAGGAGGAAAAAGACGAGTTGCGTGGAAGGATACGGGTGCTGGAGCAGCGGCTTCGGGCGGCGACTCGACAGGTGATATGAGTTTTGTCCACAACTGAACGGCTCGAATTTGTCCTTCTGGATTCCACGCGCCTTTGCCCATATACTTGAAGCCGACTATACGACCGAATGGAGAACGAAATGACCGCAGCCATCCCAAGCCTCTTGCCCACAACAGTTATAGGGAGCCATGCCTATCCGGGCTGGATGTGGACGGCATTGGACGAGATCGAGAAGGGCGGCTATGGACGAACCGACGAGCGAGAGTTGTACGACGACGCAGTGAACATGGCGATGCTCGACCAAGAGAAGGCGGGCGTCGACATCATCTCCGACGGGGAGATGCGGCGCTGGTACTTTGTTCAGAGTTTCTACAAGCGGATTCAGGGGATCGAGCAGGAGCCGGAGCTGCGGAAGGTAGGTTTGTACGGCTATGACTCACCGCCGCGTTACAAGGCAGTGGAGAAGCTCGGGGTCCCGGATGGGCTCGGAATCGTCGAAGAGTACTGGTACGCGCGGGCCAATACCGCCAAGCCGATCAAGGTCACTTGTCCCGGGCCTCTAACGCTGACGATCCATATCCGGCCAGGCGACGCGTACAGGGACCGGGTGGAGATGTCGTGGGACTTTGCGGAGGCGATAAATAGGGAACTCAAGGCATTGGTGGATGAGGGTGTCGAATACATCCAGCTCGACGAACCTTCCTTCGCGGTGATCCCAGGTCAGCTTCAGAACTGGATCGAGTTGTACAACGCGGCAGTGGAAGGGGTGAATGCGAGGGTGGCACTGCACATTTGTTTCGGGAATCTCACTAGCCGGCCGCGAGGAAAACGGTCATATGCATGGATGTTCCCACAGGTGCAGGAGTGCCGTTACGACGAATTGGTGCTCGAATATGCTAACCGTGAGATGAGCGAGATCGAGAACTGGAAGGACTGGGCAGGGGACAAGAAGCTGGGGGTCGGCGTCATCGACGTGAAGTCATTCTACGTTGAGAGTCCGGAGGACGTGGCCGAGCGCATCAGGCTTGCCATGCAGTACGGCCCCGCGGAGCAATTGGTGGTGAATCCGGACTGCGGGTTCTTCCAGTTGCCTCGCTGGATTACCCGAATGAAGCTGGACAACATGGTGGCAGGCGCGCAGATCGTGCGCGATGAAATTGGGAACCAGGGACAAGGGTAGATGTTCCAGGTCACGGACGCAGCAAGAGATGAACTGAAGACCATCTTGGAGGCGAGAGCGCTGCCAGAGGGACGGTATTTGAAGCTGGCGGTCAAGCCTGAGTGGACGGGACCTGGAGACTTTGGGGTCGTCATAGAAGCTGAGAAAGGCGGCGAGGTCTTTTTCGAGCACGGCGGGACGATTGTCCTGGCAGTCGACCCGGGATTGGCCGAGAACCTCGATAACTCCGTGTTCGATTTCAAGCAGACGCCTCAGGGGGCAGGGTTCACATTGGATGTGTATTGAGTCATTTTGGTAGTGTGAATGGTCTCAAGCTCGTGAGTCAGAGGCGAAGTCCCCTACCCATGCGCGATCTCTACTTCTGTGTAGACCCCGGTGTCGACAATTGCGGAACTCTCGAGTGACATTCAGGTCTTCCGACTCCGGGTTTCTCTCCGGCGTGGACGATGTCGTCCAGTCTTTCTTGCGGACACCCCTTTGGGTCACATTGGGGTGGTACGACTTTGAACTGCAGTATCGCAGGGCCTTCATTGGGCCACTGTGGGAATTAATTATCGTCGGAGTCTGGGTGGCGGGGCTCGGTCTACTGTTCGGCCGCCTGTTGGGACAAGACCAAGGCGAATACCTGCTATATGTGGCATCGGGCGTGGTGCTCTGGCAGTATATGTCGAGCACGCTTACGACAGGGGCGAATGTCTTTGTCGTGAATTCGCGACAGATCGTCTCGATCAACAATCCGCTGTACACCTACGTGCTTCGCAATGTAGTTGAGCATCTGGTCAAGCTTGGCATCCACTCACTGGTGTTCATTGCGGTGATGGTACTTACACAAACTCCCGTGAAATTGGAGATGCTCCTCGCCCTTCCGGGCTTGGTGACTCTAGTGTTCACAACGCTGTGGACAGTACCGCTTCTGGGATTCATCGGGACGAGATTCCGGGACTTTACGCATCTACTACGGGCAATCATGAGGTTTTTGTTTTTCGCCACACCGGTGTTCTGGTATGCGGACGGTCTGGACGACCGGGCCTATCTCGCGAGTTACAATCCCTTCACTCACTTTCTTGAGATCGCGCGCGCGCCGCTGATCGGAGAGCCG
>JAPOPA010000272.1 GCA_026713145.1 Chloroflexota bacterium
GAATGCATCCGGATACGTTTAAGGCGTTCTACGAGCTTCTGGACGGCAAACGCATTCCCGGCCCGGAGGAGGCGTCGGGGATAGTCGTTGACGATATCGGAATTCCTGAGCACTTGGCCTCCGAATTCTTGGGCATTGTGGTTGGCAATGGCGAATTGGTCGGGATCGTGACGGAGGTGGGAAACTCGCACTACGTAAGCCTCGCTGACCTTTCCGGTCAGAAGGCGCAGGCTTTGGATACGACCACGGTTGAGAAACCGGCGCAGGCCATGTCTAGGTCAGAGCCTCCTGCACCTGACGACGAGACACCCGCTGAGCCGCCGCCGCTAAGACACCAACCTACGGGCAATGGTCGGCTCCTCGTAGCGCACTCAGGCGCGGGAGCGATTGCCGATCGAATTGTTCGGACGTTGGACGTGTTCGGGATTCCGCACGGTGTCGTTGAGATCGATCCGATTGACTCATCGCCCCTCAGCAGCGAATGGATGGACGGGATGGGTGAAAGCTCCGGGGCGATCATCGTGATGGCTGGGCCTAGTCGGGTGGTCTCGACGCCCGGAGTCGCCTCTTCTCGGACTTCAAAGATGTTGCTCCAGCTCGGAGCGGCCGTGGAACGCTTTAGGGACCACGTTGTCATGGTGGTTGGTCCGGAGAGCGATCACTTCTTGCAGACAATCCGAATTGAAAGGGTCCACGCGAACAGCGACGATACCGGAAAATTTGAAATTGACCTGCTGCAAGCGCTGAAGAGTACGGCAATGATGCTTGTAACGGTCCCTGGCCGGATTCCTTAGGCGGCCCATGTTATGTCAAGTTGTGTTTCTGCGGCTATGGAACAGTCCAGCAACGTGACATAACATTAATAGTGCGAACTCTAATCAACTAGTCTGAAGACCACCGTCTCTCCCCCACTACAACCGATTGCTCCTGGCAAGAAAGCTTGCAGCTCAAGTGAGGTAAGGAAACCGTAAGGACGATTTTGCCAAACGATCCGATTTGAGGCGGTTTTCGCCTCACGGAGTGGGTTGGGGGTAAGCCCCTTGTTGAAAAACAGCCACTTTAGAGAGCCGCAAGGGTGGTTTCTACGGGGTCCACGGCGCTAAGCAGGCGCTCGACCTCCTCGAGAAGCTTGTCGAGTCCGCGACACTCGGCCGCTGAAATGAGGACGACGCCGGAGGGCGGGTCGCCGGCAATGGGAACGTCGTCTCCGTCTCGTGGATCGTCGCCTATTGGCAGAAGATCCGTCTTATTGAGCGCTAGTATGGTCGGTTTGTTGACAATTTCGAGGCCTTTGAGAATGCTCTCGACCTCTCCAATGTGGTTCTCTAGATTCGAGCTTGATACGTCGGCTACATGCACGATAATTCGCGCTTCCCTTATCTCCTCAAGGGTCGCGCGGAAAGCGGCCACGATGGCCGGAGGAAGCTTCTGGATGAATCCGACCGTGTCCGTAAACAACACCTCCCTACCGGAGGCGAGCCTCACTTTTCTCGTTACGGGGTCAAGGGTGCTGAACAGCTTGTCCTCGGCTGTCACGCCTGCTGCCGTGAGGCTGTTTAGGAGCGTGCTCTTGCCCGCGTTGGTATAACCTACCAGGCTGACTACGGGAATGCCCTCGTTGCGCCTTCTGGAGCGATAGAGGTCCCGTTGACGGCTAACACGGCTAAGCTCCCTCTTGATGTGCTGGATACGGTTGCGTACCAAGCGCCGGTCGGTCTCTATCTGCGACTCGCCGGGGCCTCGCGTGCCGATTCCACCACCGAGTCGCTCGAGATGTGACCACTGGCCCGCCAAACGAGGCATGAGGTATTCGTGCTGGGCAAGTTCAACCTGTAAACGGCCTTCGCGGGTCTGGGCGCGCGCCGCGAACACGTCCAGGATGAGTGCAGTCCGGTCGATAACCTTGACCTTTTCCTCTAGCGCGCGTTCGAGGTTCCGCTGCTGTGTAGGGGTGAGTTCGTCATCACATATGACAGTATCGATCCGCTTAGAGAGGACTGTTTCCTTCAGCTGTTCCAGCTTGCCTTTTCCCAGGTAGTGGTGAGTGGGTTTACTTAGCTGCTGAGTGAAAGACCCTACCACTTTCGCGCCTGCGGTTCGTGCCAAGTCAGCGAGTTCCGCCAGCGAGGCACTCATGGGTAGCGCTTCGCGCCGTCGGAACACTTTCGCGCAAACCAACAAGGCGCGTTCGGACTTGCGGGCCGTAGATATCATTCTTCGGGCGATGGTTCACACCCTCCGATACGACGAGAATGCGTTGAATTCAAGTATCGTACCCCATAATGGAACGATAATTCAATATTGCTGAGGCTAATTCGTACTATCCAGCTACGGACGCCATCCACTGACGCGGTCGAGGGCTTTGTCAACTAACTCGTCTTGGAGGGTGATGGATAGTCGGACGTACCCTTCGCCCGCGGCCCCGTAGTTGCCGCCCGGAATCATGAGGACGTCCGTGTCCTCCAGAAGCTTCTCTGCAAAATCAGCCGACGAATAGCCCTCAGGGACTCCTGCCCAAATGTAGAGGCCAGCCTTTGGGGATTCGACCTTCATGCCCATGTCCTTCAGAACGGGTACGATGCGGTCGCGGCGGGCCTGATAGACGGCATTTCGGTCGTTTACCGACTCAAGCGGCCGCTTCATGGCCTCGATGGCCATGTGCTGCACAGCTTGAGGGACGCCAGAGTCCAGGTTCGATTTGACGATCAGCAGTGCGTTAATCATATCGGCGTTCCCTACGGCCATACCGATTCTCCATCCGGTCATGTTGTAGGACTTTGACAGCGAATGGAATTCGATTCCTACATCCATCGCGCCTTCGGCCTCGAGGAAGCTGGGCGGTCGGTAGCCATCGTATGCCACTTCGGTATAGCAAGCGTCGTGCAGGATGGCGATTTCGTTCCTTTTGGCGAATTCTATGGCCTTCTCGTAGTAGCCAAGGTCGGCCACCGCGCCTGTAGGGTTGTTCGGATAGTTGAGCCAGAGCAACTTGGCCGTTCTAGCCACATCGTCGGATATCGAGTCAAGATCGGGCAGCCAGTGGTTCTCCTCGGTGAGCGCCAACACGTGGCTCTCGCCTCCCGCGAACAAGGTGCCCATGGCATAAACGGGGTACCCTGGGTCGGGGACCAATGCAATGTCACCAGCGTCGAGGAAGCAGAAGGCAGCGTGGCCAATGCCCTCTTTCGCGCCGATCAGCGAGATGACTTCCTTCTCCGGGTCCAGTTTCACGCCGAACCGTCGTTGATACCAGTCTGCAACTCCTTCTCGGAACTCAGGAAGACCCTCCGATTCGGGGTATCGGTGGTTTAGGGAGTCATGAGAGGCTTTACCCAGCGCGTCAATGACGTAGTCCGGAGTCGGAATGTCCGGGTCACCTATGCCGAAGCTAATGACTTCGATACCCTGAGCCTTCTTTTCGGCGATCTTCCTGCTGATCTGCACGAATAGATACGGTGGGACTCTGTCCATTCGCTCCGAAAACTTCATTTTGCCTCCACTCCGATTATGTTTCAGATTGGTCCTCTTCCAACTTTAGTACAGAGGTCTACTTTGCGTGTAAGTTAGTTTCATCAACTTTACCATCTTGTGAAATAGAGTGTGCTCTTGGTGTATATATTAGCTTTAGTATTAGATGTGTCTAAGACTTTGTGTGGCCTGTAAACACCTCTGCCACGGGTCCTTCGAGGACGACCTCTCCTTCTCCAGGCCATCTGACGACGAGATCGCCTCCAGGGAACGAAGTTCGCACCTCGTCACCCTTTGTGCGTCGTTTCAGTCTAGAAATCACACCCACAGCGCAGGCACCCGTGGCGCACGCCATAGTCTCCCCTGAGCCGCGTTCCCAGACACGCACCTTCAAGTGGCGTTCGTCGACGACATTGACGATTTCGAAATTTACCCTGTTTGGGAAGAGAGGGTGATGCTCCACGAGCGGACCGAGCTGAAACAGTGGAACGTCTTCTACAGGTTCGTCAATGAAGGCCACAGCATGGGGATTCCCCATAGAAACCGCGTTGATTTCAAAGGTTACGCCATCAACAGTCAAGGGATAGTCCATTGCCATTACGCGGTCTTCAAGTGCTATCGGGATGTCCTCGACCGCCAGGCGGGGTTCGCCCATGCTGACCCTCGCCCATACCACGCTGTCTCCTTGCCATGTAGGCGTAACCTCAAGGTCGCCTGCGAGGGTTTCAACCAGTACGGGGGAAGTACCTCTCGGGACAATGTCTCGTGTTAGCGCGAACCCGACGAGGCAGCGAATGCCGTTTCCGCACATCTCGGCTTCGGACCCATCTCCGTTGAACATCCTCATGCGTAGGTCGGCATGATCGGAATCGAGCGCCAAGATCAGTCCATCGGATCCAACCCCGGTGTGGCGGTCGCTAAGCCTAACAGAAATCGCCTGCCAGTCCTCGTCCTTCGCACGGGCGTCGACGTAGATATAGTCGTTGCCGGCCCCGTGCATCTTGGTAAATTCCAAGTTCCGTCTCCGCAAGTTTTGAGTTCGGTAGAGTATACCACTCCGCATATCTCAAGACCCCCATTTACCGCAAGTTCATGCGCCTCCCCATCGACCGTGAGACGTACTCAACGACCTCGCCAAGGCTTCCGGGGACGTTCGGGAACCACTGGATACGCTCGTCTCTCGCTCGAAACCAAGTACCCTGTTGCCGGGCGAACCGCCTAGTCTTACCCTTTATGGCGTGGATGGCGTCTTCTCGCGTCCGATCTCCGTTCAAGTACTCAGCAATTTCCCGGTAGCCGAGACTAGACATCGCAGGCAGTTCGGGGCCGAACCCCATATCCAGCAGTCTTCGCACCTCCCCTACCCATCCGGCCTTGAACATGGCATCCACGCGGGCGTTAATGCGGTCATATAGTCTCGTGCGCTCCATTTCGCTCCCGACTATAGTTGCCTGAAACGGAGGTGGCGTACGTGTTGGTTTTGACGGTTCGCCGACCGTCGTCTGAAGGGCGACTTCGAGCGCCCGCATGACCCTCCTTGGATTCGCAAGGTCTACTCGCTCTGCAGTGACGGGAGCGACCCTGCGAAGCTCGTCAACAAGATCGCCAAGTCCATTTCGACTCAGACGTCCTTGAAGTTCCTCCCTGAGCAAATGGTCGGGCGAAATCTCCGGAACGTTCCACCCTTCCAGCAAGGCCCAAACGTACTGTCCAGTGCCGCCCACCACGATGGGAACGCCGTCGCGATTGAGAACATCCGATATCGCCTGGCGCGCCTGCCGGACATACAACGCCACGCTGTATTCATCTGAAGGGTCGATTATATCGATCAGATGGTGGGGGACGCGCTGACGGTCTTCCACGGAAGGTTTAGCCGTCCCGATGTCCATGCGACGGTAGACCTGTCGGCTGTCGGCCCCGACGATCTCGCCCCCAACGGACTGCGCAATCTCCATTCCCAGCCGCGACTTGCCGGAGGCGGTAGGACCAACGATCGCGAGTACCTTGTCCTGTCCCTCGGGAGACATCAGAGAATGTTACCCTGAGGCGGCGTAGGCGTTCTTCACCAGGTCGATGAATCTCTCCGCATCCAGGCCCGCGCTGCCTACGAGAGCACCGTTTATGTCCGGCTGGGCTATGAATCCAGCCACATTGTTCGCATCCACGCTGCCACCGTACAAGAGCGGCAGGTCGAGCGCAGAGCGGCCGAAGTCTTCCTGCATCAGTCCACGTATGAATTCCATCATCTGCTGGGCGTCGGCCGGACTGGAAGGTACACCCGTGCCAATTGCCCAGACCGGCTCATACGCCACGACTACGTCGTTGAGGGACGGCACTTCGCGAAGCGCGGTACGGACTTGCCGCTGTACGACCACCGTTGCATCGCCCGCCTCTCGTTCGGACAGAGTCTCTCCGATACAGAGAATAGGCTTCAGCCCCACGCGAATGGCAGCGGTGATTTTCTTGGCGACCATCTCATCGGTTTCGCCGAATTGCTGCCTCCGCTCCGAGTGGCCGAGAATTACATATTCACACATTTCTCTGACCATCGAGGGCGAGACTTCCCCCGTATACGCTCCCTTGGACTCGTGGTGCACATTCTGAGCTCCCAAGTAGACCTCGGAGCCTTTGAGCCGTTCTGCCACTGTCGGAAGCGCGAGTGATGCTGGGCAGACGATCTTCGTTACGCCATGAACAACTTGGAGGCCGTTGAGAATGCGTTCGGCGAAGTCTCCAGCCTCCGAAGGGAGAATGTTCATCTTCCAGTTGGCTGCGATGACGAGGTCGGGCACTGGCATTCCTTCAGGTCCGGGTTCTCATTCAGGCCGAATTGTACACGACCTGAGTACTTCAGCCCTACGGACCAAACTTCTGCAACTTGCCCGCATTTGCGAGCGCAAGAGTCATAACGCTGACGGCCGGGATCCTCCCAATCGATCCTGAAGCGCAAGTTCGTTCGCTGAACTCCCCTACTCCGTCGCCAACATACACCGGCGACTTGACCATCAACGGCACGGGGTGCCAGCTGTGGTTCCCCATGATCGACGGTGTTGAGTGATCGCCCGCGACGACTAAGGTGTCGATGTCCTGTTCCAGCAGGCGGGGTATACGGGCGTCGAGGTACTCGAACGTCTCCACCTTTGCGTCAAAGTCTCCGTCCTCCCCTGCCGCATCCGCGGGCTTGTAGTGCAAGAAAAAGAAGTCGTGCTGCTGAAATACCTTTTCAAGCGTATCAAGCTCGTGGTCGAACGTCTCTCCCGTTGGAATGACCTTCATGCCCACCAGCTGGGCTAGGCCGCGGTACATCGGGTACGCGGCGATGGCGGCAGGGTTGAGACTATACGTCTTACCCATGTCCGGCAAATCCGGGAGCGCGGAAAAGCCCCGTAAGAGCACCATGTTTGCCGAGGACCTTTCGCCCAGAATCTCTCCAGCCTCTTGCGCGAAGAATCGAACTGCTTGGGCGGTTTTCTCAGCGCCATGAATGACGGCCTCCGCCTCCAAGGGAGGCACCCCAACCGTCTGCGGGTCGGTTTCTGTCACCCGTTCGGCCAGTCCAGCACCGCGGAGCACAAGGACGAAGCGATGGTCCCGGACCGGATACACCGAGATATCGACGTTCGGGACCTCAATCCTGTCAAGGAGTTCCACCAACGGCTCGCTCTCGTCCGTAGGGATTCTCCCCGCTCGTCGGTCGATCAGTCGACCTGACGCATCCAGCGTGCAGAAATTACCTCTCGCCGCAACCTCGCCCGCCTTCAACTCGACGCCCATACCGATGGCTTCAAGCACGCCACGACCAATGAGATACTTCACCGGATCGTAGCCAAAGAGAGCCAGATGTCCCGGGCCGCTACCAGGGGTGATTCCCGGCGCAACGGGCGTCGTGAGACCGCAGGCGCTTTCAGCAGCCAACCTGTCGAGGTTCGGCGTATTCGCAGATTCCAGTTCCGACTTTCCCGTATCGGGATGAGGCAGTCCGCCAAGACCGTCGACCACCAGCATGACGATCTTGCTCGGGGTCGGGCTGCAGAGCTCGGAGATGTATGGGAACTCGATCATTTCACCACTTTCATTCTCACTCTGCGTCCATGAGCCCCGCAACGCCCGGAAGTTCTTTGCCTTCGAGGAATTCAAGCGATGCGCCGCCGCCCGTAGAAACGTGAGTCATCTTGTCGGCGAATCCCAGACTGGCAACCGCATCGGCCGTTGAGCCTCCCCCAATGACGGTAATTGCCTGCTGTTGGGCCGCTAAGGCCTCTGCGAGGCGTTTTGTGCCCCCTGAGAAGCGAGGCCACTCGGATACCCCCATCGTACCGTTCCAGACCACCGTCTCGGCATCGGATAGAGCCTTCGCGTATAGCTCGGCGGTCCTGGGGCCAATGTCCATGATTCGCCAGCCGGATTCTATACAGGACACGTTCACAAGGTGGCTAGGCGCATCAGCAGCAAAGTCGGACGACACTATCACATCCAATGGGAGAAGTACGGTTGTCTCGTTCTTCTCACTGCTATTGAGAATCTCCCTTGCCCGTTCGACGAAATCGTCCTCGACGAGCGAGTCGCCCACTTCGAGGCCTTTTGATTTGAGGAATGTGGCTGCCATTCCTCCGCCCACCAAAAGTGTACTCGCGCGTCCGATAAATCTCTCGACGATTTGCAGCTTGTCCGACACCTTCGCCCCGCCAACGATGAAAACCAGTGGATGCCTGGGAGATTCGAGCACTGTCCCCAGCATCTCCAGTTCGCGCTCCATCAACAGCCCGGCAACCGAAGGCAAGAAGTGCGTCACCCCTTCGGTCGAGGCATGAGCTCGGTGCGCCGCTCCGAAGGCGTCGTTTACATATACATCGGCCAAACTCGCCAGTTCCTGTGCGAACGCCATATCGTTGCGTTCCTCACCGGGACTGAACCGCAGATTCTCAAGTATGACGATTTCTCCCCCCGCCATAGAGTCGATGGTCGACCGAATGTCTGTCCCAGTTGGCTCGCTCCCCTGCAGAATACGACGACCAAGGACCTCCGCCAGCCGCGCCGAAACCGGATGCATCCGGAGTTGCGGAGTCACCTTCCCCTTTGGTCTTCCTAGGTGAGAGCATAGGACGATACTGGCATTTTGGTTCAGAAGGTACTCTATAGTCGGCAGAGTCGCCCGAATACGTGAGTCGTCCGAGATTTCGGTTCTGCCCGGTACGAATGTGACGTTGAAGTCTGCTCTGAGCAGGACGGTCTTGCCGTCGAGGTCGATATCCCGAACCGTCTGTTTCCGCACCACGATGTCACTACCGGGACAGAATGAATGCGGCGAGCTGCTTGAGAGTGTCCTTGGACCTCTGAGGTAAACATGTGTCGTCCCCCACTGTGAGGGCTTCGTTGCTAAGGTTCAACACCATGTCCTGCGCAAACTCCCTGCCGCCGCTCTCTTCGAGAATTCCTCGGATCGAATCCACGTCATCGGTATCGAGGACCCGTTTGAAATAGATGTCTCCTAACCTGCGCTTGACCGATACGTCCGCGTTTTCGACTGTGTACACCAGCGGCAGCAGTTTCTTCTTGTTCAGTACCTCGTCGCTAGCCTCGTTCCCGGCCCAAAGCTCGTCCACGTCATCCTGTATCTGTCGGGCGATACCGATCTTGGAGCCGAATTCCGCGAGCGCGTTCGCAAGCGAATCATCCGCTCCTCCCACATGCGCGCCGAGTTTCATAGCACCGACATACAGCGCCGCGCCTTTGTCGGATGCCATCGCGAGGTACTCGTCGACACCGAGAGCAATGCGTTCTCTGGCCTCTAGGTCGTGATATCGTCCCTCACATAATGCCAAACTCGTCTCGTCGAGTATCCGTACCGCTTGGTAGGTGTCTTTGGTTGAAACACCGCGCTCCGTAAGCCTGAACAACGCGATCCTGGCCATCGCGTACATGGCGTCTCCGGCATTTATCGCCTGCGCGGGTCCCCATTTCCACCACACTGCGTCCCGTCCCCTTCGTTGCGGACTGCCGGACTGCACATCATCGTGGATTTGAAGAAATCCCTGCAAGAGCTCAAGCGCTGCCGCTGCCGGCAGGCAAGTCTCAACGTCACCGCCCACGACATCACAGGCGGTCAGGCACGCCACTCCGTAAGTTCGACCGTTCGTCCCGCCCGGATACGATGAACCTGAGTCGTCATTACCCCAACCCATGTGATACGTCATCATGTCGTAAAGGGCCAGATCGCGCGACTGGAACATATCGCGGAGTTCCGCTTCGATTGCGGCCTCGAACTCGGACTTCTGGGATTGGGCTACCATGCTCATGCTCGGAATCTGCCAGGCCTGACCGCTATGCTTCCCGGACGGCCCGCTCTATGTCCTCAAAAGTGATATTTCCCGCTCTGAGGATGGTCGGCGCGTCACCCGAAAGGTCTACGACTGTGGACGAAATCGGTACACCCGCCGCTCCACCATCAATCACGAGATCTACCGCGTTTCCTAGCTGATCTTCGACAGCCTTTGCCGTCGACAGCGATGGACTGCCGCTCAAATTGGCGCTCGTGCCGGTGATGGCCTTGCCGAGCGCCCTCGAGATGTGTCGTGGCAGCCAGTGGTTTGGAACGCGCAGCCCGACCGTGTTGCGGCCGGCGGTGAGTCTATCGGATACGAGATTGCCCTTTGGCATGACCATGGTCAATGGTCCGGGCCAAAACGCCCGCGCCAGAATCCCAAAAGACTCCGGCACGTCGGTGACATAAAGCTCAACCGAATCTGCGGAGTCGATGAGCAATGGTATCGCAAGGCTTTCCGACCGGCCCTTGATGCGAAAGACCCGCTCGACTGCACCGGCGTCGTCAAATGCCGCTGCGAGTCCGTAAACGGTGTCTGTGGGGATGGCTGCGACGCCTCCGTTACGGAGAATACCTACCGCCTCTTCTGCGCGGCCGCCAAGTGTCTCCTGTACCGAAACGCTAGAGGATGTTGCAGGCATGTCGAGCTTGACTCAGTATAGCACAGATGCTACCTTTTGAAGCCCTTAACCATGAGCGCCAACATCACCCCTTCCCAAAGCCGACCACCACACGGCGAGGACGGTCCAGGCCTCTCTGCACACGTAGGGACGGTAGAGGAACCAGCAGGGCAAAATCGGCGTTCCGAGCCACACTACCACACTCAGCGTGAGTCCGTTCTAGTCATCGACTTTGGCTCCCAGTACAGTCGACTCATCGCCCGCCGGGTGCGGGAAGCAAACGTCTACTGTGAGCTAATCGAACACACCGCAGAATGGGATGAAGTTAGGCACCTGAACCCTAAAGGCGTCATCCTCTCCGGCGGTCCCGCGAGCGTCTACGAAACCGGCGCACCTCTTGCCCCTTCGTGGGTATTTGACAGGGACCTCCCCGTGCTTGGAATCTGCTACGGAATGCAGGCGCTCGTACATCAGCTTGGAGGACAGGTCGAGCCCAGCGGCAAGCGGGAATTCGGGCACGCCATACTGCAGCAACGAGGATCCGACCATCCCATTTTTGAAGGTCTATCCCAGTCGTTCCCCGTCTGGATGAGCCACGGCGACCGAATCGTGGAGCAGCCGTCCGGTTTCGCCGCGGTCGCGCATACCGAAAATTCGCCGATCGCCGCCACGTCGAACGAGCGAAACGTGATTGGTATTCAATTCCACCCGGAGGTAGTTCACACTCCAGACGGCACACGGATTCTGGAAAACTTCGTCCACTCCATTTGCGGTTGCGGACGGAACTGGAATCCGAGCAATTTCATCGAGGACGCAGTCGACGACATCCGTAGCCAGGTGGGTGACGGTAAAGTCATCTGCGCTCTGTCGGGCGGTGTCGACTCAGCCGTTGCGGCATGCCTGATACATCGTGCTGTCGGAGATCAATTGACCTGCATCTTCGTGAACAACGGTTTCATGCGCCTCGAGGAGCCGGAGCGCATCATCGATACGTTCAGGCGGAACATGAACGTCAATATCGTCCA
The DNA here is from genome assembly GCA_026713145.1 of Chloroflexota bacterium. GTDB lineage: Bacteria > Chloroflexota > Dehalococcoidia > Lucifugimonadales > VXLM01 > VXLM01. The sequence continues at coordinate 11,436 of JAPOPA010000272.1, forward strand.
TGTAGATGCATCCGACGAATTCGTCGACGCTCTGAGCGAAGTGATCGACCCCGAGGACAAGCGTCGCACCGTGGGTGAGCAGTTCATCAAGGTATTTGACCGGGAGGCCGCTCGTCTCGGTCAAGTAGATTTTCTCGCACAGGGCACCCTCTATCCCGACGTGATAGAGAGCCAGACGCCGGGCGACAATGTTTCGGCAAAGATAAAATCGCACCACAACGTCGGAGGGCTTCCGGAGGAAATGAAGCTCGAACTTGTCGAGCCGCTCAGGTACCTATTCAAGGACGAAGTCCGCATGGTCGGGTTGGAACTCGGCCTGGCTGAGGAAATGGTCTACAGGCAGCCGTTCCCCGGACCCGGACTCGCCATCCGGGTAATGGGCGCGGTCACCCGCGAGAAGCTCGACACGCTCCGCGCCGCGGACTGGATAGTCATGGACGAGATCAAGGCGAACGGCCTTTACCGAGACTTGTGGCAGAGCTTCGCCGTACTCACCGACACAATGAGCGTTGGAGTCGTCGGCGACTTTCGCGCATATGGCTACGTCGTCGCCGTTCGCGCAGTCACGAGCGAGGAGGCCATGACAGCAGACTGGGCGCGCCTGCCCCACGACGTGCTTGGCCGCATATCCAGCCGTATCGTAAACGAGGTCCCGTCAGTTAGCCGTGTGGTATACGACATTACCAGCAAGCCGCCAGGCACCATCGAGTGGGAATGATGGCCAAATGAAGGTCCTCGTCATCGGCAAGGGTGGACGCGAGCACGCCATCGCTTGGAAACTATCGCAGAGTAGTCGAATTTCCACCCTTCTTTGCGCCCCGGGGAACGCTGGAACGGCCAGATTCGCGCTAAACGTTCCCATATCAGATTCCGACGTGGGTAGTCTGCTGGAATTCGCCCTGCATGAAGAAATCGACTTTACCGTCGTTGGGCCGGAAGCCCCGCTTGCCGAGGGGATCGTCGACAGGTTCAAGGAGGTCGAACTCTCGATCTTCGGCCCTACGAAAGCCGCCGCGAGAATCGAGTCCAGCAAGAGCTACGCGAAGGGCTTGATGCGCCGTGCCGGCGTTCCCACCGCCCTCGCGGAGATCTTTCGCGACTTCGAGTTGGCCTGCGCATACGCCCGTTCACTGGCTCCTCCAGTTGTCATCAAGGCGGACGGCCTCGCCGCTGGCAAGGGAGTAGTGGTCGCGGAGACCACGGACCGGGCGATCGCGGCCCTACGAGCGCAAATGATCGACCAGGCGTTCGGCGAGTCGGGAGAGACGGTGTTGATCGAGGAGTACCTGCAGGGGCCTGAATTGAGCGTTTTCGCCTTCGTGGACGGTCAACGTGTCTCCCCCATGATCGCCGCGGTCGACTACAAGCGCGTTGGTGAAGGCGATACTGGGCCGAACACCGGCGGAATGGGCGCCTACAGCCCTCCCCTAGACGTTCTCTGGAACGACGAGGTTGAGCGTAGCGCACGCCATGACATCATTGAGCCCGTTGTAGCGGCCATGGCCGACGAGGGATGCCCATTTGTAGGAGTGCTGTACGCCGGCCTGATGCTAACGTCCGATGGTCTCAAAGTCATCGAGTTTAATTGCCGGTTCGGCGACCCGGAGGCGCAGGTTGTCTTGCCGCGTATCAAGACTGACCTCCTCGAACTCATGCTGGCTACCGTTGCGGGAAACGTCGATGAGGCACCCCTGTTAGTTAGCACCGATTCATGCGTAGGTGTGGTTGTGGCCTCCAGAGGGTATCCTGACGCCTACAAGACCGGTCTCCCCATAGCCGGCCTAGAAAAAGTAGAGGATGACGTAACCGCCTTCCACGCGGGCACCAAGCTCGACGCGAACGAGGAGACCGTCACCGATGGCGGACGAGTGCTCGCAATCAGTGCGACCGGAGAGACTCGACAGGATGCCCGAGGAAAGGCCTATGCTGCCGCGGAGAGTATTTCGTTCGAAGGCTCTTTCTACCGCAGCGACATCGCTGACTTTGCGGTGCGTTGACGTGACCGTGTCCAAGTCCACGAGCGACGTTCCCGATCTGCTCGCAGCGTTCAAGTCCGAAGCTCTGCTGCGCCCGAAATTCGATGTGCCGAGCATCATAGACCTTTCAAGGGCGGTGTTTGGCTGGGCGAGTGAGCGCGACGACCTCGACTGGGGGATAAACGTCAGGCGAATACGCGAGACATTCGGCGATGCCAGCCATCTAGTGCTCGTCGTCGTCGATGGGCTGGGAATGAACTTCATTAGCAAGCTGGATTCCACATCGTTCCTTTGTCAGAATCTCCGTTTGGAACTTCAAACAGTCTTTCCTGCGACCACTTCTGCGGCCGTCACCTCACTAGCGACGGCCAGTTGGCCCAACCGCCACAGCATCATCGGCTGGGACATGTACTTGGAGGAGATCGATGCGGTATCTACGATACTGCGGTTCGAAAGGCGTCAAGATGGTGAACCTCTTGGCAGTCTGGGCGTTCGTGAGGAGCAGGCATATCCGGTACCGTCGCTCGCAGGTGAAATTGACAGCGAAATGATCTCGATTGTCCCGGAAGGGATAGCAAACACGCCCTATTCGGACTACTGGTGCGGTCACAACGCACGGTATTTCACCTACGAAAAGCTCGCCGATGGCATAGACGCGGCGGTCTCTAGAAGCCGGACCGCAAGTGACCGAAGCTTGACCTACTTGTACGTCATTGACGTGGACTACGCCGCACATGAGTTTGGGACCAACGCACCTCAGACTGTCCAGGCGTTACGTCACACGGCCGCCATGATTGAGCGCCTTGCAACGCAACTGCCGGCGCACGCTCGCATGGTGCTCACCGCCGATCACGGACAGCTAGACGGCCCTTTCCACGACATCCTTCCTACGGATCCGCTAATAACCGATCTTCTTCACGAGCCCTGGGGAGACGCACGCGAGATGCATTTCGCCGTGAAGCCGGGGAAAGAAGGAAAGTTCGAGATAGGCTTTCGAGAACGCTTCGGGGAGATCGCGTTCCTGCTGACGGTCGACGAGGTGGAGTCGCTGGAACTGCTGGGCCCCGGACCGATCGGGGAAGCCGCTCGAAAACGTCTAGGCACTCACCTTGCGATATCACGTGGAGCGGACGCATTCATGTACCACGCCAAGCCTAATTCGATGAAATTCATTGGGAGTCATTCAGGCCTCACGCCGGACGAAATGCTGGTACCATTAGTTGTTGTATAAGACAAGCAACACCAACGCGAGGTAAGCGAAAATGCCTTTAGTCGGAGTAATAGTAGGTAGTAAGTCGGACCGACCGCTCATTGACGAGACATCGGAGGTACTAGACCAGCTCGGGGTCGAGCATGAGGTGGTGGTCGCCTCGGCACACCGGACCCCGGAAGCCGTCATGGAGTGGGCAACGTCCGCCCGTGACCGTGGCATCGAAGTCATCATCGCCGCTGCAGGAGGGTCTGCCGGTCTGCCTGGCGTTGTGGCTTCTTGGACCACCCTGCCCGTCATCGGCATTCCAGTGCCGTCGAGCGACCTCGAAGGAATCGATTCGCTCTACTCCATAGCCCAGATGCCGCCGGGCATCCCTGTCGCCTGCGTCGCCATCGGCTCATGGGGAGCGCGTAATGCCGCCTTCCTAGCCGCTCAGATACTTGGCATCAAGCACGACTCCGTCCGAGCGGCCTACGACGACTACCGTCAGGGCCTAAAGTCGAGATAGGACTAGCAGTACCTTGATCGAACGCTACACTAGGCCTCGGATGGGCGCCGTCTGGTCCGAGCGTAACAAGTACGACCTTTGGCTCCAAGTGGAGCTGGCCGTCTGTGAGGCGTGGACTGAGCAGGGCACGATTCCCTCCTCCGACCTGGAAAAGCTGCGAGGTGCCACCTACAACTATGAGCGTCTTGAGGAGATTCTCGTTGTACATCGCCACGAGATGACGGCGTTCCTCCAGTCTATCACCGAGTTTATTGGCCCGGAGGGCCGCTGGCTGCACCTCGGACTCACTACCAATGACGTTTGGGACACCGCGACCAGCCTCCAGATCCTTGACGCAATTGATCTCCTCGACGAAGAGATCGACGCGCTGATGGAGGCGATAAAAATAAGAGCCATAGAGCACAAGGACACTCTGATGATCGGCCGTACGCACGGCATACACGCCGAGCCGGTCACCTTCGGCCTCAAGCTCGCCGTCTGGTACGACGAGATGCGCCGTAACAAGGATCGTCTAGCCCACGCACGGGCTACAATTGCCTTCGGCAAACTCTCCGGACCGGTCGGAACGCATGGGACGGTGCCTCCCTCTATCGAGGCGGCCGTATGCGAACGACTTGGCCTAAATGCCGCGCCCGCCTCCACGCAGATTCTCCAGCGCGATCGTCACGCCGAATACGTCACGACCCTCGCCCTCATCGCGGCCTCACTAGAGAAGTTCGCCACCGAGATTCGCGGTCTGCAGCGGACTGAGATCCGTGAGGTCGCTGAAGCCTTCCCGAAAGGTCAA
>JAPOPA010000170.1 GCA_026713145.1 Chloroflexota bacterium
CCTTCCACGATCCATCCGATCCCGACAACCTCTCGCAGGTCGCTAGGTGTTTCATCGCCGGGCTGCTCCGTCACGCTTGCGAGATAACCGCTGTCACCAACCAGTGGGTCAACTCCTACAAGCGACTCGTACGCAGTCCCGACGACACCCCTCTCGACTACGAAGCGCCCGTCTACGTCTCTTGGGCAAAGGTGAACCGCTCCGACCTCGTCCGCGTGCCGACCTTCAAGGAGGGTAGGGAAGAGTCGCGCCGCATCGAGTACCGCGCCCCCGACCCCGCCTGCAACCCCTATCTCGCCTTCAGCGTTATGCTCGCCGCCGGCTTGGAAGGCATCGAAAAGCAATACGACCTGCCCCCCTCGGCGCAGACCAACGTCTTCGATATGACCGATGACGAGCGCCGCGAGGCCGGAATCGACACGCTCCCTCGCTCCCTCGAAGAGGCCGTCGCCGCCACCGAGCGGAGCGATCTCGTGCGGAACGCCCTCGGTGACCACGTCTTCGAGAGCTTCATCCACAATAAGAAGGTCGAGTGGGAACGCTACTCCATGCAGGTCACCGACTACGAAATCGACCGGCACCTGGCCGACCTATAATCCCCAACTATGAACACTCACTACCCACACCCCAACCTTCCACCCCCAGCAAAGCAGGGCCTCTACGACCCGCGCTTCGAGCACGACGCATGTGGCGTTGGTCTAGTCGCCGACATCAAGGGCAGGAAGTCCCACGACATTATCAACAAGGGCCTTGAGGCCCTCATTAACCTCGGACACCGGGGCGCTGCGGGGGCCGACCCCGAGACCGGCGACGGCGCTGGCATCCTCCTCCAGATGCCTCACGAGTTCTTCGCCAAGGAGGCCGAGTCGCTCGGCTTCGACCTCCCCGGCTTGGGCAACTACGGTGTCGGAACGATCTTCCTGCCGCAGGACGCCGACGCGCGCGAAAGGTGCATCCGCATCGTCGAGCGCACCGTTCGGGACGAGGGCTGCCGCCTCCTCGGATGGCGCGACGTTCCCACCAACCCCGACGCCATCGGCGTTCTGTCACGCGGCGTAATGCCGGTCATCCGGCAGTTCTTCGTAGACCGTCCCGCGGACGGATCCGACACGGCATCCCTTGAAATGCGCCTCTACGTCATCCGTCGCCGAATCGAGAACCGCGCCAAGGACGATGACCTGGACCTCTATATTGTCTGTCTCTCCGCGAACAGGATCATCTACAAAGGCCTCATCCTCGCCCACCAGCTTGAGCAATTCTATCTCGACCTCGCCGACACGGACATCGCCTCCTGCTTCGCGATGGTGCATTCGCGGTTCAGCACGAACACGCTCGGTACGTGGCGGCTCGCTCATCCCTACCGCCACGTAATCCACAACGGCGAGATCAATACCCTGCGCGGCAACATCAACTGGATGACCGCCCGTCACGCCATGCTGGCGTCCGATGCCCTCGGCGACGACATCCGCAAACTGCTCCCCATCGTCGCCGATGCCAACCAGAGTGACACCGCCACCTTCGACAACGTCCTTGAACTGCTCTTGGCGACTGGACGCTCGCTGCCCCACTCGATGATGATGATGGTCCCCGAGGCGTGGGCCGAACACATCCCCATGAACGCCGAGAAGAAGGCGTTCTACGAGTACCACTCCAACCTAATGGAGCCCTGGGACGGTCCCGCTCTAATGATCGGTACCGACGGTAGCCAGGTCTGCGCAATCCTCGACCGCAATGGCCTCCGCCCATGCCGCTTCCTCGTCACCCGCGACGACCTGCTCGTCATGGCCTCCGAGACCGGCGTGCTCGATATCCCCGACGAGGACATCGTCTACAAGTCGCGCATCCAACCGGGGCGCATGTTCCTCCTCGACACCGAGATCGGAAGGCTCATCCCCGACGAGGAGATCAAGGCCGAGCTCAGCTCCCGGCGCCCCTACGGGCAGTGGCTCCCCCAGAACCCCCCCGCGCTGGGCGACCTGCCGGGGCCGGGCGCCGGTCCCGGACACGGCCTCCCCAACGCCCACCAGC
>JAPOPA010000156.1 GCA_026713145.1 Chloroflexota bacterium
ATCCTGGAGCGTTCCCGCCCGGAGGACGGACATGACCGGCCCGAAAATCTCCTCGCGTCCGATGGCCATGTCAGGCTCGACGTCCTCGAAGATGGACGGGTTCAGGAAGCACGTCTCGGGGTACTCTCCGACGAGGTCGATGGAGCGGCCGTCGAGGCGGAGTCGGGCGCCGTCGTCGACTCCCTGCTCGATGTACCCGAGTACCCGGTCCTTGCCGTCGGGGGACTGCATGGGTCCCATCTGGACGGACTCGTCTAGGCCGTAGCCGACGCGGATGCGCGCACTCGCCTCCGATAGCTCATCCATGAAGGAATCGTGGAAAGAATCGTCGCCAACGACGAGCAGGTTGGCTCCCGAAAGGCAACGCTGCCCAGCGTTGCCGTAGAAGGAGGTCAGCAACGCGGGGATGGTGGCACGGATGTTGGCGTCGGGCATGACGACGACGTAGTTTTTCGCGCCGCCCTGGGCGATTGCGCGCTTTCCCGCGGCACCGGCTCGCCTGTAGACCTCCCTGGCGACGGGGGGCGAGCCGACGAAGGCGACGCCTTCGACATCGGGGTGGTCAATAAGGGTGTTGGCGGCATCGGTGCCGCCGTTGACGACCTGCCATACGCCGGGCGGGAAGTCTGCCTCGTCGACGAGCTCGGCAATCTTCGTCTGGCTGATGGGGTCTCTCGGAGACGGCTTGACGATCACACAGTTGCCGGACGCGACAGCGTAAGGCGCGAACCACAGGGGCACCATGAAGGGGAAGTTGAACGGCGCGATGACGGCGAACGTTCCTAGGGGCTGGCGTATGACGTACTCGTCGATGCCGCTGGCGATGTCCTCGAGGTTGTAGCCCATCATCATCGACGGGGTGCCCGACGCGACCTCAACCTGCTCGATGCCCCGTCTCGTTTCTCCGCGCGACTCGTCGATGGTCTTGCCGTGTTCCAGGGTCTGGACGCGGCTGAGCTCCTCGAAGTTCTCCTCCATCAGCTCGCGGAGGCGGTGCAGGTAGCGGGCGCGGGTGACTGGAGGAGTTGAACGCCACTCCTGGAAGATGTCCTTCGCCTCGTGGATGGCGTCGTCCACTTCATCTGCAGTAGAGGTGGGAACGTGGGCGATGACGCGCTGTCTCGCCGGGTCCATGATGTCGTGGTATTCCCCTTCGGACCTGAGCCACTCCCCGCCGACGTAGTTGCGGACGACGATTGGATCGGTGATCGGCTCTTGCAGGATGGTCATTGGGCCTCCGGGAGGGTGCGAGATCGGGATAATTGTACCCGTTCGTGATTTCGCTGGACAGGGCGATTACTCACTCACTGCGCCGCCCGTGACGTAAGGGCAGGTTTGAAAGCTGCACCTACCAACCCTGCCGTATGGAAAGGGATGGGGAGAGCAAGTACTACGCAAGGCCGCCTGTAAGCCGAGTTCTGTTCCCCGCGCTCTATTGGTTTACGCCCGTGAGGGCTTCCTCCCGATGGAGCGAGGGGAGGCGACCATCTATCTAGCCCTCCCGTTGCCGAGAGGGTCGAGCGGCCAACCCGGGGACAGGCTGGGCGCCTTGTGTCCCTCTATTTGGCCTTGCACCGGATGGGGTTTACCCTGCCCTCGATGTCACCACCGAGGCGGTGAGCTCTTACCTCGCCATTTCACCCTTATCCCCCAGTGAAGGAGGACGGTATGTTTTCTGTGGCACTTTCCGTCGGGTCGCCCCGCCCCGCCGTTAGCGGGCATCCTGCCCAGTGGTGCTCGGACTTTCCTCCCCGACGAATCGGGGCGGCCGCCCGGCGACCTTGCGTCTCTATTGTACGTCGATCTCTCTGCTTGATGCTGCGAAATGCGCTGCGGGCCGCCTCTACACCTCGACCTCGATTTTGTCGTCCTCCACGATTATCCGTCCGACGTGCTCCCAGAGGAAGTCCTTGCGGCGGTCGAGGTCGAGCGTCGCCCAGTTGTCCAGGACGCCGATCACGTCGGAGGGTTCTTCGCTGCGCGTCTCGCTCTTCCGCGCCAGGTCCAGGGCAGCTAAATACTCCCGTACTTCCCTCGTCCCGATCTCATTCTTTGCGGCCCGTCGCATGGCGCGCTTGAAGAGGCGCTCGGCTTTCCGCACGCGGTCACGTCTCAGGTTGGCGACCTCGCGCCTGCGGTCCTCTTCGCCGTCGTCCTGCAATACTCCCGCGGCCCTGGCAAGCACGGTGTATTTTACCTGCGTGAGGGCCTCGCGTTCGAGCCTGTCTTCCTTCCACGTGTGGTAGTCGCAGGTGCTCTGGTTGTTCTTCGACTGGCATTGGTAATAGCGGTATACGCCCGTAACTCTGCGGTTGTCGGTCTTGCGGCGCCAACTCTGCCGGCGGGTAACGCCCATCATCTTGTTGCCGCAGTAGCCGCAGTAGACGAAGCCGGAGAGGAGGAACGGCTCAGGCCGAATGATCCTGCCGGTGGGTTTACGAGACTTCAGGCGTTCGGAGGCCTCATTGAAGACCTCCCTTGGGACGATCGCCTCGTGCATGCCGGGTCGACGGATGCCAAACCGCTCGTAGGTGCCAATGTACGACCGATTGCGAATGATGTCTCGTATGCTGACGACGTTCCAACTCCCGCCGCGTCGGGTCTTGATCCCTCGCTCGTTCAGCTCCTGTGCGATCAATCGGAAACCGAGGTCGTCCCGCGTGTAGAGGCGAAAGATCAGCTCGACGACCGAGGCCTCATCGGGCACGATCTCGAGGGTCCCGTTCTCCCCTGCCCGGTACCCATACAGGACTCTTCCCAGCACGTTCCCTTCGAGCGCCCGCGCCTCCATGGCCTCCTTGACTCTTCGCGACCTCGCGACCGAGACACCGGCGATGCCGGTAGTGTTGAAGGTGTTCTGGAAGGGGTCGGGATACTCGTCGTCCCAGCACTTGATATCCGCGCCCTGATTGTCGAGTTCGACGATTGACCGCGCTATGGACTCAAGGTCGCCGCCAAGATGAGATGCGTCCGGCACCGTAACCAGGAACTGACTGCCAGACGACTCAAGGAAATCGACCATTCGTCGAAAACCCGGATCCGAAGTCCCGACATCGGCGCCGTCCGTGAAGAACACCTGGTACGGCTGGTGCATGTTGTAGGTACAGAAGCGTTTGAAGTCGTGCTCCATCGACGCCAGGGCATCGGGCGTCTGGTCGGACAGTCGAAAGTACGCGACGGCTCTCATATCGCCGGACTCACGGGAAATAGAGGATGCGGTGACACGAGCTGCACTGCATTGGGTCGGAGGCGGAGCGGATGCGCTGATGCTCCGACGTGCTGAGGGTCATACGGCACCCGGAACACATTCCGCGCTCCACCGTCGCAATTGCAGTGCCGCCCTTGCTCGATCTCAAGGTCTCATACCGGTGGAGGACTGGAGCGGAGATGGCATCCCACGTACTGTCGCGCCGGGGCGTCAGTTCGTCGAGCGAGGCCCGTATCTCCTCCACCCTCGCGGTCAATTCCGCGACGGCAGCGCTACGCTGTTCTTCGAGGCGCTTGACGACCTCCCGTCCCTTGGCGAGGGTGTCGTCCACCTCGTCGTCCCTTACCATGACCTCGAGGAGGCGGTCTTCGTTCTCGGCGATTTCCCGCTCCGTACTGGCGCGCTCCTCCTCTGCCGCCTCCATTTCCTTTACGCTCTTGATCGAGCCGCTGTACATTCGCTCCTGAGTGCGTCCGAGTCGAGCCTGGAGATCCTCTATGGCGCGGTCGATGGACCTGCGGTTAGCGGCCAGTTGTTCGGCGTGACTCTCGAGGATGGCGACTCGTCGATTCGCTTCGGCGACGACCGAATCGTCCGCCAACTGCGATTCCAGTTCGGCAAGAGTCTTCGTCAACTCGTCGATCTGGGTGTCGAGTTCCTGGAGTTCGTACAGTTGTCTAAGTTCGGTCATAGGAGCAAAATCCAGCGGAAGCGCACCGTTACAGGCATGTTACGCCGCGTGTCGACGTGGTATTTGTAGTATATCGCGGACACGGAGAATTGCCTATCGGAGGGCACGTTTCGAAATCCGCTAATCCTCACGATCGTTGACAATCCGTTAGAATACCACCGACGTAGTTACGTGTGGATTGCGGGATAATGAATACCGTAACGATCTGCAAATGATGATTCACACCAGGCCAAAAACAAAAATCGTCTGCACTTTGGGGCCTTCGACTTCTTCGGCGAGGAGGATTCGGAGTCTCGTCGAGGAGGGCATGAGCGTGGCCCGCCTCAACATGTCGCACGGGACGCCGGAAGAGCACGCCGAGAAGATCAGGCTGATCCGTGAGGCTTCGAAGGACACCGGCATCCCCGTGGCCGTCATGATTGACGTTCCCGGTCCCAAATACCGAACGGGACCAACGGAAGACGGCCCGATAGACCTTGAATCAGGCCCGGAACTCATCCTGACCAGCCGGGACGTTGTCGGCAATAGTCATATCGTTGCCGTTTCACCGCCGGGCATCCATCGTGACGCCAGGGTCGACTCGCCTCTCCTCCTGGATGACGGGATGATGGAGTTGGCCGTACACCGCGTGGAAGGACAGGACGTTCACTGCAGGGTCGTTCGAGGGGGCCGACTGACCGACAAGCGTGGCGTCACCGTGCCCGGCAGAGACCCGTCTCAGGTCTTCCCGAGTGAGCAGGCCAAGGCCGCTCTGAAGTTCGCCGTCGAGCAGCGTGCAGACTTCGTTGCCCTATCGATGGTGTCAACCGGGGAAAACGTGGACACCGCCCGCGCCCTGCTGCGAGAACACGGGCACGATCCCTTCATCGTTTCGAAGATCGAGCTGTCAAGCGGGGTCAGGAATTTCTCTGAAATCCTCGAAGCGAGCGACGGGATCATGGTCGCGCGAGGCGATATGGGCGTTGAACTGCCCCTCGCCGAGGTGCCGATGATTCAGAAGAGGCTGATCCACCAGTGCAACGAGCGTGGCAAATCCGCCATAACCGCGACGCAGATGCTGGAGTCGATGGTCAGCTCTCCCGTTCCCACCCGCGCGGAGGTCACCGACATCGCCAATGCCATTTTCGACGGCACGGACGCCATCATGCTCTCCGGCGAGACGGCCACCGGGGAACACCCGGTGGAAGCCGTCCGTTTCATGGCAGAGGCGGCGATGTTCGCGGAAGCCTACCTGCCCTACGACCAGATGCTCGAGGCGCGAAGAGGGCATGCCGAGAGCAAGGTCGACGACGCGATCGCCTACAACTCCTGCCACACCGCGCAGCAGCTGGGCTCAAGGCTCATCGTGGCGTTCACGGAATCGGGCGCCACGGCAGCGCGAGTCTCAAAGTACCGCCCGCAGGCCCACATAATAGCCCTGTCGTCGACCGAGGAAGTCCAACGAAGGCTCCTCCTGACGTGGGGAGCGACACCGTTCGTGGTCCCCCCATTCGACCAGGTCGACGGCTTCTTTGAACTCGCGGAGCAATACGCTAAGGACTCAGCAGGTCTTCGGGAGGGGCAACAAGTCGTGCTTGTTGCTGGACTGCCGATTGGCGTGTCCGGCGGTACAAACCTTCTGCGGGTGCTGTCCGTGAGCTGAGGGCCGCGGGTCCTAAACGTCCCCGTTCACCCTGAACAGCCTTACGCCCCCCGCGCGGAACGGTGCTAGCTATCGGCAAGTGCCGTGCAGCTACCTATAATCTCTCCCTCGCCCGGGAGCGATACAGAGAGGGGGATCCCGCTGAAAGTCGCCTTACACCCCAACCCTACTCAGCTTCGACGGACTACGACGTAGTCGATGAGGGCCTCGAGTGAGCCACGAGAACGGTTCTCCGGCAGTTTGCTGATGGCATCACGCGCGGACTGGCAGAATTCTTCGGCGACGGCGTAGGAATCGGCGATGACCTTCGCGTCGCCGATCAGTTCCATGGCCGACTCCAGCAAGCCCCCATCTGACGGTTCGGTGAAATAGTCGCGAATGGCGGTCGATTCGGGCCATCGCTCCAGGGCCAGAATCATCGGGAGGGTCAGGACTCCGTGCCGGAGGTCGTTGCCCACCGGCTTGCCGATCTCGTCAGTCATGCCCTCGACGTCCAGAATGTCATCGACGATCTGGAAGGCCATGCCGAGCGAGTAACCGTAGTCCCGCAGCAGCTTGACGGTCGGCTCCGGCGCGCCGCTGAGGACGGCGCCGGACTCGGTCGCGGTGGTGAACAGGGAGGCTGTTTTCTCGTAGATGCGGGTGAAATACTGCTCGCGAGATTGTCCGGCGTCGTACCTGACGACCATCTCTTCCATTTCGCCGCTGGACAGCTCCTTGATCGTCTCGGCGAACCGGCGGATGACCCGAATATTGCCGGTGTCGCACACATAGGTCGCCGAAGTGGCGAAGAGGTAATCGCCGAGCACGACGGCTGCGTTGCCGCCCCAGACCTTGCTGATTGTAGCTCTCCCACGCCGCACCTCCGACTGGTCGACGGTGTCGTCGTGGATCAGCGATGCGATGTGGAGAAGCTCGACGGCCGTCGCCATGGTCTCGGCACGCTTGCCGTCGTTCGGGTGAAACCCTGCGGCGAGAAGCGTCAGCGTGGGCCGAACGCGCTTTCCCTTCGTCTCCAGCGCGTGGTCGAGCAGCTGCGCGAGGAACGGGGACCTGTGGTTGACCATTTCTCGCAGGGAAGTCTTGACGCGTTCGAGGCCCTGCACGACAGGGGAGTGTATGTACGAGAGTGCGTCGCTCGGTGAATCGAAGCCGTTCACAATTTGCATCGCACCGCTGGACTTTGTTGACATGCTTGAAGCTCTTTCTCAGCTATCCGGGCTAGATTCTGGTAGGGAGACCCCTTGAGGAGTTGGGGCTGTCACCCTCACTCCAGCCCTCTCCCGCGACGGTAGAGGGGGTTACGGTCGGGCACGATGGGCAATCACCTTTGGCGACCTATCCGCTCGGTTTCCTGCTCGGCGATGGCCTCGTCCAGCTTTTGGAAGAGCGGCGCCGGTTTTTCCAAGCGCTGGCCCGCGCTGAGATCGGTGGGAGACCAGTCCCATCCACCATCGACCACGGAGCCTTCAAACCCCAGCAGGGTGTGCAGCTTCTCGCAGCTGAACGGCAGATAGGGATACATGGCCTTCTTCAGGCAGTTGATCACCGTCAAAGCCGTCCAGAGCGTGGTGGCGGTCGCTATCCTGTCGGTCTTGGCCGTCTGCCATGGGGCCTTCCGGTCGAGGTAGCGGTTCGCGGCTTGCGCCAGCGCCATGGCGCCCTCCATCAGCGCGGCGCGGAACTTGCACAGGGCGATGTTCTCTCCGACCTCTCCAAAACGTCGTTCAGCCTCGTCGAGGAGCGCCTGTGAATCGTCATCGAGCTGACCGGGCGTTGGCACGACGCCGTCGAAATTCCGGTAGGACATGGTGAGGACGCGATGCACGAGGTTCCCGAACGTCGCGACGAGTTCGTCGTTGTTGCGCCTGACATATTCGGCCCATGAGAAGTCGGAGTCGCTCGTCTCCGGCATTCCTGCGGCGATGACATATCGCAAGGGATCGGGGTCGTAC
>JAPOPA010000188.1 GCA_026713145.1 Chloroflexota bacterium
ACGCCGGTCGATTACAAGCACGGGCGTCCGATGAAGTCTGATGACGGCGTGGATGTCTGGCCGAGCGACCGCGTTCAAATGGCCGTTCAAGGGCTGGTGCTGCGCGCCAACGGCTATCAAAGCGACGAGGGGGTGGTCTTCTACCAGAAGACACGGCAGAGAGTCCGAGTCGCGTTCGACGACGAGACGATACGGTGGGCCGAGGAGGCTATTGCCAAAGCGTGGGAGACGGCGGCAAGTACCGAGATGCCTCCGCCACTGGTCGATTCGCCCAAGTGCCCCGGCTGTTCCTTGGTCGGTATCTGTATGCCGGACGAGACGTGGAATCTGCGTTCGCACGCTGGCAATGGCGGAGAGGGCCAACTCAAACTGTTCGAGCCCAATCCAAGGGTCCCTGACATGCCCCGGGAGAAAGCGACGAGGTTGCTCGTGGCCCCACGAGCGGAGCTGCGGCCTCTCTATCTGAACTCCCCCAAGCTGCGGGTGGGCAAGTCTGGCGGCGTCCTGCGCATCAAGGAGCGGGACAAGGTCGTGCAGGACGCCCGCATCAACGATATATGCCAGGTGAACCTCATGGGTGCTGTGCAAATCAGCACTCAAGCCGTGCAGGAGCTGTGCCGAGAGGAGAAACCGATCTGCTATTTCTCCCAGGGCGGTTGGTTCTACGGTGTGACGACAGGACTCGGCACCAAGAACGTGTTCCTGCGCCGGTCGCAGTTCCACCTTGCCGAGGAGGAGTGGTTCTGCCTGCGTCTCGCCCGGAAGCTGGTAGCAGGTAAGATTCGCAACCAGCGGACGATGCTGCTGCGCAATCACATTGAGCCGCCGGAGCTGGACATGCGAGAGTTGAAGCGTCTCGTCGGACGCGCGGAGGCGGCGGAATCGTTGGACGAACTGCTGGGACTAGAGGGTTGGGCGGCGCGTATCTACTTCGGGCTGTTCGCTGGTATGGTGAAGCGTGAACGCGATGGAGAGGTCGAGCAAGGATTGTCGTTCGACTTCACGGCTAGGAATCGGAGACCGCCACGCGATCCGGTGAACGCGCTGTTGTCGCTCGGCTATAGCCTGCTTGTAAAGGACCTCACTCTAGCCTGCTACGCCGTAGGCTTCGACCCGATGATCGGCTTCTACCATCAGCCCCGTCATGGTCGCCCAGCCCTAGCGCTTGACCTGATGGAGCCGCTACGCCCCCTCGTTGCTGACTCGGCAGTGCTGAGCGCCGTGAATACGAAGATGGTTTCGGAGCGTGACTTCGTGACGGCTGGACAAGCCGTGTCGCTTACGCCGGGAGGCCGCAAGGGTTTCTTCCGCGCCTACGAAGCCCGGATGGAGACGCTTGTAACGCACCCGTTCTTCGGATACCGTGTTAGCTATCGTAGGCTACTGGAGATGCAAGCCCGCCTGCTTGCCAAAACGTTGCAGGGAGAACTGGGGGAGTACCCGGTTTTCGTGACGCGATAGGGCCGCGAGCAGCGAGGCAGCGTCGAGATTCCTAGAGGTGCTCGCGCTCCCATGGGGAAGGAGCTTACGGGAAGGAGGATGCCCAATAGACCCTTCAAAAGGCAACCTGCTTTTCGCACCACTCGTGCTTGGTCGTCGCAACGTGGACTCCAAGGCAGGCAGAACGCGAGCACTATCCGCGACCGTCAGGTCGCGGCCCCATTGAAGCCGCCCTCCACCACGAGCTACACGGCCTCAGTCGCCCACTCCTATCCGCGACCGTCAGGTCGCGGCCCCATTGAAGCAGGTCGGCGTTGATTCCCTTTTCGATGATGGCGTGACTATCCGCGACCGTCAGGTCGCGGCC
>JAPOPA010000291.1 GCA_026713145.1 Chloroflexota bacterium
CTCACTTCCCCAAAACTCCCTCGTTGTCACCGGCATGTCCCGAAATGTCCCAAAATGTCCCTCAAAAACGGTGCGCTTTGGTCCTCCCGGCAGCCTCGCAGGACTCTCTCGTACGATCTCTCACCTCCCCATAACTCCCTCGTTGTCACCGGCATGTCCCGAAATGTCCCCGAATGTCCCTCAAAAACGGTGCGCTCCGGTTCTGCAGGTAGCATCACGGGTCCTGCCCGTACAACCTGGTGGATCAACACCCTGGAATCGGGGGGCAGCAAGACGGTGACTTGGTGGGCGAGGGCTTGTAACACGCCTTGTCGTCACCCTACGAGAACTCCCCATCATTTCAAAGATCTCGTTCTACTAGAGACAAGCGGGAAACCACTGTAGCCTCCTCCCAACGTGCTATTATTACCGATTCATGGAACACGCGGAACTGAAGCACTGGATCGCCTTCACCAGGGTGCCTTTCATCGGGACTGTGCGCATTCGCCTGCTCGAGAAAAGGTTTGGCAAACTCTCGGGGGCATGGAGCGCAAGTGAGGCCGACCTGCGCGAAGCCGGCCTGGATGAGCGAGCAACTCGGTCGGTCGTACGACATCGGAACAAGATCGACCCGGACGCCGAATTGGCTCTGCTCGAAAGGCACAGTTGTACCGCCATCACGTGGAACGACAGTCAATATCCTGCTCGACTCAAGGAGATCGACGACGCTCCACCGGTGCTCTATGTCAAGGGCGAGTTGGTGCCGAAGGACGAGAGGTCGGTCGCAGTCGTCGGCACGAGGCGAGTAACGGCCTACGGTCGGGAAGTCGCCCATCGGCTATCGACGGATCTGGCGAAGTCGGACGTTGTGGTCGTGAGCGGACTCGCCAGCGGAGTGGACGGCATCGCCCATAGGGCGACCCTTGAAGCGGGTGGCAGAACGGTTGCGGTGCTCGGCAACGGCGTGGACTTCGTGTACCCGCGCCAGCACGCTCGGCTCGCCGAGCAGATTGCGGAAAACGGCGCAGTAATATCGGAACACCCCATTGGAACTAAGCCGAAGCCTGAGCACTTCCCTCGACGAAATCGCATTCTGAGCGGCATCACCCTGGGGACACTCGTGATCGAGGCCTCGGAAGGCAGTGGGGCCTTGATTACGGCGCGCCACGCCCTGGACCAGAATCGCGAGGTATTCGCCGTGCCGGGCAGCATCCTGTCGCCGGGCAGTCAGGGCACCAACGCCCTGATTCAGCGCATGGAGGCGAAGCCGGTCCACAGGCACGAGGACATTCTCGAGGAGTTGAATCTCTCGTTCGTGGGAGCCCAGATCGAGATGGCGGCCCTGTTCCCTGCCAACGACGACGAATCGAACGTACTGTTTCACCTGAGCCAGGAACCGACGCACATCGACGAGGTCATCCGAGGTTCCGGGATGACTATCTCGGTCGTGAGCAGCCTGCTGGCGATGATGGAATTGCGCGGCCTCGTCAGACAGGTGGGCGGGATGAACTACGTGCGAGTTTGAGTGTATCGGTCGACTTTGGTCGAAAAGCGGTTGCAAACCGGATACGCACTGTGTTCATAATACCTAGTAGAGGCAGGCCATTTCCTGCCTGTTTTGTTGTCCCGACCCCTATATCTCGAAACTTATGGAATAACTATGGGTAAAGACCTCGTAATCGTAGAGTCGCCCGCCAAGGCCCGAACAATCGGCAGGTTCCTCGGCGGCAAGTATGACACCAAGGCCTCGATGGGCCACGTTCGCGATATTCCAAAGAGGGAAATGGGCGTCAGGGTCGATGACCTGAGCTTCGTGCCCAAGTATCGCGTCATGGCGGACAAGCGAAAAGTCGTAAAGGAAATTGCCGACGCTGCGAAATCCGCGACGACGATCTTTCTCGCGACCGACCCGGACCGCGAGGGAGAGGCCATCTCCTGGCACCTCATTGAGGCGGCAAAGATCGACACATCAAAGGTGCAGCGCGTGGTCTTCCACGAAATCACCGACTCAGCGGTCAAAGAGGCATTCGCCCATCCCCGTACTCTCGACGACAATCTCATAGACGCTCAGCAGGCGCGGCGGGTCCTCGACCGCTTGGTCGGTTACGAACTCAGTCCCGTTCTGTGGAAGAAGGTCCGACGCGGCCTGTCCGCTGGAAGAGTGCAGTCGGTTGCACTGCGGCTCATCGTCGAGCGTGAGCAGGAGATCGAGGCGTTCCAGTCGGAAGAGTACTGGAGCATCGAGGCCAATCTCGCCCCGAAGTCCAATAACGGTGCAGAAGCTCAGACCTTCACCGCAGACCTTCATCGGCTGCACGGCAGCAAGCCCCGCATCGAGATTAAGAATGAGGCCGAGGCGGCTGCAATTTCTGGCGATCTCAACGGCGCAACGTATCGCGTGACTTCCGTTCAAAGACGCGAACGGCGACGCAAGCCTTCAGCCCCGTTCATTACCAGCACTCTCCAGCAGGAGGCGTCGCGGAAATTGGGCTTTACGGCTCAACGGACGATGGTTGTCGCCCAGCAGTTGTACGAAGGCATAAATGTCGGCAGTGGCGAAACGTCCGGGCTCATCACATACATGCGAACGGACTCCACCAACGTAGCCGACTCCGCGCTAAGCGAAGCTTCTTCATACGTCAAGGAAAAGTTCGGGACGAGCTTTGCCCCGAAGACGGCTCGCCGGTACTCCAAGCGCGTCCGAGGAGCTCAGGAGGCGCACGAGGCCATACGCCCAACCTCCCTCTTCGCCGAGCCGGACAGACTGAAGGACAAACTCTCTTCTGAGCAATACAGGTTGTACGACCTGATCTGGAGGCGAATGGTCGCGAGCCAGATGAACGACGCGATTTTCGATGCCACGCGAGTCGATATCGATGCCGAGAGTGTCATTTCCGGCACCCACTACGACTTTCGCGCCACCGGCTCCGTGCTAAAGTTCGCAGGCTTCCGCAGGGTGTACATGGAGGGAAGCGATTCTCCCAACGGCAAGGCCACCGAGGAATCGCGTGACTTGCCTCCCGTCGAAGACGGCGACGCGCTGGACTTCATCGCCCTACTCCCGGAGCAGCACTTCACGCAGCCGCCTCCACGCTATTCCGAGGCGACATTGGTGCGTGCGCTCGAAGAAGAAGGAATCGGACGCCCTAGCACTTACGCGCCCACCATCGCGACCGTTGTCGACCGCGACTATGCCCGCAAGTTAAAGGGCCGGTTCGAGCCTACAAAGCTCGGCAGAGCGGTGACGGGACTGCTGATACAGCACTTCCCCGATGTGGTGGATATCGGGTTCACCGCAAAGATGGAAGAACAACTCGACGAGATAGCACGTGGCCAACGCAAGTGGAACCCGATGCTCAAGGCGTTCTACGAGCCATTCAATTCGACCGTCAAGGAGGCGCTCGAAAAGGCCGACCGCGTACCGAGCAGCGAGATCGACGAAGAAAGCAGCGAAGTCTGCGACAAGTGCGAAAGCCCAATGGTCATCAAGACGGGACGCTACGGGCGCTTCCTCTCGTGCAGCGGCTTTCCCAACTGCCGCAACTCCAAGCCGTTGATGGAGCGGATAGGTGTGGAGTGTCCAAAAGACGGCGGCGACATCGTCGAGCGACGACAGCGGGGCAAGAACGGCAGGAAGTTCTACGGGTGCGCCAACTACCCCGACTGTGACTTCACCGTCAACCGCAAGCCGCTCGGAGTGCCCTGCCCGGAGTGCAAGGGCCTACTCGTCGAGCAGGGACGCGAGCGCTGCCAGTGCAGGGAATGCGACTACAAAGGCCCGGTCCCCGAAGCCATCGAAGCAGGCGAATTGGTCGAGGTCTAAAACTCGCCAAAAGCTGAACTCTCTACACGTAGGGGCGCGCTCTGTCGCGCCCCTATGATTTTGTGGAGATGAAAAAAAGCACTTGGCGAGAACTGGTAGAGAAGTTCGACACCCACTTGGCGGCGGAGAAGGGACTTGCTCCCCTGACCCGGCGCAACTACACGACCGACATCGAGCCGCTCTTCGAGTTCATGGGACGCGAGGGCATCGCCGAACTCTCCGACCTCGACCGCTACCGGATCAGGGCCTATCTGGCGTGGCTCGTTGAACTTGGATACGTGAAGGCAAGCGTCGTCCGGAAGTTGAGTGCGCTCCGAACTTTCATTCGATGGCTCATACGGACCGGGGTACTAACGGAGGACCCTCTGCCCAATCGGGGCATAATGAAGAAGGAGTCCCGCCTGCCGAGGTTCCTCTCGCAGAACGAGGCCGCCCGCCTGGTGTCCGCTCCCGACGGTTCCGATGAGCTAGGGCTTCGGGACCGCGCGCTGCTGGAGGTCATCTACGCCGCAGGACTTCGGGTCAGCGAAGTGCGCGATCTGAACGTCGGCGACATCAACTTCGAGACCAAGGAACTCCGCGTTCGAGGGAAGGGCTCGAAGCAGCGCGTCGTCCTGATCGGGGAAGCAGCCCATAGAGCGCTCTACCGTTACCTTCACGAGGTGCGGCCGGCCCTGGTGACGCGAGATAGCGGCACTGCCGTGTTCCTGAACCGCAGCGGCGGAAGGCTGAGCCAGCGCAGCATTCAGGCCAAGGTCCGCAAGTACTCAACGATGACCGGACTGCGGACTGACGTTCACACCCACACGCTGCGGCACTCGTTCGCCACCCACCTGCTGGAGGGGGGAGCCGACCTGCGAGTGGTCCAGGAACTGCTGGGGCACGCGTCCCCCGCGACCACGCAGATCTACACACACATTACCCAGACGCAGGCACGTCAGGCTTACCTTGCGGCCCACCCCCGTGCGGCTAAAGCGGCGTCCAAAAGCGATCAGAGCACCTAGTGGGAACACAGGGTTTCCAGGTAGTCCTCTGCTACAATCGATGAGTGACGTCCTTCCGGTTCGATGACCAGCCTCCTGAACTTGCCGAGCTGACCCTCGTCGACGAGATAGGCCCCCTTGGCGACTGCCTCGCGGATTTCGAGGACGAGCGGATCAACGTGTTCGGCGGAATTCCAGGCGAGCGCGTGGTTGCGAGGATCGTGCGTTACCGAAGGCGCCGAAAGCGGATGGTCTCCGGCATAGTGCAGGAGGTCATTGAGGCTTCTCCGCATCGCGTACAGGCTCCCTGCCAGTACTTCGGGGCGTGCACCGGTTGCCAGTGGCAGCATGTTTCGTATAGCCATCAACTGACCCTAAAGCGGGGATATGTCGAGCGGAACTTCGCTGAGTATCCTTCCCTTGAGGGGATCGCCATCGACCCATGCATACCGGCGCCTGGTCTGTATGGCTACCGAAATCATGCCCGCTTTACCATCCGGCGGGAGGGCAGTCCTGGGTTCGTGAACAGGATAACCCGCAGGTTCGTGCAGACGGACGAGTGCATGCTGATGACGCCGGGGATCAACCGGTTGGCGGACGACCTCAAGGGCCGGGCACGGGAAACGAGCCAGCTTTCCATCCGGTACGGCGTAAACACCGACGAGTGGCTTATACAGCCAAAGCTGAAGAGCGAGGACATTCCGCTGGAGTCGGGGCAGAGTCATTACACGGAGAGGCTGCTTGGTCACACGTTCCGCATTGCCTCGCCTTCGTTCTTCCAGGTGAACACCGAGCAGGCGGAGCGACTGGCGGAGCTTGTAGGGGAGACGCTTGGTCTTGCCGGCGAGGAAGTGGTCGTGGACGCCTACGCGGGGGTGGGGACGTTCGCCATACTGCTGGCCGATAAAGCCAAGAGGGTCATGGCCATCGAGGAGTCGGCGGCCGCGATCCGGGATGCCGCCGCAAACGCATCGGGCATTGATAACGTGGAGTTCATCGAAGGGAAGACGGAGGACGTGTTCGACTCGATGCAGGTACGACCCGACGCGGTAATCCTCGACCCATCGCGGTCGGGGTGCCATCCGACCGTGCTCGAGTCTCTCATCCGACTGGCCCCGGAGCGGACGGTGTACGTGTCCTGTGATCCAGGGGCGCTCGCGCGGGACCTCGACGTGCTGGTCCAGGGCGGCCTTCGTGTCGAGTCAGTACGGCCGATCGACATGTTTCCACAGACGCATCACGTGGAGACGGTGGCGCTCTTGACCCGCATTTAGGGCATGACGGTGACGTCGATCTCGTCAATGAGGATATCGCCGGATGCTCCCTCCTCTTGCTTAGTCAGCGTTACGCCTAGGGTGTTGTCTCCATCGATCATGTGCTCAGGGTCGAGGTCGAAGATGACGGTCGTGTAGGCGGGGAGCGGGCGGCCAATGTTTGTCGAACGACCGCTCTCGTGCCACATCCGGCGGACGCTTTCTTGAGGGACTGCCACACCGTTCAATTCGAGCGCCAGGTCGTCGCCGGGCCCGAGGTGCTGAGCGCGGAGGGCCGCGTAGGCGTATCCGATATCGTCCCACTGCTCGCAGAGGCGCAGGCGGTACTCCTGCCGGACGCCGGGGGTGTCGCGGCCCAGGACGATCTTGTCGTCCTTGATCATGCCGGTGGATGCCATGCCCGGCGCACCGTGGTAGTCCACACCTCCCATCATCGAGCGGAAGAGGTAGGTTCGATGTCCCTCTCCTATGGCGTCGGGGTCCCTGAGTTCTTTCAGCAGGGCCAACGAGCCGGGGAAGTCGCTCATGAGGTTGCCCGTGTACTGCTCCTGGTAGTTGAAGCTCGAAACGCCGTCGGCACCGGCGCCGTACATGTTGTTGGCGAGAGCACGGTAGTTTTCGGAGGTCATTGGGCGGAGGTAGACCCTCGACTGGAAGGCCATGTGGGCGGTGGTGCCGCTCTTGCCGGTGTTGGGCTGGAGGGCCCAGGGAACGGTGTCGCTGCGGGCGTCGGAGGCAGAGCAGAACGGCATGACGCCGGGGAGCAACACGCAGCTTGTTCCCTGCATGAGGCTCGAAAACTCCTCCCATTGCGCGTTGTGGTTCGCGTACATGCCGTTGGCCGGACTCACGTAGTCGAGAATGCCGGTGGTGATCCATGTGGGAATGTCGAGGCCACAGTCGTGGCACTCTTCGATGGTCTCGGGAACGCGAACGCCCAGGAGGAGCTTCTTGCCCTTCTTCCGTCCCTCGTCGTCCAGCATGTCGCGGATGCGCTGGATGAGCTCGGTCATCAGGTGCTGACGCTCACGGGAGATCGAGCGCGGATAGGGGAAGTGGTTGTCGCTGCGGAAGGTTATCTCGATGCCGTCCACATCAAAGCGGCGAGCGATCTCCTCGATGGCCCCGAAGTGGAAGTCGCGCACCTCCTTGAAGGAAAAGTCCAACGTATTGCCCGGGTTGGCGAGCGGTCCCGGAGGCACGTCTTTCAGAATGAATTCCGGGTGGTCGAACATCCACTTAGCGCCCTGGGTGGGAGCGCCGTGGTCGTCGCCGAAGCGCGCGCCGGCGATGAACTTCATGCCTCGCTCGTGGGCGCGCTTGCAGATTATCTCAACTGGGTTGATGCCCCGGTCGAGCAAGGGGATCCAGCGACGATGCTGTGGGCGCTGATCGAACTCATAGGTGTCGGAGCGGAAGTAGGTGACCCAACCCTGTCCAAAGACCTCCTGCCCCAGTGCGTCCGCCCCACTCAGGGCGAAGTGGTCGACAAGCCTTACGATCTGTTCCGGCGTGGCCGGATCGCTGATGAACGGCTCTCTTGCGTGACTGGAAAGATCGGCCACGAAGAGCAGGCGGATGTCGCCCTTGGGCTTGATGGGTCTGGGTGCGGGAGGTGTGTTTGTCACCTTTAGTCACTCCTATTGATGTTCACTGGCGGGGTAGGTCTTTTCCCTCACCCCAGCGCTCCTACGGAGTCAGGCTAATGTCGTAACCGTCCACACGGAACTTTCGGACCAGGAACTCCAGGGCCTGGTCTCGCGTCGCGTCTATCTCCAATTCTCCCGTGATCTCAAGGGCCGATTCCTTGATTAGCTCAGCGTAATGTTGGAGATTGGCTCCCTCGACCGAGGGGACGCCCTGTACTCGCAGCACGGTGTTCCGAGCCGTCAGCCACTTTCTAACAGTACCATCGACCCGCTTTCGCTCAGGCAGAATCTCGTTCCAATACTTTGTCTCCCCTACTGCCTCGATGTAGGCCAGTAACTCAGGGTCGGGATCAATAAAGAGCTGGTACGCTTCCCCTGTCCTATGGTCGGTCTCTGAGACGGTCAGTCCTCGTTTGCCGTAGTAGTACTGATCTTTAGCTACGGCAGCCTGAACCTCCGTGCTGGTCATCCCATAGCCAGCCTCCACAGCCGCATCATAGGCTGTGTACTTCATCAGCAGTCGAGCTAGGGTCAACACATCGACGTCATAGGACTGGGAGACCTCGTAAGCCGGCCTGAACAGCGCAACAAACGACTCAGGCAGTTTCTTAGAGTCGTCCTCGAAGAACCGTGAATAGCAGTTCAGACACTGCTCGATCCACTCCCGATTCTCGATAGCAGGGTCATCGTCAGGTACCGCTCTACTCAAGATGGCCTCTATTCGTTCCAGGCCGATGGATTTCTCTGCCCGAACCTCCAGGAACTCTGCCACTGTGACAGAATGTCCGTTGATCCTGAGAGCAACTGATTCACTTCCCTCGACGAATGCCTCACCCATTGCTGCCCCTCGGTCAGCGTAGTGGTCGGCCGTAGTGTCCGCCTCGTTCGTCAACGCTGCCCCTCGGTCAGCGTAGTGGTCGGCCGTAGTGTCCGCCTCGTTCGTCAACAGGACGTAGCCTGTCGGGATACTGACTGCCAGTACCACAAGGACCGCTCCCAACCATATAGCCGTTTGGCTGATTCTCAACGTATTCCTACTCGTTGCAAGATCGTAAATCGACCGCCGTGATTGACTATCCTGCCGTCCTGTCCACGACTCTCATCTCCAAAGCCGTTACAGAAACTCCACCTCCACTCAGAGTAGGAGTTCCACCTGTCAGGGTATTTCGTCGAGCTTCTGTCAGGTTTTCTTCCACCCAGACCTTCGAGTTCGGGTTCCCGTTGCCCGGCGCAGAATCCCACTGGTTCGTGTCAATGGTGAATAGCTTACTGGAGCCATACCAGACATCTGTTTCCGCAATCACCAGATCAAACTTCAACCGTAGTAGACAGCACTCGTTGAGATTGTACAAGGTGATGAGGTTCTGATAGAGAGTGTGATAGTGAATATCCCTCGTTGACTAAGCCTCCGTTTGATACTTGTGTCCTATCGACCATGCCATCGCGTATGTTGACAGGTGGAACCCCAGCCGCAAGTTCTCCGGGATCGGAATACAGTCAGTCGTACTTCCATCTACCTTTGCTTCCTCGCTCCACACAGCAGCCCTGTTCGTCCCGTCTTCTAGTGCAGCCAGCTTGAACGTGAAGTGTGAGCCGCACGGCATGACGGGTAACAGGACTCCCGCAGCAGTGGGGCCGATGCTCCCTGTAAACTCCAACCAATCCGTCAATGGGGCCTGCTGAGACCTCAAACGTTATCGAGCTATCCCTGACCTGGCGTCCCATTTCAGCGCCATGCTAGTTTCCTGCGCCCACGACGGGAGAGGGGACAGTGGCGTCGTGCCTTTATCAATTGGCGATCTAGTCGTCACTCCTCTCAATGCCGAGGGCTGTCCGATCCATCTGGGCAGAGTAGACCTGGTGCCAGCCCCCCTCGTCGTCGATCTCGAACTCGTCGGCGCTGTCCTGCGGTTCCCATCCGAGGACATCTTTGGTGTGCTCGATGTCAATCCAGCGGTACTTGTTGTTGGATGTCGCGCGGAAGATGTCGAATTTCAGGGACGGAGGGGCCTGCAGGCACTTGTCGACCACTGCGACGCAGTCACGGTGGCTGAGATATGACATTACCTGTCGGCGCTGGGTGGGCCTGTTGGCAGGCGAGACGGCTCCCAGCCGGATACAG
This sequence comes from Chloroflexota bacterium, assembly GCA_026713145.1. GTDB lineage: Bacteria > Chloroflexota > Dehalococcoidia > Lucifugimonadales > VXLM01 > VXLM01. The sequence goes on from JAPOPA010000291.1 coordinate 9,831, forward strand.
GGAATGGACATGTCGAAGACATCTGAGTAGTAGCGGGCCAGGGCCTCGCCGAAGACCTTGCAGGCGCCGTAGACGCTCTTCGGTCGGACGGGGTCGAGATGCGTGATCATGGGCCAAACGTCAGGGACATCGTCGTACTTGCCCGCCCCGATGTGGCCGTACGGGAGGCTCTTGTCGTACTCGTAGCCCGTTTGCGTGTCGCCGGTGCTTCCGTACACGACCCTGCTGACGCCGTGAATTCGAGCAGCTTCGAAGACGTTGCGCGTGCCGATGATGCCGGCGGAGAGGTGCTTCTCCCAGTCGAACACGTCGTCGATGTAGTTGGCCATGTGGACGACCATATCCACGTCCTCGAAGGCCGGAAGGATCGCGTCGAGGTCGGAGATATCGGCCTGCGTGCAGGGGATGCCCTCGACCGGACGGCGGTTGAGGGCGCTGAAATCGTACTTGCCGGCGAGATGTTCGACGATGAGACCGCCTATGAGGCCGCTAGCGCCGGTGACGAGGACCTTTTGTGTAGTCATGTTTTGCTCCTGATTAAAGGTGATTTACGGCAGAGGCGAAACGTTTGCGCCGGGCCGGCTTTTCTGGATTCCGGCCTCCGCCGGAATGACGAGTGTGGGGGCGGTGGCTCGCGGGCTTGAATTGTAGTGACGCGGCATTGGCTATTCGAGGACGATGTCGCCGCTCTTGCCGCCGGTCTTGCGGCGGAGGCGGATGTCTCCGATGCGCATCCCACGGTCTACGGCCTTGCACATGTCGTAGATGGTCAGGGCGGCGACGCTGACGGCTGTCATGGCCTCCATTTCGACGCCGGTTTTGGCGGTGGTCCGGGCGGTCCCACGTATGTCTACGGCAGAACGCTCGTGGTCAAGGCGGAATTCGACAGTGACCTGGTCGAGGGGCAGCGGGTGACAGAGCGGAATGAGCTGCGCCGTATTCTTGGCGGCCATGATCCC
>JAPOPA010000273.1 GCA_026713145.1 Chloroflexota bacterium
AAGATTCACTTCCTCGTACTCGATGCCGTCCTGGTCGAGCTGCGCCTTGAGCATATCAGTGTACCCGCAGCCCACCGTCGAATATACAGTTACCGTCTTGCTCGCCGTGCTCATTGTTCCTCCTGATCAGGTGCGTGTCGAAATTCCTGGTAACTCAAATGTGTAGCGCAGCCTAAGCGGTTAGGAGGGCCGCTCGCGCCTCTCGATCTCACGTTCCTCGGCCTTGTTGCGGAGGGCTCGCCCTTTATCGGGATGAGGATCCTCGATAAGTCCGTACATCTCCTTGCCCTCGTGGTCTTCGGGCAGATGCTCGGTGATCGGCATTCCATCCTCGTCCACGAACAGAAGGCAGTGGCAATACTTATAGATCTGCATATCGTCGCATGGGCAGATCCAGGTGCGGTGTTTGACCTCTTCCGTCTTGTCAGGGTAGAACCTGCACGGACACAGCGGGCGTCCTACTTCATCTACATTCTGCGCGAGCCCAAGTATTACAGACTCGGTCACACCCTCCACAGGCGAGGTGTACGTGCCCGACTTCTTGGTGAAATTCTCAACCAGCCGACGCATTCGCTGCATTGCTTTGTCACTGGGTTGTTCGGCCATCGGTCGCCTCCCGGTTTCAAGTTGGTAGGGGCTATATTCCTCTGACGCTATTATACATATCATCTACCCGCCATGTCCGCATCGTGTAATATTTCCACGTAACCCTATCCACTGACTGCTGAGGAGCCTCACAGATGGACCTGATGCCCCGATTCCGCGAATTGGACGTACCCGCACGCGAGGCGATGCTCGAACGCCTCGACCGCCTGACCGAACTGCCCCTGCTGCTGCTTGCCTTCATTATGGTTCCTGTGCTGCTTGGCCCGCTGATCTGGGAAGACAGCTTTTCCACCGCCGAGAAGGCTTTATTCCGAACACTCGACATATTCATCTGGGCAGTTTTCGCCGCCGATTTCTTCCTCAAATTGGCCATCACGCCCTCCAAATGGAGCTATCTCAGGCGGCATTGGCTGGAAGCCCTGGTGGTCTTGATTCCCTTCATACGCCCGTTGAGAATAGTCAGGCTAATCCTGTTCAGCGCTCGCGCGATCAAGGCGACCCGGAGGCGCCTGGTGAACGTGAACTTTCTGCTGGTTTACGCTATTGGGATAGTCGTCGTCGCTGCGACGATCGTCACCGTAACCGAACAGGGTCATGACTCCATAAACTCGTTCACCGACGCGCTCTGGTGGTCCGTTGTGACCGCCACAACCGTGGGTTACGGGGACATGACCCCGGTTACCCCGGTGGGCAGAGGAATGGCCGTCCTGCTGATGCTGGTGGGAATCGGGCTTTTTGGCGGCTTGACCGCCAACTTCGCGTCCACGATATTCAGAACGGACGACAACGTGGAGGCCAACACCGAACAGCTTCTTGAGCAGATGAAGGCAATGCGGAGTGATGTGGAGGAGCTACGGGAGAGAATGGACGATTCGCGGCAGGGCTCACAGTCGCCTGCCCCTGCGAGGGGGTTTTCATTGTCCGCCGTCACCAATATAATTCGTAGGCCGACTTCAATCGTATCGAATATTTTCAGGCGTGGAACTCAGGACACCGCACAGGAAGAAACCGGAGATATTAGTATGCCCGACGCACAGACCTTCAGACAGGCATGGGGTAAATTCGCAACAGGCGTCTCGGTTATAACGACTGTCCACGACGACGACGAGATACACGGCATGACCGCCAACGGCATCACCTCCGTTTCACTCGACCCCCTGCTTGCGCTTGTGGCAGCCGGCCATAACACCACGTCCTACCCGCTGATAAAGGAGAGCGGTCGTTTCGCCATCAACATCCTCTCCGAGGAACAGCAGGCCATCGCCGAATATTACGCCCGTCCTACCGACCAGAAGACCGGCGACGTTCCGATGTCGTTCAGCCGCACCGCCCAGGGCGCGGCCACCCTGGACGGGAGCCTCGCCTACATGGATTGCCGGGTGGTCAACGAGTACGTCGCAGGCGACCACACCCTGTTCATCGGGCAGGTCGAAGAGATTAACGTTGGCTCCGGCAGGCCGCTGCTCTTCTTCGAGGGGCGCTTCAACAGCCTTCCCGAAGAACGATAAAAGTTCTTTCTCCCTTGATGGGTGAAGGTTAGAGTCTGCCCCGTACTTGATACGGGGATGGGGGTGAACTCCCAGGTGCAAGTCCGGTCATTTCCAATACATACCCTTCTCAGCCCTCGATGGGAGAGGGCTAGGGTGAGGGTGAAAAGCCGCGCCAAATCTCTATAAGGATGTGCCCCATGCAGCCCGAACTTATCGCGGACTACCGGTGTGTTACAGGAGAAGGCCCTCTATGGCACCCTATGGAGAGCCGCGTTTACTGGGCGGACATTCCCGAAGGCAGGCTGTTCAGGTACAACCCATACTCTCGGACCCATGAGCAGATATATGACGGTCGTGAAGTGGGCGGATACACGATACAGACCGACGGATCGCTCCTGCTGTTCATGGACAGGGGTTCGGTCGCGGTGTTGCGAGATGGCGACCTGGACTTGGTCGTCGAAGAACTGCCGGATGAGTTGGACAACCGCTTCAATGACGTTATAGCCGACCCGGCGGGCCGCGTCTTCTGCGGCACCATGCCCAGCCCAAGCGGTCGCCCTGCCACCCTGTACCGCATGGACACCGACGGCTCCCTGACTCCGGTGCTCGAGAATCTCGGCCTGTGCAACGGCATGGGCTTCACCAGTGATCTCAAAAGCATGTTCTTCACGGACTCGCTCGCGCACGAGATCTACATCTTCGACTACGATATCGAGAACGGCGAGATAACCAACCAGCGCACTTTCGTGAAGACTCCCGACGACGACAGCACGGTCCCGGACGGCATGACGGTGGACGCCGAAGACCACGTGTGGTCGGCGCGCTGGGACGGCTCCGCTCTCTACAGGTTCGCCCCTGACGGCTCGGAGGCCGCGCGCATTGATTTCCATGCGAAGACGGAGTCCAGTGTCATACTCGGAGACCG
>JAPOPA010000151.1 GCA_026713145.1 Chloroflexota bacterium
AACCTCTCCCCTTAACCTTCCGGCACTGGGCAGGCGTCAGCCCCTATACATCACCTTTCGGTTTAGCAGAGACCTGTGTTTTTGGTAAACAGTCGCCTGAGCCTGTTCACTGCGGCCCGAAAGGGCTCACGTCCGGCAAGCGGACGGTACCCTCCGGGCACACTTTCTCCCGAAGTTACAGGGCTAAGTTGTCGAATTCCTTAACGAGGGTTCTCTCGTTCACCTCGGGGCATTTACCCCTGCCTACCTGTGTCGGTTTGCGGTACGGTCACCAAGACCCCTATCGACGAGGTTTTTCTTGACGGCATAGGGTCGGCGAAATTCCCCAGGGCGTTGGCCCTAGAGTTTTCTCCCTCCTCAGCTCTCGGGGCGGATTTTCCTACCCCGGTCGTCGCCTACAAGGGAAAACGCACCATGTCCAATGGGCGCGCTCCGCCTACCTGTCCGTGTCCCCCCTTCGCATAACAGGGTAACGGTGGTGCAGGAATTTTGACCTGCTGTCCATCGCCTTCGCTTCTGCGCTACGGCTTAGGACCGACTTACCCTACGCTGATCAGCATTGCGTAGGAAACCTTAGGCTTCCGGTGTCCTGGATTCTCACCAGGATTGTCGCTACTCATGCCGGCATTCTCACTTGTCAGCGCTCCACCCTGGCTCACGCCGAGAGCTTCAACGCCCTGACAACGCTCCCCTACCTCCCTCCGGACGAATCCGGTAGGGACCGCGGCTTCGGTGGTGTGCTTAGCCCCGTTACATTTTCAGCGCAGGATTCCTCGACTAGTGAGCAGTTACGCACTCTTTAAAGGGTGGCTGCTTCTAAGCCAACCTCCTAGCTGTTTTAGCAATCCCACTTCTTTTCACACTTAGCACACACTTCGGGACCTTAGCCTGCGGTCTGGGCTGTTTCCCTTTCGACAATGGAGCTTATCCCCCACTGTCTCACTCCCAATGATCATCTCTATGGCATTTGTGGTTTGGTTGAGTTTGGTAGGCTCTCGCCCCCTTACCCATCCAGAGCCCTACCTCCACGAGACTTCAATTGAGGCTGCACCTAAATACATTTCGGGGAGAACCAGCTATCTCCAGGTTCGGTTGGCATTTCACCCCTACCCACAGCTCATCCCAGCCTTTTGCACTAGACACGGGTTCGGTCCTCCACTCGGAGACTATCCGAGCTTCAACCTGGCCATGGGTAGCTCACCTGGTTTCGGGTCTAATCCATGCAACTATGCGCGCCCTGTTCAGACTCGCTTTCGCTGCGGCTCCGGAACTGATATCCCTTAACCAGCTACATAGATTAACTCGCCGGCTCATTCTTCAATAGGCACGCGGTCAGCCATCACGACGGATCGTAACAGCCTCCCACGGCTTGTAAGTCTACGGTTTCAGGAACTATTTCACTCCCCTTCCGGGGTTCTTTTCACCTTTCCCTCACGGTACTGGTTCACTATCGGTGGCCAAGGGTATTTAGCCTTGGAGGGTGGTCCCCCCAGCTTCCGACAGGATTCCTCGTGTCCCGCCGTACTCAACATCACACCAGAAGTCTCTAACCTTTCGCCTACGGGACTATCACCCTCTTTGGTCGTCCTTTCCAGGTTCGTTTGGCTAGATCAGAGTTTTCTTAACTTCTTTTCCCGTTCTGAGGCCGGGATAGGCATGTGTTACAACACCCGAGCGGCATAGGACCTCAGTCCACTAAGCCTCACAGGTTTGGGCTCTTCCCCGTTCGTTCACCACTACTAGGGGAATCTCGGTTGATTTCTTTTCCTCGAGGTACTGAGATGTTTCAGTTCCCTCGCTTACCATCCTATGTGGATTTCCTAGTATGACCTAGGAAGGGTTTCCCCATTCGGGCATCCCCGGCTGAGCTTGCTAGGCAGCAAACCGAGGCTTATCGTAGCCTTGCCACGCCCTTCTTCGGCCCTTGGCCCCAAGGCATCCACCGTAGACCCTTAACAACTTGACCCACATTACAACTCGTTTATTCAGAAGCAAGTGTCTTCGTCCTCTTTTGCGTTCCCCGGCGGGAACGTAAAGAAGACAAGACATACTCGCAGGATTCGGTTGTTAAGGTGCTTTGCGCTCTCCGCCGATTGGCGGCACGCCGACTCTTCGGAAGGCGATTCCTTCACCAGAGTCGAAAAGCTATTCTACCGAACCCCCGACTCAGAGTCAATCCTTTATTTGATTTCCGCTGTAAGTGCATAGGCCCGGATTCTCATCTCTGCCTTTCCCACAGTTCAATTCCGACGCTTAACTCTCCCTCCAGGGCTGGCAGGGGTAGGAATTTGCCTATCGTTCCACTCTCCTTTGTTTCGAAAGCAACCCGGACCTGTCATTCCGAGCGGAGCTCGATGAATCCGGTGTGCCTGTCCTAACTTAGAGATGGCTTGGGGTTCCTACGCAGTCTTCGCTCATGGTCACGATAGAAGCACGAATCCGGCTGTCCGGTCTCGCGGTTATGGGCTTTTGGATTCTTCACAGCGCTCGGAATGACAGGGGGACGGAGCCGGATCATAGCTACATTGCCGTTTTGCCTACCCGTGTCAGCCCACGACGGGAGAGGGGGTAGGTCTCCGTCGGAGTGACGACGGGAGGGTGATGACTCTTCATTTTCCAGGGGCGTGAGACGGTTTGAGAGGCCTTCCGCTCTCCCCCTTTTCTCGGGCTGTTCACAGTGTCTCATGGTTTTGGGCGTGATGGGCCTGGGGCGGCCCTCGCGCATGTTCGCGGAATGAGAAGTGTTTAGAAGTTCTTCAATCCCCAAGAGACGGCACCCTCTCTTCTCAGAGTGTTTCATGGCGCTCCGCGTGTCTGGCGCTCCGCGCTTTAGGACCTGTTTCCATAAGAAGAGTGCAGGACAAGAGTTCTTGTTAGGCAATTGGGAGGAGTGAGAGTAGAAAGTAGGGAGTATTTCGAAGGGGCTGGAGTCGCCGGTCTTGTATGCTCCCATTGCCTCCCACAACAAGCCTTGGTGGCGTCTCCCTACACTCAATGGACTCCAATTCAACCCCGTAGGTATAATATCCTCAATGCGCCCGCTATACCTCAACGTGCCGTCGCCCTTCCCGTACATGGCCGTCTCGCTTCTTTGCCTCTCGCTTGTCATGAACACACCGTCGCCCCTCACAGGGCCATAGCCCGTGGACATGAGTCGCCGGCTGTACACCTCGCTCCTCCTCGCCGCCGGACTGGCCGTGTTCTTCGCCTCATTCCCGGCACCCGCTCAGGCCAATGGACGTGTGACCAGCTTCCAGACTAAGGTGGCCGGGCCATACGAGATCGGCCTCGGCACCATCCCTCCCAGCCCCTCCGTCGGCAATCTCCATTTGGCTCTGACCGTCACCGACCCGGCGTCCAACACACCCGTCCTCGATGCGAGAGTCGCCCTTCAGGGCACCGGCCCCGACTCTGTGGAGATTGAGATCGGCCCGACAATCGCCACCAACAGCGTGCAGGACCCCGCCTACTACGAGGTCAACACCTCCGTCGGACGCGAGGGCATCTGGCTCTTCACGACCATAATCACCGACGCCGCCGGGGAGCACTCGGCCGACTTTCAGGTAGAGGTCAAGAATGCCAGCCCCATCACGGGCATCCTCACGCTTGTTGTCCTCCTGGCATTTCTCGTCATCTTCGGACTCTCTCTTCGTGCTTCACTTGGCGGAAGACGCAGACGGCGAAAGAGACAGGCGGGCTGATAGGGGTTTTGATGCCACTCTCCGGCACGAAAAGGGACTGGCTGATTTGCAGGGGCGCCGCCCTCGTCCTTGCCGTCGCCATGCTCGTCCTGTCCCGGCCCGACCCGGCGTACGCCCACGCCAACCTTGCCGACGCCGACCCCGCGCCGAACTCCGTACTCGATGAGTCTCCCTCCAAGATCACTATCTGGTACACCGAGCCGCTCGAACCCTCCTTTAGCTCCATCGAAGTCCTCGACTCGCAGGGAAGCCGCGTCGACAACGACGACAGCACCGTCGAGCCCGCCAACCCCACGGTCATGTACGTGACCATACTGGACGACCTTCCGAACGGCACGTACACCGTCGCCTGGCGAAATCTCTCCACGGTCGACGGACACACCATTCGCGGAACGTTCTCCTACTCGGTCGGCGAGGCATTGTCCGCAACGATGCCGGTTACCGAAGATGAGCCTGTCCTCCAATCGCCTGCAGAGCCATTCGTGAGATGGGCCGTTCTCCTCGGAGGACTCACCGTGCTTGGCGTCCTTATGCTGTGGCTCGTCGTCCTTCGTCCACCTCTGGTTTCCATGGCTGGCACCGAAGACCTCGTGGCGAGGGTACGCGACAAGACGGACAGAATAGCCATTGCCGGTATCGTCGTGGCGCTGCTCGGGTCGATTGGACACCTGCTGGTTCAGGCCTCATCCGTCCACGAAGTGTCGTTCATCGAGGCCCTCGGAGAACCGGTCCGGTTCGTCATCGCGGAAACCGAATGGGGCAGGGGATGGCTCCAGCGCACCTCCCTTCTCATAGGCGCACTCGGCCCGACATGGGCGCTGCTGCGACTTCGAGGTACCCCTTCCACTCGCCGCGATACCGCCCTATGGATATCGGCCTTTTTGGTCACTGCACTCGCGATGGCGACCCTCAGCACCACGAGCCACGGCGCGGCCACTCCCGGCATCGAGCTGGCCGCCACCGTCACCGACTACATCCACCTCCTCGCGGCGGCCTTCTGGGTCGGG
>JAPOPA010000363.1 GCA_026713145.1 Chloroflexota bacterium
AGATTACTCCGCACACGCTGCGTCACAGCTTTGCGACGCACTTGCTGATCGGGGGAGCGCCGCTGCGCCACGTGCAGGAGCTGCTAGGTCACGCAAGTATTACGACGACGCAGGTGTACACTCATTTGACCAGCGAGCACGTACGGTCGCAGTACGAGGCCGCACATCCGAGGGCGTAAGTACGGGCACTTGCCGATCGACCGCAATTCGTAAGACAATAGGCGTCGATAATCGGATTCACCACTAGCAGCATTGGAGGGAGACGATGCCGAGCAAGGGCCAAAAGGTTGCCAAGCGGCAAAATCAGATGAAGAGCCGCAAGAGGCGCGGGCCGCGCAGGTCTTCATCACAACAGTTCGAAGTAGGACCTGCCATATCGAAGTCGCAAGTGGAAGACGAGGAAGGTGCCGCGGCCGCTCCGGCAACCGCCACAGCAACCATGCCCGCCGCCACCACCGCACCTACCCGACGACGCCGCGCCAAGCAAGCCGCCGAGGAAGAAGCGCCGCCGGTAACCCGGTTCCTGCCCGGAGAGTTGCGGCACATCGGGCTGGTAACGCTGGTCATCCTCATCATTCTCGCAGCCGCGACGGTGACCCTCGGCGGGTCGATCATTTAGATTCGCCGCTGCATAAAGTGGTAACCGCCGGCGAACCACATTCCGTTCACGGCGTGTCTATCAGACCGCACTACGTCCGCCCTGCCGGGCTGAAACGGGCTTTGTGATGACGGACCCGGTGCTGACGAAGATGCGACGATCATCCGCGGCAGTTGTGCCGACCGATTTTTCCGACCGGCTGAGGGCCACACCGGCCAAGCCCGGGGTCTACATCATGCGGGGACGCTCCGGCGCCGTGCTGTACGTAGGCAAGGCCGCCAAGCTGCGGAACAGGCTGCGGTCATACTTCGCAAAGAAGGCGAACCATCCGCCGAAGATCCGGGAGATGGTCAGGCGCGTCGCGGAGTTCGAGTACATCGTGGCAGAGTCGGAGCAGGAAGCGCTTCTGCTCGAATGCAATCTCATCAAGCAGAACAAGCCGCCGTATAACGCGCGGCTTAAGGACGATAAGAGCTACCCGTTCATAAAGGTTGACCTGACGGAGGACTTTCCTCAGGTCTACATCACGCGGACGGTGAAGCGGGACGGGTCGCGGTATTTTGGGCCGTTTGCCAGCGCGAGCAGCGTACGGAGAACGCTCGCCCTTCTGAAGAAGCTGTTCCCGTACCGGTCCTGCACCAAGACGATTACGGGGAACGACCCGCGTCCCTGTCTCGACTATTACATCAATCGCTGCGTCGGGCCGTGCATTGGCGCGGTGGACAAGGAGCAGTACCGTGAGGTCATCGAGCGGGTCTTCCTCTTCCTGGACGGCAAGGCCGATCGGATTCTGAAGTCTCTCGAGGCGAGGATGCTCGACGCGTCCGAGGAGCTGGAATTCGAGAGGGCGGCGACGCTGCGGGACCAGATTCAAGCCATCGAGAAGGTCCACGAGGGGCAGAAAGTGCTCCACCTGTCGTCGGAGACGCTAGACCTGATTGCTTTGGCGTCGGACGGAGACGAGGCGTGGATGGAGGTCTTCTTCGTCCGTCAAGGCAAGCTGGTGGGGCGCGACCACTTCATCATGACGAGCACGCAGGACGACACGCCCGGTGAGATACTCAGCGCGTTCGTGAAGCAGTTCTACGAGGTCAACCCCTATGTGCCGCCTCGCATACTGGTGCAGGACGAACTGGTGGACACGGACGCGATCGAGGGGTGGCTGGGTGAGAAGCGCCGTAGCAAGGTCCGCATCTACGTGCCACAGAGGGGAGAGAAGCGACGATTGATGCGGATGGTGGCGGAAAATGCCTCGGAGGGGATGGAGCAGCGTCGCGTCCAGGCGGCAGCGGAAGAGGGCGCGCTCGGGCGTGCGATGGAGGAGCTTCAAGAGTCCCTCAACCTGCCGACCCTGCCGCGACGGATGGAGTGCTACGATATATCCAACACCCAGGGGTCGAACCCGGTGGGGAGCATGGTTGTGTTTGAGGAGGGCAAGCCCAAGTCGTCGGACTATCGCAAGTTCCAGATCAAGGGCGTGGACGGGGTCGACGACTACTCGATGATGCGCGAGATGCTTACGCGAAGGTTTCGTAGGCTGGCCGACCCGAAGGCGCAGGTCGCGGATGTCGACGATGGAAGTAACGGCGAGTCGAAAGGGCAGGCGTGGCAGCAGGCTCCCGACCTCGTGCTCATAGACGGGGGCAAGGGACATCTCGGCGCGGCGCTCCAAGTGTTCCTCGAACTGGGAATCACATCGATCCCCCTCGCGAGCCTGGCGAAGGAGAACGAGGAGCTGTTCGTGCCACAAACGCCGGAGCCAATTGTCCTTGCGCGAACGTCGCCCGCGCTATTTCTCGTTCAGCGGCTGCGGGATGAGGCGCACCGGTTCGCGATCACCTATCACCGGCAGCGGCGCTCGAAAAAGAGCACGACTTCGGCGCTCGATCACGTGCCGGGGATCGGGCCGAAGCGGCGTCAGATGCTGATTCGCCAGTTCGGCTCCGTACAGGGCGTACGGGAGGCAACGCTGGAAGACGTGGCGGCGGTTCCGGGGATGACGCTCACGCTGGCGTCGAAGGTCAAGGAGTGGCTGTAGCGGTAGGGTTCTCACCCTCCGCATTGAACGGGGCCGAGCTCACACCTAGGAATCAATACCTCCCAAGATCACAATATCGGCCTTCGTCGCCCGCCGCCGGACATCGTCGAGGCCCGCGTATTCGGCGGAGCCGATGTACCCCTTTGCTGCATCGAGGCTGTCGAACTCCAGGATCACTAATCGCTTTGGCGACCAGTCTCCCTGGATTACCTCAACGTCGCTGGTGCGCGCGAGGAGTCGTCCTCCGTGGGCAGCGATGGCTGCGGGAACCTTCTCGGCGAACTCAGCGTACGCCTCTGTGTCGATTATTTCCGCGTCCATGACGAGGTAGCCCTTCATTGTGACACTCCTTTATACGTGAGCCTGTGGACCTATCCAATCGGAGGGTGGATCGGCTGTGCGGCGCGCCGCTCCAGCTCATTATCCGGCGCCTTCCACATTATACGGGCGGCATTACTTTCGATGCCTACCGCAGTGATGCGGAAGACTAGCACGCGAAACTCAATGCCGTCAACTTCACCAGTATCTGTTCCATAGGGTTTTGGTAGCTTACCCAAAACACCCTCACCCCCGTATCGAGTACGGGGCAGGCTCCAGCCCTCTCCCACGATGTGCTGACTGGGGTATGTATTTGACTACCGCCTACTCTTCATTGATAAGAAAGCAACCCGGCCCTGTCCTTCTGAGTGGAGCGCAGCGGAGTCGAAGAATCTAAAGTGTCTGTTACAACGTAAAGCTGATATGGAGAATTCTCACGCTGTTATCACTCTTGGTCACGATAGATGCCT
>JAPOPA010000147.1 GCA_026713145.1 Chloroflexota bacterium
CCCCGTCTGGCGTCTGCCAGCATCCTCTGGAACTCGGGGCGATTCTTGGACCATCCCCTGCCCACCTCCTGGTAGCGTGCGGTGATGGTCAGCCCCCTGCGCTCGCAGTGGACCTCCATGTCGCTGATCTGCTCGGAGATGGAGGTCTTGTCCTCCGTGTCCTGGCTCTTGTCCGAGACGCGGGCGTAGATGGCCGCCCGTTTTGTTCCCGTCCGTCTATCGGTCTTCGTCCCCATGCCTGCCTCCTCTCATGTTCCCTGAAATGAAGAAGACCCGCCTCCTGTCGGGAGCGGGTCTGCGAGTAGTACAATCATCTCGCATCACCTGTTACCTCAGGTGGCGCCACGGCCCGGGATGTTGACAGCATCGCCGGGCCAACTGTCGTTCCATGATACCTTGACTCATGAACCATAGTCAACAAGAGTTGAACGTCGGTAATTGTTCAGAGTCGATGAGAGGTACTTAAAAGCCCTAGCGGGTTGTGGAGCGGTTGTGTCATAAGCTGGACTTTGTACAAAGTATAGACAACTGATAGGAACAGGGTAAGCTAACAAGACCAAACTATCACGAAAGGTCAAGTTATGCTCACCCGCCCGATGCGATTATATCCTTACTCAACCCGTTTGCGCCGATGTTCCAGTCCAAAACATGGTTGAAAACCCGTGTGCTGCTCGTCGGCGCAGTTCTGGCCACGCGCAAGCGCACCGTCACCTCAGTCCTCCACGTCATGGGCCTCAGCGACGACACTGAAGTGTTCGATACCCCAACTGTCTCGTCCGCGGTCTACAGACTTCCACCACACTTCCCGTAAGATCTCGGCAGTCCGAGGACTGGTCTTGGTTACGATCGCGCCGAATACCGCACAGCTCATCTAGCAGTCTCCTTCGGGTAGTATGTCAATACTTGTACGTTCACATCACACCGATCTTCGAGGTCGCGGACGCTTTGCCAAGCGCGACCCCTCTCGGCCTTGAGTCGATCAATGGCTGTCTGGACCCTGTCTAGAGCTGCGTCCGATCCACGACCTTGCCGAGCGGCCAACCTGATCTCCCTTTGCCGTTGTTCGGCTTCGGCAAGTGCCCATGCAGCATTGTCAAACTCCTGTTCAGCTTTCTGTCTAATACTAGCCCGACACCTCGCATAAGCAGCTTCACGGGCAATACGAGGGCGAAGCTGGATGACGTAGTTGCCGGCGACGTCTATCCGTACAATCGTGCGGGCGTCCACTTTCGCGATTTTGTCATTGATGCTCACCGAACTTGCACCGGATACATGGACGCAGTGTGATCCTGCCGGCAACGGCCACGCATAGACGTCCTGACCCGTAACGTATTGCAAAAGGATGCCACCGTCTTTAGCAAAAGGTAAGTGACGCGGAGCTCGTGAAGAACGAACTTCACCACCCCAAACGTATAGGTCATTGAAGTTCTTGGCCTTGTACTTTTCGTCCTTGACTGATAGAGAAGCCATCTCGTGAAAGATCCCGTATGATCTTGGATTGCTCTCACACCACGCCTCAAAATCCTCAACGCTGTGTATCTCCACTGGCGGTGCAGTAGTTACCGTCGGAACAGGTGACGGCGTCGGAGTCGGTGTTCGAGTGAGTTCCTCAACGCGTCCTTGTTGTCTTGCACGTTGAACAGGCCCCCAAGTTGGTCGTGGTGTTATTGTCGGTGTCGGTTGTGGCGTCCACTTCCAACCTGCCTCTCGATGTGTAGTCGTGGGCTTTGTCCGGATTTCGTCGGGTGGTGTGTTGTTGATGGCAACGTAACCCACCGCAGTTCCGATTAGCAGGATAGTCAGTCCTGCGAGTAGCGTCTTCATGTCCTCCCTCCCTCCCGGTTACCAGCCCAGGTCGTACAACATCCATAAAAGCCCTCGAACCAGCCAGCAGATATATACCCAGGATTCCCCATATTGGGAGTCTTCAGGCTCAATTGGCAGTCCAAACGAGATGATGGCATGATATCGGGTCCTGCAAGGCCATTCAATCTCCGGTCTATCCAATAAGGGGTGCGTTTCTTACCGTGAACCATGCCTTTTGTCCATCTTTGTCGTCTTCGGGTAACTGTTCAGAGTTCGTGAGATGAGACGTGACCCTGAGACACCTAGCGGTTTGGAGTTGGTTGTGGCATAACGGAGTCATGAGAACCGAGAAGGACCTCAAGCTTGCAAGCCGGGATACCCTGCTGACAATCATCGCTGAGCAGCAGGTGGTCATCACCGAGTTGCGAGAACGGATAGAGGAACTGGAGAGGCGGGGGCCCCCTCGGGGCCGGCCCGGGGGGGTGCCCGGCAACAAGCATACTCCCAAGCGGCCTAGACCGGAGAGGACGGAGCTTCGCAAGAAGCGGACTCAAGGATTCGCCCGGCGGCGGATGAGACCCACTCGGCAAGTAGTACACGCTCTCGACTCGTGCCCCGAATGCGGGACGGGCATGACAGGCGGATGGGTGCATCGGACACGTGAGGTCATCGAGATTCCACTGGCTCCGGCAGAGGTGATCGAGCAGGTCTTCGTGGCCCGTATGTGTGCACTATGCCGCAAACGGCGTCTGCCTCATGACTCGTTGAAGGGGGTGGCAGTGGGGCGTCAGCGCATGGGAATCAATCTGGTGAGCCTGATCGTGACGCTTCGGGAGGAGAGACGGCTGCCCATACGGAGCATCCAGCAGTACCTGCGGACGGTGCATCATCTGAAGCTGAGCGTGGGGGCCATAGTTGAGACGATTCGCCGTGTGGCGCGACAGGCACAGCGGACAGTGGACGAGACGCTCGAACGCATTCGCGGCTCTCCGGTGGTTCACGCCGATGAGACCGGCTGACGGGAGGATGGAGCCAACGGCTATGTCTGGACCTTCAGCACACCCACGGATCGATTCTTTGTGCGTCGTGGTCGTGGCAAGAAGGTGGTCGATGAGGTGTTGGGAGAGTCGTTCGACGGTGTTCTGGTGAGCGACTTCTACGCCGCGTGCAACCATTATCCCGGTCTCAAGCAGCGGTGCTGGGTACATCTGTTGCGGGACATCCATGAACTCAAGGCGTTGTACCCCGAGGACACGGGCCTGGTCCGGTGGGCCGGGGCGGTGCGCCAGCTCTATGACAGGGCTAAGACGTATGCTGAAGCAGGCGGTCAACCGGCGCCCGGCTACCAACGGATGGTGTCTCACGGCCAGTTGATGCTGGAGAAGCAGTTGCTCGCGCTGTGTCGCCCCTTCTCCAACGACGATGCGGCGCCCCAGGCCAAGCTGTGCCGGCGCATAGAGCGGTTCATCAAGGACGCACTGACGTAGAAGTCTACAGCGGTCCGCCGCTCGCGAGGTCGCCACTATGAATGTGGGGCGTCAAAACGTGTTCCGGTTCTGCCTGCGTTCCCCACAGTGTCCCGCTCAATTCTCCGATTCGTCACCGGACGACGCGGCGGTCGTCGTCGGAGCCCCCGCCGCTGATGAATCGTACGTCTCCATCGCCTGTCGAGTCCGGTCAAGCTCCGCCGCCAGGACCGTCTCGTCGGGCAGGGTGATCCGGTACTCCCCGGCCATCACGTTGTTCGGGAGGCCATCGAGGGCGTAACGCGCCAGCGCCTCGTCCTTCTCTGAGCACAGGATGAGTCCCACGGGCGGATTCTCGCCCTCCCGGACCAGTGCTACCGGGCGTAGTTGAGGTAGAAGTGCATCTGGCCGGCGTCGGCGTGGTTGAAAGCCCCGATCTTCAGGTCGATGACCACGAGGCATCGCAGGCCCCGGTGACAAAACAGCAGGTCCACCCGGTACTACTGGCCGCCGACGCGGAGCCTCTTCTGCCTGCCGATGAAGCAGAAGTCGTCTCCCATTTCCATGAGGACGGTCTCCAGGTGGCGGATGAGCGCGTCTTCGAGATCGCTCTCCGAGTACTCGTCTTTGAGGTCGAGGAACTCCAGGACGAAGGGGTCCTTGACTTGCTCCTCGGGCCGCACGCGGTCTTTGGGGCGGGGTGTCCGCCCACTCGTCAGCATGGCGACCTTGTTCTTGGACAGGGCGGTGCGCTCGTAGAACTGGGAGCCGATCTGCCGGTCGAGCTGTCGGACAGACCATCCCCCTCGCAGCGCCTCAGTCTCGTAGAAATCGTGGGCGCTCTCATCCCTGACTGACAGCAGCCTGACGTAGGCCGACCAAGGCAACGGAAAGGCAGCCAGAAGGTCGTCCAAGCCCACTTCGGCAGATGGAGACTCCAAATCTCCAGACGCCGTCTGGAGAATCGGCAGTTGAGGGCGCCGGGGCAATTTCCCAGACAGTGTCTGGAGAATCTTCTCCGGCGGATGGGAGAGGTAGAACAGGCGCATGTTGTAGATGTTCTGAAGGGAGAAGCCACGCCCGAACTGCCCGGTCAGGTCCTCCGCCAGCCTCTCGATGAGCGCCGCTCCGTACTCGGCCCGTTCTTCACCCGACTGCTCGGACTCGACGATGCGACGGCCTATCAGCCAGTAGGCGGCGGTCATGGCGGCATTCACCGAGCGGGCGGCCGACTTCCTGGCCGCGTCGATGATCCTCGACACGTCTCCGAAGACGGCCTCGTAAGGGGCGTCCTGGCTCAGAGCCGAACGCCCCGGCGATGGCTGATTACGAATGGAGGACGACTCGGACCGCATCAGGATTCCGTCTCCAGGTGGTCGCCCATGCGCCGGTCGTCCGGGGGCGAGTCTTTCCCAGACGCGGCCTGCCCGTCCCTGGTCGGGGGTTTGAGTAGCAGAGTAAAGAGACGGCGCAACCTGTCCTCGGCGTCAGGGGTGGGCTTGGAGAAGACCTGGACGACGCCGAACTTGGAGTAGTCCTCTTCAGGCCTCCCTCGTCCGTTTCCTGTCTTCGTTTGTTCCGTGTCGTCTGGTTGCGGCTGCCTCGCCGGGAGCGCGAGGTCATGTCGTGATGTGGCGGGGCGCCCGCCCTGAGAACTGGAACGGCCTATGCATGGCCGCTCCTCGCAGCCCGCTTATCCGGCCCATCTTGTTCACCGTGTTGCGGGATCTCGGGAGCGCAGCTCCATTTTCTCGAATTGACCCAAAGGTCGCAGGTTCGGGTCCTACGCCCGCACCCAGGCATAACCAGCGAGCGCCCGTTAGAAATATGACGGGCGTTCCTGTATATTTGTAATCGCATTACGTAGTACTGGAGGTCGGGACTATGGGCAAGATCATTGCTTACGGCATCATCTTCGTGTTTGTTGGTCTGGTTGCTATGTTTCTCTTCTCGCTGTTCTTCAGCCTCATAGGAATCGTGTTCATAGCTGGTCTGGTTGGTGTCGTAATCGTCGCAATCGTCGTAACGACGATAACTTTGATCGGAATGTTCAAAGACGATGAAAATGAAGATTTCAAAAAGAGGCGTATGTCCGAAAGCAGTGTCGAGAAGCACATTAAGGATATGGTTGAGAAAGAACTCCAGAGTATCAAGCAGAGTGACGAGGCACGGCGGGATGATCGTGGACGTTAGCAAGGTCATCATGGCGGGGATCGGGCTGATCAGAATGTTCAAGGGCGATGATAACGACACGGGCGCCGAGAAGTTGATTGAGAAGGAACTCAAAAGGATGGAGCGATGAGCTTTTGAACAGGAGCCGACGTTCTCGAGCGTGGTACCATACTGAGTGATAGATTGATCTCTGATGACGGTAGTGCACGACAAAGGGAGCGAAGGCTCATGGTTGACGTACTCCTTTCCCCCGACGATCGGTTCACTCTCGATTCGCTCACGGCGAAGCGCGACTTGATAGAAGACTCGCTCTCGACTGACATGAGAACGAGGGTACGTCGTGTCTTGAGCTGGCTAGAGCGAGCTCGACAGGAGGAGGACGATAAGGACGGGGCGTTCATGTTTTATTGGATTGCGTTCGAGGCCGTCTACGCCGAGTGGACGCGTGAAGCACAGACTCAAAGGGAAGATTTCAGAGAATTTTTTGAGAAAGCGGCGGCGGCGGACACGCGGAACACAATCCGGGACGAAGTCTTGGGCGATCTCGCCGATACGATCCTGGAAGTCGTTGCCAACCCCTACATATTCGAACCTTTCTGGGACTGCTACAACGGGAACTCGGACTCGGACGACGAATGGCAGGAACTTCTGATCAGTGACGTGGAGCGGGTGAGCGTTCGGCTTGAGGATGGGGATGCGGTCGAGTCGCTGGCCGCGGCGTTCGAGCGTCTGTGCGTCGTCCGTAACCAGATATTTCGCGGCGAGGCGACGTGGAACCGGTACGTGAATCGGAGCCAGATCGAGGATGGCACGGAAATTCTGGCGTTCGTCGTCCCCGTGCTGGTGGATCTGATTCTGGACAAGCCAGAGGTGTTTGATCGTCCGTCCCGTTACCCGTCCGTAGAGAGCGATACGGCGGAGACGGTCGAGGACGTGGCGGACTATGCTATTGCAGTGAATGTCCACAGGCGCATCCGCGACGGCCAAGAACGGGTGTACTCGTCCGCCGAGGTGAGGAAAGAGCTTGGCCTGGACGATTGATTACTCTCGCGCGGCGAAGGCTCGACTCAAAAAGCTCAACAGAAACACGGCTCGGCGCATCACGGAGTACATGGATGAGCGCGTAGCGTCGTTGGACAATCCGCGGAGCAGGGGCAAGGCTCTGAGTGGTCCCTATAGTGGCTACTGGCGCTATCGTGTAGGCGACTATCGCGTTATCTGCGATATTCAAGATGGCGCCTTGTGTATTTTGGCACTGGCAGTTGAAAGACGTGACAAGGTATACCGCTAGGGAGCGGCACTAGACTCTGCTCCAAGCATCTGCTTTAATCCGAGAAATCTTCGCTAATATATGAGTGAATTTTGACAGGCACTGTCGAGTGACATCACCTGTGCCTACTTCACTACGATATTGACCAGCCTGCCAGGCACGTAGGTGGTCTTGACGACCTGCTTGCCGTCCGTGTGGCGCTGGACGTTTTCCGCGTGTAGATGTTCTGAGGGGAGAATCCGCGTCCGAACCGCCCGGTCAAGTCCTCCGCCAGTCTTTCCAAGAGAGCAGTCCCGTACTCGGCCCGCTCTTCACCCGACTGCTCGAACTCGACGATGCGATGTTCGATCAACCAGTACGCGGCCGTCATGGCGGCGTTCACCGAGCGGGCGGCCGACTCCCCGGCTGTGTCGATGATCTTCGACACATCGCCATAGATGGCCCGGTACTGGGCGTCGTGGTTGAGAGACGCTGGCCTCCGCGATAGCTGAAGTCGGCCTAGGGACTGCTCGGACCGCATCAGGATTCCGCCTCCGGGTGGTCACCCACATGCCGGTCGTCCATCTCGGACTTCGCCTGCCCATCATCGGCTGAAGATCCGAGCAGGATCGTGAACAGGCGGCGTAGTCGGTCCTCGGCGTCGGGGACGGGCCTGGAGACGACCCTGATCTCTCCGAACTCGGAGAAGTCCTCCTGAGGCTTCATTTGCCAGTTCTGTCTGCTCTTGTCCTTCATATCTCTCTATGCCACCGGTCTCGCAGCGGTTCGCACGCAGGCCGTGCGCTCACGCCTTCGGCCCCATCGGAGGCTCCCGTCTCCTCTCCGATGGGGTCGTCCGTCTTCCATCGAGTCTGAGGAGTTGGGAGGCGAAATATCATGGTCCGTGAGGGGGGCACGGCCCCGTGCCCCCCTCACGGGGACTCGACTCTGTGAAAGGCCGGATGTGATGTCGTACCCGTGTACAAGGATTACCGTCAGTTCCCAAAAGGGAAGTCGAGGGCTGTTTTGAACCTGAAATAGGTGAGAAAAAGGGAAGTCGGCGCCGTTGTTGCGAGCACTTCGAGGTAAGGGCCGGTTCACCCGATTTGGGTGAAAGTTCCCAAAAGGGAAGTGGGGTTGGTTGCTAAATCGGAGCGAGCGATTGGACGTGGAGGAGGGAATTTGGGGTGTGCAACCCCCTATAGGACAGCCGTCGACGGGACATTGGGCCAGGGGCGTGAACGTTCCGGCCTGCTGCCTAGCTCCGCTGGGGGATCGTCGGACGGTCGATTGTGCTCCCACGTCTTCGCCTCCTCGCCGATGGGGTCGTGTTGCCTGCCATCGAGTCTGGAGGTCGGGAAGCCAAGCGTTATCCCCTTGAAGGGACTACACGGGCGTAGTGACTTTGGAGGGACTACATCGATGAAGTTGTCTCCGCGGATTACACGAGAAGGGAGCCGCCGCAATGTCAGGGGGCTGTACAGGAAATCGGTCTGCGTGCAAGTTGCAGATCGGGCAGTCTACAAAGCTGAATCGGAGGGAAATCGCCCTCCATGGGACGCGAACGGCGAACACTTTGTGTCAGGGGCCGGTTGCGGCGGAAACGCAAGTTGCAGGTTGGCAGATTCCGCCCCGCGAGTCGCTCACTTTCCTTCCTCCAGATCCGAATGGCGGTGGTCCAGAGCGGCTTAGTCTTTGGGATGAGGTTAAGAGGGCTGAGTCAGGTGACACGTCAGGCGCATCGATGGGTCTGGGGCAGTTCAATCCTGTTGCGGGCGTCGGCTTCAAGGCAGATCACCGAGATTTCGTGCTCTGCAACAAAATGTCCCGTTGCGACCTGTTGGGGGCTGACACGGTAAGTGAAGGAATGCCCTTTTGTCCCCTACAGGAAGTCGTGAGAACGGACTGGGTTGGCTAATGGAACATGCTGCTGTGGCCCTCATGTGCCCGGTCATCGAGGTCATGGATGAGGGGTGTCGTCGCTAGGAGCCGTAGCTGATGGGCGAGGGGGACCGGAGGTGTGCTGGAACTCCCATGACGTGTCAGTTCTGCAACGAGATGTACCCCCGAGGGCGGAAGGGGCATGCGCGGTTGCAAGATGCAGTAAAGTTGTCCCAGCAGCTATGCTGGGACAACCCCTACAGGAAGTCTTCGGAATGGCGAGAGTGGACATGTTGTCATTCTGCAATCGGATACAACTCTGACAGCGGCCTCCTGTCGAGGGAGTGCGGGGGAGGAAATGTCCATGCCTCACCCAGGGTCCCATGCTCGGCGAGGGCCTCTGCGTTGGAGGTGACAATGGGTATCTCCTTCATCGTGTCGGCGACGTCGAGGAAGGCGGTCTCGTTGTCCAAGGACTCGAAGACGAAGAGCACGTTGGGTAGATGTCCCTCATGGTCTCGCTTCGCCCATCCGCTCAGGAAATAGCGCTGGTAGGACTTCAGGCGAGCACGGGCGCGCTTAGGCGTCGTCGCTCGACGCTCAAACTCCAGCAGGTAGGGACGCCACCGGCCTTTGTACTCCAGGGTGAAGGAGGCGTCGGGATGGATGACGTAGGTGGTCCAGTCGTAGCGGTAGCCGATGCTGGAGCGGTGTGTGGGCAGCAGGTCCCAGAGGTCATAGTCCGCAGAGGTCTCTACCTCTGTGGACAGGGCGGCGGCGAAGTCGACGACGCCGGTGTGGTGCCGCATCTGGGAGGCGAGAGCGCGCAGGGTGGTGCCTGCGTAGACCGAAGGGTTCGAGTGTGCAGGCTCGGGGCTCCAGCGGTCGAGGGTCAAGCCCACGGCGGCCCGGTCCCTGCGGGCCAAGTAGGTCAGTCCCGCGCCGGTGAGCATATGCAGGGACTCA
>JAPOPA010000134.1 GCA_026713145.1 Chloroflexota bacterium
GATCGAGTCACCCTATCGTGCGGGCAACGACATGCCAAGCATGGGAGATCTCAGCACTCAGCTCAGGGAGATGGTGGAAGAGCAGCATATCGAGTTCTACGAGATGTACACGCCAGAGAAGGGGTAGGGCGAAGCGCCCTTTACCGGCTGCGCAGCTGCGGGAACAGGACGACCTCGCGGATGCTGCGCCTGCCTGCGAACACCATCATCAGGCGGTCTATCCCGATACCCAGTCCTCCTGTGGGCGGCATCCCGTGCTCTATCGCCGTAAGGAACTCCTCGTCGAGGCGGTCGGTATCCTCGTCCTCGAACCGGCTGCGTAGCTGCTCCTGCTGCTCCATGCGCTGCCGCTGGTCGATGGGGTCGTTCAACTCGGTGAACGAGTTGCATACCTCCATACCCGCGATGAACCCCTCGAACCGCTCCACCAAGCGCGAGTCGTCACGTTTCTTCTTCGCAAGCGGCGACATCTCGACGGGGTAGTCCACGAGGAACGACGGCTGCACGAGGTGCGGCTCGACTGTGTCGGAAAGCAGCTTGTCGAGCAAGCCTCCCCAACTCATCTGGTGCCCGACATCCAGGCCTATGGCGGCCATCTCGGACTTCAGCGACTCGATGTCGTTGGCCTCTAGGAAATCGATGCCGCTCCGCCGTTCGATCTCCTCGTGTAGGTCGAGACGAGGCCACGGCGGCGTGAGGTCGATCATCGTACCCTCGAACTCGACCGTGGCAGAGCCAAGCACGTCCTGCGCCATCGTGAAGACCATTTGCTCGACCATCTCCATCACGTCGGTGTAGTCGGCGAACGCCTCGTAGCTCTCCATCGTGGTGAACTCCGGGTTGTGCGTCACGTCGACACCCTCGTTTCGGAAGACCCGCCCGATCTCATACACCTTCTCGATTCCTCCCACGATGAGTTGCTTCAGGTGGAGTTCCGTGGCGATACGCAGGTAGAGATCGCGGTCAAGGGCGTTGTGATGGGTGGCGAACGGACGCGCAGTCCCTCCTGCGGGCACCTGCACCAGCATCGGCGTCTCCACCTCCATGAATCCACGACCGTCCATGAAACGCCTCAGGGCACTGATCGCCCTGCTCCGCATGATGGCGATTCTAAGACTGTCCTCGCTCGCGATCAGGTCGAGGTACCGCTGCCGGAACCTCGCCTCCACGTCGGTCAGGCCGTGCCATTTCTCCGGCAGGCCTCGGACGGCTTTAGACAGCAACGTCCAGTCCTGTACCTCGACGGTCGCCTCGCCCGTCCGCGTACGGAAGACCGGGCCGGTTGCGCCCATCCAGTCGCCTATATCGAGGTCCTTCAGCGTGGCGTAGCTCTCACCGAGGTTGTTGCGGCGAAAGAGCATCTGGACCTTGCCTTCGCCGTCCTGGATGTCTGCAAACGTCGCGCGTCCCATCCCGCGGTAACGGACGATGCGCCCGCCGACGGAAACGCTCTCCGTTCGAGCTTCGTCCTCACCTTCGTGCTCGGCTTCCGCTTGATCGAGTAGATCGATGGCTTGCTTGGACGTGTGGGTCCTATCGTACCTGTGGGGATATGGGTCGATGCCCGCGTCCCGGAGCCTTTGGAGCTTCTCCAGGCGGACGTTCATTAGCTGATTTTCCGGTTCGGACATCTCAATGCCTCCATACAAGAGCGGGGGCGCCTCTCATAGGAAGGACGCCCCCGCGCGTGCCACTATATTCCAAGAAGCGAAGCCCTTCCTAGCGTACCCTCGTGACCGTCAGCTTATTGACCCCCGAAGGGGTCTCGACCTCCACGACATCCCCTACCCTGTGGCCGACCAGCGCCTTGCCGACGGGGGACTCAATCGATATCTTACCGTCCAGAGGCGCGACCTCGGCCGAGCCGACGATCTGGTATTTCCGCCTGCGCTTCGTGCGGTCTTGAACGTCGACCGACGAGCCGAAACCGATGACGCCCTTCTCCACCATGCTCTTGTCCGCCACCACCCCCCGTTCGAGCACGTTCTCGATCTCCGATATCCTCGCCTCGACGAGGGCCAGCTCGTTCTTGGCTTCCTCGTACTCGGCGTTGTCCTCAACGCCTCCGGCATCGTGGGACTCGGTGATCTTTGCGACAACCTCCTGGCGACGATCGCTCTTAAGGTGCGCGAGCTCTTCTTCGAGCTGCTTCATGCCTTTGGGAGTGAGGTATTGCTGGTGTCTGTTCATTGGTAGCTCCACGATGAGCGGTTCCAACTAGTCGGTCCCGCCAACTCCCGCTACAACACCGAACGCTTCAGCAACATTGTAGCTTCTCGTAGGGGCGTATGTAAACGAACCTACAGGACCGCTGTGCTATACTCGCTCCCATACTGTTATAGGGAGACCCCTACATGACCCGCGGCGACGGACGCCTGTACGACGAGCTTCGGCCCACGACGATAGCCACCGACACGCTGATGTTTGCTGAAGGCTCCGCCACGATTGAGACAGGGCATACACAGGTGCTGTGCGCCGTCAGCGTCGAGGACGGCGTACCCTCATTCCTGCAGGACTCCGGGCAGGGCTGGATCACGGCCGAATACGCCATGCTGCCCCGCGCGACGCTGACTCGCAGTCGGCGTGAAGGAAGAACGGGGCCGAGAGGCAGGACGCAGGAGATACAGCGGCTCATCGGACGGTCGCTCCGTGCCGCAGTCGACCTCGACAAGCTGGGCGAGCGGACGATCACCGTCGATTGCGATGTCATTCAGGCGGACGGCGGTACGCGAACCGCCTCGATCACGGGGGCCTACGTCGCCCTCTACCGTGCGCTGTCCAGCCTCGTGGCCGACGACATCCTGCCCGAACTCCCGCTCAAATGCGGAGTCGCCTCCACCAGCGTCGGCATCCACGACGGCGTCGCACTGCTCGACCTCAACTACGAGGAAGACTCGCAGGCCGAGGTCGACTTCAACGTCGTGATGACTGACCATGGCGAGTTCATCGAGGTGCAGGGAACGGCAGAGGAAGGCTCGTTCTCCCGAGAATCCCTGGACGAGTTGATCGATCTGGCCGCCCAGGGCATCGAGACGCTGTTCGACATCCAGCAGCAGGTCCTGGAGTCCGTGTCAATCGACTAGGGCCGCTCCGTCGTTAGGGCTTCTGCACCAGCTGGATATTCGGCTCGCGCACCGAGTGGACGGTGTAGGTGAGGGATGGCGCGACGGTGGCTCCCTCGTTGCTGGCGACGATCTCCACCTGTGTCGGGCCATGAAGGTACTCGACCTTCCCGTCGTTCAGCCGGAAGGGCCGGTCGTGCCCGGGATAGAAAACGTCCGACGAGTCGAGTATCTTCTCGACGCTCTCGGTCGCGTCGTTCACGTCCCAAAAGACGTTGTAGGGAAGCTTCCGGGTAACCGTGCCGCCGTCCGGCATGGCGTCGCCCGCGACCAGGATGTTCTCCTCCCCGACATTGGCAATGATGCTGATGTGCCCCAGGGTATGCCCCGGCGTGTCGATGATCGAGATCCCGTCCGCCACCACGTCGCCGTCCGAGATCGGCTCGACGCGCATCTTGTCCATCATCTCAGCGATGTACTTCGCGGCGTTGTGATCTGCGGGATTCGGGTTGTGGGCGTAGTCGATCTCCTTCGGATTGACGAGGATGCGCGCATTGGTGAACATGTCGGTGTTCTGACAATGGTCCCAGTGCATGTGCGTCAAAATGACGAGGTCGATGTCCTCCGGCGCGAGACCCCGCGAGTCGAGGGCGCTCCACAGGAGACCCCGCCGCGACGCCGGGCCGGTATCCACCACGATGTTCTGCCCTCCAACCTCCAGCAGGGAGATCGACGACCACCCGAACCCGCCCTCCGGCGAGATGAACGAGAATCCGTAGGTCAATACGTCGAGTTTCGTCATGGTGGTTCCTGCCTTTCAGAGACTGGGGCTACCGTGTCCGTGGCTGCGGGCGATGGTACCACATCGTCGAGCAGTGCAATGAGAACGTGGAGGTCTTTGCGAGCGATCGGTATTGCTGACGGAGACCATGCACTGTGCGTCTCCGGCGATGCACACACCAAGCCGTGGTGGCCTCAACTTGCGGCAAAAACGCTTGAAACTAGGATCAAGGCCCGTGATATACTTGACCAAGTGACTCCACAATTCACAACCGGGGTTTGGAAATTGGCGTTCCGCCACCAACGTGAAGACTGCACCTGTATGAGGCGCTCCAGCTAGCAAAGCAGCGTCGCGCAGTCGCCCCGCGCTCCGGAAAACGGCTCCACTGTGAAGACCTGCGTCCTTCCGTGGAGCGTTTTTGTTGAATGGCCCTTTGCCACTCGTATTCGCGTTGTCGAGACTGATTCCTAAGAAACATTTCGGGGAGAAGACAAGCATGGTCGCAACCACAACACCCCAGGTTCAAACGCTCACGCCGTACCAGGTCCAGAGGTACAGCCGGCACATCATCATGCCGCAGGTCGGCAGCTCAGGACAGCGAGCGCTCCTGAACGCCAGGGTGCTCGTAGTGGGAGCGGGAGGACTGGGCTCCCCGATCTCGCTATACCTCGCCCTCGCGGGTGTTGGGACGATTGGCATCATCGACTTCGACGACGTGGACATCACTAATCTCCAGCGCCAGATCCTCCATCAGAACGACGACATAGGGCGGCCCAAGGTCGAGTCGGCCCGCGACACGATAACCGCCTACAACCCCGACGTGGATGTGGTCACGCACAACACGCCGCTCAACGCCGAGAACGCGCTGGGCATCTTCGCCGGCTACGACATCATTGTAAGCGGCGCCGACAACTTCGCGGTGCGGTACCTCATCAACGACGCCGCCTACCTGAGCAACAAGCCTCTGGTCGACGGCAGCGTCCTCATCTTCGACGGGCGCGCGACGGTCTATGAACCCGGGAAGGGCTGCTACCGCTGCGTGTTCCCGGATCCTCCCCCGCCGGGAGAGGTCCCGAACTGCGCCGAGGCCGGTGTGCTGGGGATGATGCCCGGTCTCGTCGGCACTATCCAGGCTACGGAGACCGTAAAGCTTATCATGGGCATCGGGGAGAACCTCACGGGCCGGATGCTGCTCATCGACGGGCTGACGATGGAGTTCCGCGAACTCAAGATCAGACGGAACCCGAACTGCCCGCTCTGCGGCGACAATCCGACGGTGACGGAGCTCATCGACTACGAAATCTTTTGCGGTGTGTCGGTGACGGGCGAAGGGTAGGGGAGCTAAGGGCAACTGACCGGAATACCGAATGCAATTGAAACCACCGGAAACAAAGAAAGAGAGTGTGAGGAGGAAGAAATGGGAACACAAGTAGCACATCCTGAATCGATAGTAGATACCGACTGGGTAGCGGAGCACGGGAACGACGACAGTGTCGTACTCGTCGAGGTGGACGTGGATACCGAGGCTTACGACCAGGGGCACATCCCCGGCGCAATCGGCTGGAACTGGACGACCCAACTCAACGACACTGTGACACGCGACATCCTGAGCAAGGAGCAGATCGAGTGCCTGCTCGGATCGTCCGGCATTTCCCCGGACTCTACGGTCATCGTCTACGGCGACAACAACAACTGGTTCGCCACCTACGCGTTCTGGCAGCTCAAGATCTACGGTCACGCTGACGTGCGCGTCATGGACGGCGGGCGAGTCAAGTGGGTGAGCGAGGGGCGCGACCTCACGACCGACGTGCCGTGCGTGGATGCGATGTCCTACTCCGCGAGTGACCCGGATCTCAGCACCCGAGCTACCCGGGACGATATGCTCAGTATCGCCAGTGGAGAGACCTCTTCGGCGATGGTGGACGTGCGAGCGCCCGCGGAGTTCAGCGGCGAGCTCCTGGCCCCGGCAAACCTTCCGCAAGAGGGTTCGCAGCGAGGCGGCCACATTCCCGGGGCGACGAACATCCCTTGGCTAACGGCCGTCAACGAGGACGACGGGTCGTTCAAGTCCGTCGAGGCCCTGCAGGCCGCCTACCAGGGTAAGGGAATCACCGGAGACGGCCCGACCGTGGCCTACTGCCGCATCGGCGAGCGCTCGTCGCACACGTGGTTCGTGCTGAGCCAGATCCTCGGCTATGACAACGTCACGAACTACGACGGATCTTGGACCGAGTATGGCAGCATCGTCGGCGCGCCCATCGAAAAATAGAGCAAGAGTTTAGAGGTCAATAATCTCTCCCCCGTCCGACGGGGGAGAGATTCAGAGTGGGGGTGATCAACCCCTGTGATATACTCGGTAGGTAACCATTTTGTGGGGACGCGTGGCTTCGACAGGGGAAGCCTCCGCGGGACTGCAGGTCGAGGCGCCATCTACCCTCGCTAAACCGGTGGCAACCACAATAACAGGCAAGCAAGAGCTAGCCCTAGCCGCCTAACCGCGGCTACGTTCACCCGTTTCGCTCCTCGACGGGGCGGGATGAGCGACGACACTCGAGGTGCTGTCCGACGGACGCCGATAAGAAGGACAAAAGACTCATCGGCTGGCCACCGACATGACCGACGCCGGTTAGGGCGGTCGGAGGCGAGATACAAGTACCGGCTACACCTGTAGACGTTCTAGTCCGGAGTTTCTTCTGGACGGGGAGTTCGACCCTCCCCCGTCTCCACCACTTCAGTCCACTATTGCGCGCACTTAGCTCGTCGGCTGGGGCTCGTAGCGCGAAACCTCTATCCGGTCCTCGCTCCTGCGTGCCTGTGCCAGGTCGTAAGCGGTCTGCCGTCTGAGCCAGAAGTCCGCATTTGACCATCCCGTCTTCTCAAGGCGAATGGCCATCTCAGGCGAAATGGAGGCATGACCATTCAGTACGCGAGAGAGCGTGTGACGCGCTACTCCCAGCACTGCTGCGCCTTCGGTGACGCTCAGGCCGAGAGGGTCCAGGCAGTTCTGCCTTATACTGAGTCCGGGATGCGGTGGATTCTTCATCGGCATAATTGGTTCCTCTTCTTAGTGATAGTCCACGAGGTCAACATCGTGCACATCGCCATCTTCAAACCTGAATGTGATTCGCCAGTTGCCGGAAACGGAAATGCTCCATAGCCCTCTCATTTGGCCTTTTAGTGGATGGAGTCTATATCCAGGCATGTCGATGTCTCTGGGATTACTCACCTCATCAAGGTCTGCCAAGACCACGGCGATCCTATTTGCCAAGAAGGCAGCTACTCTGCTTGGGTCGTCACGTTCATAGAGTCGCCTCAGTCCCCGATGACGGAACGACCTGATCATGCCACTATTATACCGCGTATCGGTACGCCTATCAACCGCATTATAGTCCCTTTTAATTCACTCTCAATGCGGCGATTGCCGCAACGACTTCCCTACCGGAACCAGTCGTAGTTCAGCCCCAGTGAGCGGTCCTCCAGCGGCAGATCGACCCGCACACCCCCCATGTCGGACGAGAGCTTGAGCGCGACCTCCACCTCTAATGCCACGGCGACGCGCCGCCCGGAGTTCTTCGGCTCGTCCATCTCTCCCGCGATGCAGCGCATCACGTCGTCCAGCGAGTAGATCGCCCCGTACGGCGGGATGAACTGCGGCACGCCAAAAGGAATCTCCGTGCGCTGTTTGGGACCCTCCGTCCCCGGTGCCTCGATGTCCTTGGACAGCCGCCAACCTGACGATCCGGCGAGTCCGAAAGAGAAGCTGAGATCGCCTTCCGTCCCCAAGATCCGCACGTTCGGTAAGCCTTTACGGAAATGCACGACCGTGCCGTCCTCCGCGACCAACATGCCATGGCCCTGGAACTCGTCACTGCCCGACTCCGAGCGAGGCGTGTCGTTCGTCCCGATGACCCACGCGGGAGGCGAGTCGAGGAAGTACGACCAGTTTTGGTGTTGCGCCGCTGGGCCGCCCGTCTCTATCGAGATCACTTCGCCGATCTCGCCGGAAGTGACGAGTTGCTTCGCCCTCTCGAACGACGGGTGCGTCGTCGAAATCGCGCCGCAGGAGAGCGGCACCCCGGCATCGGCACACGCCTTGACCATACGGTCGGCCTCGTCGAGCGTATGACACATGGGCTTGTCGGTGACGACGCCCTTCGCTCCGTGCTCGACGGCCATCACCACGAGGTCCGCGCGCCCCTTCGTGTTCGTCGCAACCGCAACGATGTCGAGGTTCTCCTGCTCAAACATCTCTTTCGCGTCCGTATAGACCGCCTCCGTGCCGTACCGCTGGGAAAAGGCCCGCAGACGCTTCACATCCCGGTCCGCCGCCGCTACGAGGTCAACCTCTGGTCTGTCCACGATTGCCTCGGAGTACGAGGTCGGGTTCCCCTCCACGCCGGGACTCTCAAAGTGATGAAACTCTCGATGGATGTTAAGTTCGGGCGTCGGCCGGTCGATGTCGTCCACGTGGAACCGGTCGCCTATGCGGCCCGCAAGGTCGTACAACATGCCCATCCAGCCCAGTCCGATAACTCCGCCTCGATACTCTGCCATTGCTCAATGCCTCCTCTGTGTTGAGGTTGGTTCTTTGCTCCGAAATCCTAGCGATACGTCACCGATACCCGCACGTCGGCGAGAATCAGGGGCTCTTCCCGCCCGGAGTCCGTCTCGGTCAGCCAGACCGCAATTTCGTTCTTGCCGGACTGCAAAGGCGGCGTATCGACCGTCCACTCGATGACAGTTCCGGGCTCCGGGTCATCCGTAGTCTCCATCGGGGAATCGTGGCTGTGGTTGCGACCATAGAAGGTGCGTGTCCAAGTGTCCGTTGATCTTCTCGCGGCGTTCGCGTCGAGCGCCGACCCGTTTACCTTCACATTGATGGTGTCGCCCGCTCCGGCGTTCTCAAGCCGAAACCCTATCGTGCACTCGCCAAGCGCCCCTTCCGCCTTTGCGCCCTCCAGATCGTCGGCGATGGACATGGTCAGCAGAGTGCTCGGCCCGATGACAGTCGGTTCGAGCGCGGTCGGAAGCTGGGTGAGCGGGATGGCGTTCTGGAACGAGAACCCAAGCTGATTCGTGGGACGCACCCTTCCCCGCTTGTCGAACTCGTACCGCTTGTCAAGACGCGAGAGAGTGTCACCGTCGACTAGCCTGCCGAGCGTCTCACGCTTCCACTCCTGTGACAGCCTGAAGTAGTTGAACAGGTACAGTCCAGAGACCCCCTGCTCGTGGTACAACGCGGCAGCGGCTCGCATCGACAACTCGTTGAGATTCGGCCGGAGCGCTTCGAGACACCCGTAAATCTCGACGTCCGTCCCCTCCGCGGCCTTGACGAACTCGTCGATGGGAGTCTCAAAGGGAATGAATCCTCCCCCTGCTATCACGACATCAACCAACCCTTCTTCGATCCAAGTCTCCACGTCCAGACCTATGCGAGCGCAGTCGCGCAGGGTAGGCGGGACCCGAACGATCAGGTCGAGCGCCTTGCCTTTCGCCTCACCAATCTCGTCCATCTGCTGGCGGATGTACGCTATGAAGTCCGTCATCAGGTACCTGTTCGGGTACCCCTCCTCGATTCGGAAGAACGCCGGGTGGCGCATGTAGTCGAGCTCGATGCCGTCCACGTCCCAACGCGAGACCAGCTCGACCGCGATGCTCGCCATATAGCTCCGCACAGCGGGAACGGCGTAGTCGAGACCCGTGCGGATGCCCCACTCCAGGGTCGGGCCCGGAATGTCCTCGCCCTTCCCGATGAGGTACTCAGGATTGTCGCGCCGAAAATGCGAGTACTGCGGCGCGGACTCCGGCATATCGTAGTGCTCGTTCATCCGCACCGAGGGGAAGAACTCCATCCCCGCCCGCCTGCACAGCCCGGTGATGACCTCCATTGGCCCGCCGTGGTGCTCCATGAGGTAGCGGAGGTTGTCCACGCTCGGCTGCTGCGTCTCGTCGAGGTTGTCGTACCCCTCGCCGAACCGCTCTCCGATATCGGTCTCGTACGAGTACGTGTCGTGTCCGCCCACCGACCACAGGAACCCGTCTATGGGCGTGTCGACATACGTCCCGACCATGTTGTCCCACATGTACTCCGGAGTGAGCGGATGGGGGGTGCTCATGATCCAGCCGTCGTCGTTGCACAGGATTCGTCGCGTCTTTCCGCTTCGTGGCATTGGAGAGTCCTCCGGGCGCAATGGTGTCTGTCGTGGGGCGCTTAGGGTATCTACTATCCGGCTTCAGGTAAAGGGCTCCGATGTGCCGCGACCGCTTGCCATCGAACAAGGGCGACCCCATAATTGTGTGTCAATTCTCCGCCAGCCACGACGGCGCAGTAGCCCTCGGCGGACGGCAAACGGACACACGGAGCGCACATAACGATGCGGACGCGCCCACTCGGTAAAGACGGGCCGGAAGTACCGGTCATCTGCTTCGGCACATGGCCGCTCGGCGGCGCGTTCGGTGCCATCGAATACGATCAGGCCATCACCACCCTCAGGGCCGCCATCGACGCCGGGCTGACCTTCCTCGACACGGCGGAGAGCTATTTCGATAGCCAGGCCAAGATCGGCGAGGCCATAGAGGGTCGACGGGACGAGGTATTCCTGGCGACGAAGGTCTCCGGCTCCGACCACTCAGCCGAACACATAGAATCGGCCCTTACCGAGAGCCTCAGACTCCTCCGCACCGACTACATCGACCTGTACCAGATACACAGTCCCCAGCCGCAGTGGCCCATCGAGGACACCGTTGGCGAGCTCATGAAGCACCGCGACGCCGGGAAGATACGCTACATCGGCGTCTCCAACTTCTCAGCCAGCCAGATGCGTGATGCCGCCCGGCACGGGCAGATTCACAGCGCCCAGCCGCGATACAACATTCTCTTCCGCGACTCCGAGGACGAGGTACTGCCGGCCTGTCGCGAGCTGGGAGTCGGGGCCATCGTGTACTCCGTCATGGCAAAGGGGATGCTCGCGGGCAAGTACAAGCCGGGACACGAGTTCCCGCCCGACGACGAAC
Source organism: Chloroflexota bacterium (assembly GCA_026713145.1). Taxonomy (GTDB): domain Bacteria; phylum Chloroflexota; class Dehalococcoidia; order Lucifugimonadales; family VXLM01; genus VXLM01. Next base: position 10,858 of record JAPOPA010000134.1, read on the forward strand.
GTTACAACTGGCCCCACTTCAAGGGCGAGCTGTTCGAGCGCATATACGCCGTGACCGAGAAGCTGAAAGCGTGGGCGCAGGACCACGGTCGCGACATCGTGCAGCTTGCCATAGCCTGGCCCCTGGCCAATCCCGCCGTAACGTCGAGCATCGTCGGTGGCCGTACGGTCGAGCAGGTGCTCCACGATGCACAGGCGGGAGACTGGGCACTGACCGACGACGACCTGCGCGAGATAGACGAGATTCAAGGCGACCTCCGCCTGGAGTCAATAGCCATTCCCCGATGGAGTGACCGTGCGAGACCGAGTTGAGGCCCTGCTGAAGGGCGCGTTCGACTTTCGGATTCACACCGGCCCAGAGCCGGACGGCGAGCGTCGCACCGACTACCTCGAGGCGGGCCGCGACTCCTATGAAGCGGAGATGGCTGGATTCGTGCTGATGAAGCACCGCCACCCGACGGCCCTCGCGGCCTACGCCCTCAACCGCATGTACCCCGGCTTCCACGCCGTCGGCTCAATAGTCCTGAATACCTCCGTCGGCGGCCTGAACCCGGACGCCGTCGAGGCTGCTGCCAAGCTCGGCGCGAAGGTAGTCTGGATGCCGACGCAGGACGCAGCGACAATCAGGCTCCTCGATGCCTCAAACGACCTAGAGGCCGTGCTGGATGTCGCCAAGTCGTACGGAATGGCGGTCGCATCGACCCACGCAACCTTCGCGGACACCGAGATGCTTGTGCGCCTCGCCGGTTCGGTCGGGCTGGAGCGGCTCGTCGTGACCAATCCCACGGCGAGGTTCGGCGAGGAAGGGGCTTCAAAGCTGTTGTCGCACGACCTGTACGTCGAGTTGCCGTTCCTGTCGTACTATGACGGGCAAGACGCTGGGGATCGCTTGCGCGGGGTCATAGAAAGTGTGGGGGCCGACCGCTGCGTCGTCTCGACGGACTTCGGTCAGTGGACGAACCCTCCACCCGCAGAGGGAATGCGGATGGCAATCGCCGCGATGCTCGACGCGGGCATGCATGAGGCCGACATCGCCAAGGTCGTAAGGACGAACCCCCTCGACTGCGTAGGACTGTCCGCCGACTGACCGGTCAGTGCCTGAAGTGGCGGACGCCCGTGAAGACCATCGTCATGCCTTCCCGGTTCGCGGCCTCGATGACCTCGTCGTCGCGCATCGATCCGCCCGGCTGGGCTATTGACGTGATTCCCGCCTGTGCGGCAGCCTCGATGTTGTCTGCGAACGGCATGAAGGCGTCCGACGCCAACGCGCTCCCTGCGACCTTGTCACCCGCCGTCTCGATGGCGAGCCTGATGCTCGTGACGCGGTTCGGCTGCCCCGTCCCCATGCCCACGAGGGTGTTGTCCTTGCCCAGCACGATGGCATTCGACTTGATGTGCTTGCATACCTTCCACGCGAATGCCAGATCGGCAAGCTCGCGCTCCGTCGGCTGGCGCTCCGTGACAACCTTCCATGAAGCAGCGTCTTCCTCGATGTTGTCAGCGGTTTGAAGCAGCGCGCCACCCGAAACCAGCCGCAGATCGAAGCCGCTCAGGTCGCCGCCCGTCGCGGCTACCTTAAGGATACGCGCCTCCTTCCGCCTCTTCAGGATATCAAGCGCTTCCGGCTCATAGTCGGGGGCGACAATCACGTGATACAGGACCCCACGCATAACCTTGGCAGTCTCGGCAGTCAGCGTTCGGTTGTACGCGACGATTCCCCCGTATGCCGACACGGGATCGCCCTCGAGCGCCCTCTTGTACGCCATGGGTTGGTCGTCGTGTATGGCCAGCCCGCACGGATTCAGGTGCTTGACGATACACGCCGCCGCCTCAGAAAAGTCCGTCACGGCCGACCACGCCGCTTCCGCGTCGAGGTAGTTGGTGAATGACATCTCGATGCCGTGCAGCCGCTCGGCGTTTACGATCCCTCCAGCCGCCAGCGGGTCGCGGTACACCGACCCCTTCTGGTGGGGGTTCTCGCCGTAACGCATATCGGCGATCTTCTCGAACCCGACCGCGAACTCCGACCCGGACAATAGGTCGCCGTCGCTCAGGTACCGCGAGACGGCCGCATCGTATTGCGCCACGTGCCGGAACGCCTTCAGCGCCAGGCCCTTCCGCTCATCCAGCGTCAATGCGTCCCCGATTGCCCCGCCCTTCGTCCGCGCGAGAATCCGCTCGCCAACCCAGGCAAAGTCAGCGGGATCGACGACCACGATGACCGAGGGAAAATTCTTCGCGGCGGCACGGATCATCGTCGGTCCGCCGATGTCTATGTTCTCCAATGCCTCCTCGAGACTCACGTCCGGCTTGCTGACGGTCTCGACGAACGGGTACAGGTTTCCAACGACCACGTCGATGCCGTCGATGCCGTGCTCGCTAAGCTCCGCCACGTGCGACTCCTCGTCGCGCCTCGCCAGGATTCCCGCGTGGACGACCGGATGCAAGGTCTTGACCCTGCCGTCCAGCAACTCCGGGAACCCGGTGACGTCCGAGAGCAGCGTGACCGGCAGCCCCGAGGAAGCCAGTTCCGCGCGCGTCCCTCCCGTGCTGATAATCTCGAAGCCCGCCTCGACCAGCTTCCCGGCGAACTCTATTACTCCTGACCTATCGTAGGCGCTGATGAGCGCTTTCATCCGGTTGCTTTTCTCCTAGACTCACACTTCAAGAATCCACTGGCGTGATGATTCGGGAATTGGTTAAGAACTTCCATTCTTACAGGTTCACTCTCCTCTCGCCCGTCGCCCGAACGACCTCGCCCACAACGCGGGCCTCCGGCGCCAAAGAGCAGACCATCTCAGCGTTTTCCGCCTCGCACGCGACCACCATTCCCAACCCCATATTGAATACGTGGTACATCTCGTCCGAGTCGATATTGCTGAATTCCTCCAGCAGGGTGAAGATGGGCGGAACGGTCCAAGTTGAAGCGTCGAAGTGTGCGCCAAGCCCGTCCGGCAGCATTCGCGGCACGTTGTCTCGCAATCCCCCACCCGTCACGTGCGCCATCCCCTTAGCAAGACCGAGGACGGGCCGCACCGCCGGGAAGTAAGCCGTATGCGGCTTAAGCAGCGCCTCTCCAATCGTCCCATCGATCTCGTCGTGGCGCTCAAAGAGCGGCGATGGGTCATCGTCGAGTCCCAGGGCATGACGCACCAGCGAAAAGCCGTTGGTGTGCAGGCCGTTCGAGGGAATCCCGATGAGCGTATCGCCTTCCCGGATGGTCGAGCCGTCCAGGATGTCCTCCTTTTCGACCACTCCGACCGCGAAGCCCGACAGGTCGAACTCGCCCTGCGCAAACAGTCCCGGAAGCTCCGAGGTCTCACCCCCGATGAGAGCGCAACCATTCTCGATGCAGGCCGCCGCAATGCCCCGAACTATCTCTTCGGCAAGGTTGGCGTCCATCTTGCCGGTCGCGATGTAGTCGAGGAAGAACAGCGGCTTCGCGCCACACACGATAACGTCGTTGACGCAGGCATTGACGACATCCCGTCCAAGGTTCTCGAACTGGCTCATTGCAAGTGCGATCTTGAGCTTGGTTCCGACGTTGTCGGTGCCTGACACCAAGACCGGCTGCCGATAGCCGGACAGTTCGAACAACCCGCCGAACCCGCCGACTCCACCCAGAACCTCCGGGCCGTGCGTTGTGGCGGCGAGCGCTTTGATGCGTTGTTTGGTGGCATCTGCCGCGTCGAAGTCGACTCCGGCGTCCTTGTAGGTCTGTCCGGACCGCGCCTGTGACATCAATTCTCGAAGGCCAGCTTGTCCATTTCAAGCTGAATCGGTATTGGCTGGTTGCCCGTGAAGCAGGCCATGCAGTTACGGTCCTCGGTCGTCCCGACGGCCCTGAGCAGACCCTCGGTGCTGATGTAACCCAGGGAGTCGGCCCCCACGATTTCGGGAATCTCGTCGATTTCGCTCCTGGACGCAAGAAGCTCATCGCGAGTCGGAAAGTCGACGCCGAGGTGACAGGGATGCCTGATAGGGGGCGAGGCTATTCGCAGGTGCACCTCTGTGGCGCCCCCTCGTCGGAGCATGGCCACCAGTTGTGCTTGCGTCGTCCCTCGAACGATGGAGTCATCGACCACCACGAGACGTTTGCCGCTAATGTTCTCCAGCAGGGGGTTGTACTTCATGCGCGCGCCCATGTCTCGCAGCCGCTGGTCCGGCATGATGAACGTGCGTGCCACGTAGCGGTTCTTTATGAGACCTTCCTCGAAGGGTATGCCGGCCTCCTCGGCATAGCCCACCGCGGCGGGAATGCCGGAGTCGGGGACGCCGATGCCCAGGTCGGCCTCGGCAGGATGCTCATTCGCGAGTTGTTTTCCCATCGCCTTGCGGCTGTTGTATACGAGACGACCCTCGATCCGGCTGTCCGCCCGGGCCATATAGATATGCTCGAAGATGCAGGGTGCGCGAACGCCGTCGGACATCCGGCGGCCCACGCTGCGAAGACCGTCGGCGTCAATCGCGACCACCTCTCCTGGGTGTACGTCCCTGTAGAATTCGGCGTCGATCTGGTCGAGGGCGCACGTCTCCGACGCGATCACCCAGCCGCCGTTGAGCTTGCCGATGCAGAGTGGCCGGACGCCCATGGGATCGCGAATGCCGTACACCGTGTCTTCGGTCATAACCGTCAGGGAGTACGCGCCTTCGAGCCTTCCCATGGCGTATACGATGCGCTCGTCAAGCGTGGGGGCCGGAGCGTGCGTCATCAGGTGTGCGATGACTTCGGAGTCGCTAGTGGTGGTGAAATCGGCGCCCCAGTCCTCAAGCTCAGACCTGAGCGCCCTGGCATTGACAATGTTGCCGTTGTGGGCGAGGGCGATCTCCACGCCAGAGCCGTTGGAGAAGATTGGCTGGGAGTTCTCAATGGTGCTCCGGCCGGTCGTGGAGTACCGAGTGTGGCCGATTCCGAGGTGGCCGGGAAGCACGACAAGGTCTTCCTCGACGAATGCCTGGGTGATGAGACCCATCGCCGTCCGGCACTTGATCCGCGTCCCGTCGCTCGTAGCGATGCCCGCGCTCTCCTGACCACGATGCTGAAGGGCATGGAGCGCGAAGTATGCGGTGCGGGCGGCGTCCTCTCCTGGCAGGTATGCTCCAACGATGCCGCAAGCCTCGCGCGGCCTATCCGTTGGAAAGGACATCCTCACCCCCTGAACTTGCGGCTTGGATACTATCCCTGCACTGCCACCACCACTTGAGATTATAGGCTTGACATCCGGCAGGGTCAACGAAAGTGCGGGCGATTCGCAATTCGCCTCTACTACGGGGTAAGAAGTATTGAACACACTTGGATCACACCCTCACCTCTCGCTTCCCTTCAACTTCGTCTGTGCCCGGATGGACGGCATCAGCAGGCCGATCACGAACAACAGGGACAGACTCATCCCGGACATGATCGTGATCGCCATCGGCGCGCCGACTCGTTCGGCCAGCGCCCCGATGATCAGCGATCCCGCCGGGCTCGTGCCTATGGCCAGGCTGATTACTCCCAATGCCTTACCCCGCATTCCTGCTCGCGAGACCAGCATCACCACCGTCGCCTGCATGGTGGCGAATCCTGCCATACCGACCCCGAGAACGAGCAGCAGGACAAGCGACAGGAGATAGACCTTCGAGAACGAGAATCCCAACAGGCAGACTGCCGCCACAACTGAACCGCCAATGAAGATGAGTCCATGCCGCCTGACGTTGGTCGAAGAGGCAATAGCTATCGCCCCCGCCGACGCGCCCAGACCGGCGACCGAGTCCATTAGGCCCATCAACTCGGGGCCGACTCCCAAGACGTCGCGTGCGATTACCGGAATGAGAAACCGGTATGGGAAGAAAAGCACGTTCATCACGATGGTTATCAGGACGACGGCCAGCAGCGTGCGATGCCGGAGGGTATACCGTACCCCCACCAGCAGGTCGACCGCCATCCGTCGTCGTGCGGTCGAGGCACGTCCCTTGATGTCCAGCCTCAGCATCCACACTAGCACCGTCGAGACGAGAGAGAAGCCCACCACCACGACGTACCCGCCAACCACGTCCACTTGGCTGATCAATATTCCGGCTAGTGCCGGTCCGACCATGGCGCTTGCATTCATGCCAATCGAGTCGAGCGCCACTGCGTTTGTGACACCTTCGCTCCCGACCAGATCGTGGATCATCGAGCGTCTCGTCGGCAGTTCGAGCGCCCATGCCGAGCCAATGAGGGTGATCGTCACGTAGGCGTGCCAGAACTCCTCTTTGCCCATGACCAAAATGACCGCCATACCAATCGCCGCCGCGAATCCGACCACCTGCGTCACGCGGAGCAGCTTGAGTCGGTCGAACCTGTCGGCCAGCACTCCGCTCAGCAGGCCGACGAAGAGCATCGGCGCGAGGGAGAAGAACCCGACGAGTGACACCCGGAAGGCAGAATCGGTGAGCGTCAACACCATCCAGCCCAGCAGCGTCATCTGCATCCACCGCGACAGGAGCGAGGAGAAGTTCGCCGGCCACAAGATGCGGTAGCTCGGACTCTGGAACGCCGCAAAGGTGCGCGGCAACTTAGAGCGGTGGGGAAGCCTCACGCTACTGCCCGAACCCGGAGAAATTCATGGCATTGAAAGGGAGCAGGGCGCGACGGCGTGCGCGTTGCCTCACCGATGAAGTTATCGACACCCACGTCGTTCATTCCTGTACCGGGTGAATCGCCCATTGCACGGTCGCGACGGCGGCCACTTCGTCGAGCGTACACCCTCGATTCTCCATTTTGACGCCGTATTGACCGCCCGCCGCGGCAAAGAACGCGTACCACGACTCATACACATAGTGGGTAGCCGTCCCCTTCGCGGCGTTCTGCCAGGGAGTAAGCGTCTGAAGAACGTTGCCGAACGGATCGACGACGCTCGGCACACCGCAGATGTGCTCGTCGTTCTTCTCCTGCCGCACCTCGACCGATAGCTCCACCCGCTCTCCCAATGCCACATCAACGGACGACTGGTGGAATCCAGCTTCCAAGAGATCGAACGACGCCGGCGTTGGCGCCCGCGCCTCGACTGACTCGTCGTCATCCGGCTGCCCGCAGGCAAGCAGCGTTCCCATCACGAACACCGCGATTAAAGCAAAAAACAATCGTGGTGGAATTTCGAGGAAGCCATCACGACCCGGCCTCATAAGCAAGAGTCCTGTCCTGTGGTGATGTGATCGATTTTAGACTCAAGAAACGACGACAGAAAACGGGTTTAGGGGTCTAGGGAATGCCCGTTGTCCGGTATTGGCGACGTAGGGTAGGGGAGTTATCCCATCACTCCATAACACGGAAGATTCGCACGTCGCGGTTCTCATAGACCTTTTCGAGAGCGCCGTCGAGACCGTTGTCAAACTTCTCGAGGCCGTTCGGATCGTAGTACAGCCGCTCCACCTTGCCGACGTAGACATACTCGACGCCGTACTTCCGCATGATGTCGAGAGCCTCCTGAGGAGTCAACGCGTTGTAGATTCGCGATACCTCCCGGATGCGCAGGTCTACTGTCTCGCGGTAGTTCCAGCGCTGCTGTTCTTGATGCCATTCCCAGCCAACGATGCTGGGCAGGCCGGTGTAGATGGAGACTCGCCCGCCCCAGCGGTAGGTGGGCGTCACCCCTTCGAGCATCACCGGGGATCCTTCGACGTTCTGCTGGATCCACCGGATGGCCTCATAGTCTGCCGTCAGGTCGATGGTTCCCCGCCGGTCCGAGTACTCTTGACCGTCGCGCATGTATGCCATGCCATCGAGAGTTAGCGGGATCGTCGTGTCGAAGCGGACAGGGAGCCTGTCCAGTGTTCCGAGCACCGGATAGACGGATACACAGACCACGAGCACGCCCAAGCAGCCGAGCCACACCTTCTTCCAATTCGGCAGCAAATCCAGGGACCCGCTTCGCCCGTGCCAGAGCCGCCACAGCATGTAGGCAGAGGCCAGCGCCAGCAGCACCCAGACCTGTAGGTAGAACTTGAAGACCGTGTTCATGCGGTCGATGTCTCCCTCGACGCGATAGACGTCCACACCGATGACGACGCAGAACGCCGTGAGTGCTAGCAACAGGGCGAACACCGTCTGCGGTGCGTCCAAGCGAAGGGAGAACACGATTCGCACCGCTGTCGCCAATGCCAGGACAACGAGCGCAAATACAAACGGAGTCGTGCTGCCCGTAATCTCGACCAGCTTCAGCACGACCACCAGGCCGATGACGCCAAGCCCCAATGAGACGAGCGCAGTACGCGCGATGCCAATCCACCTGCGGTGCGAACGCTCAAGATCCGGTGCGCCGTTCCGCTCCGGCGCCGCAACGAGTTTGGAGAACGGACGCCAAAAGATCCGTCCCAGATCAAGGAGCCAACGGCGGGACTCGTTGACTACGAACGACCCTATGACGAATACGAACAGGCCCGCGATCAGCAGGAACTGCCAGAGCACCGTCTGATTAGTCGTGGCCTCGATGCTGGAAAACGCCGTCTCATAGTTCATGTGGTACGGCAGGAAGGCGACGAACCCGATAGCAAGGATCAGCACCGCCTTGACCCCGGTCTCCACCAAGACGATAAGGTTCAGCCCCCCGGTCCTAAGCACCCCGGCGAGCAGGACGGCGGCCATGCTCAGCAGCAGGTAAGTCGGATAGTCCCACGTGTTTAGCGGTCGGAGCGCCCCCACCGCGAGTCCCATGACCACCACTTGCGCGAAGTCGGCAACGCCCCAGCCCATTCGAACGAGCCGACCGCCACCTTCTTGGGTGTCTCTTGCCCGCAGTACGACTGCCAGCGCGGCTCCAATGACCAGCACCGTAAACGGCAACGCCATGAGATGTGCGTGCAGATCGGCGAACAGGAAAGTGAAGAACGGGAACTCCGTGATCTCGTTGCCCGGCGGGTCGGGCGGCATCATCCGGCTGCTTCGCCAGAAATCGAACTCTCTGAATGGCTCATTCTGTATGAAGGCCCAAAGGTTCCCTAGACTTTGAATTGCGCCGTCCAGGTTCCCGATTACCGTCACGAAGAGCGCCGCCGCGACTCCGGCGAGAACCGGAGACCAAGCGAATGCGCTGGCTCCTCTTGAGGAAAGTCGGTCGGGGTCACGATTGGAAGGTGCTCTTGAAAGCCTCGCCCGCGCCGCCGCCGTGAGGTTGTAAACGACACTGAACGCGCCTCCGACGGTCAGGGCGAAGAACATCGGCACGGCGAGATTCACCGCGACTGCCGTGTCGATGCCGGTCGCGTGAATGAACGACGCGACGATGAACTGTCCCCAGTAGTAGTAGTTGAGGTAGCCCCCTGCGTACCAGGGGTCGTATGGCGGCATGAACGAAGACTTGAGCACGGCGTTCAGATATGCCGTGTCCATCGGCTTCTCGCCCCCCTGCCATTGATGCCACAGGTCGGGGTTCGCCATTCGCACCACGACGAAGGCAAGGAAAGCGACGATGAATACCACCTCGCATATCGCGATGACCTTCCACCGCTCGCGGAAGAACGACAAGAATGACGACCATGTGAACCCCAGCACAACGCAGGATGCCAACGCGACGACACCGATGCCGACCATGACCGCGCCAAACGAGAACGCCATCCACTGGAGACTTGCCAACATCCAAGCCACCAGCGAGACAACCAGGATTCCCAGCAGCTTGGCAAGCAGGTATCCCCCGTCCGGCAGCGACCGAAAGACCGCAAGCGCGATCGGCAGTATCGCCAACGCCATGAGCTGCATGACGACCAGCCATGCCAACACGGGCATCCTGCTCGCTATTCCATCGGGATCCACGATATCCGTCCACGTCCCACCCGCACGTTGTACGCGAAGGTCGTCTTCCGAGAGCAGAAGGCCGACCTGCTTCGGGGCCGTCTGAGTGAGTCCCCCAAGACTCTCTAAGCCAAACAGATAGCCCCCCACCGCGTCGAGGACGCGATCGCGAATGGTGTCCGCGTCGAGCCGTTCGACGTTCTCGAACACCAGGCCCTTTGGGTGGTCGTAGGCCGAAAAGCTCTCGTCGGCATAGCCGAGATTGATGTTCAGTCCCGGCAGTTTCTCTTGACCCTCCGGCGTAGGAAGCCCCGGCCTCCCGTAGGTGTCGTCGACGAGTGTCACACCCGCAAGATTGGGGTAGCTCGTCTCGACATTTGCCAGCCGGAATCCGAGTTCACCTGCGAAGAGCAGCCGGTAATAGGCCGACGTTACGGGGTACCGCTCCGGCAGTCGCGTGATCGTCCCGTACAGCCGGTTGCTGTAGAAGAGGACAAAGTCCGCCCTTGCGAGTTCGTCTGCCATTCCGTCGAGCTTGTGCGGCGTGTCGTCTTCGTACACGGGCAATCTGGGCACGTCATACCGCCCTAGGTCCGGGACACCCTCCTCCCAGTGTTCCATCAGGATGACGGAACCTTCGGGCGCATTCCGGTTCAGCCACTCTGACGACCGGACAGCCGTGTGAAGCGTTTGGTAGACGCCCATATAGGCGAGCGCGTACAGCCCCGTCACCGCGACCAGCGCAACCATCACCGCCGCCACAACATGCCGGAGCCACCGCCGATGGGACGCCGCCGCCCATTCCCACAAATGGAAGAGCATCTGTGCCCCAAAGAGCACCAGCAGCGGCGTTACCGGAATGAGATAGCGCGTGAACTTGACCTGGAACGCTCCCGTGACCAGCAGGTAAGGAACGACCCACGACAGGAGCAGCACAGTTCCCCGTGACTCCCTCGACCGCACCCCCAGCGTGGCGACCAAAGCGGCGAAGGCGATCATCGACGCCACGGCGATGAACACGATCCCGGTTGAGATGAGAAGCAGGCCCATCGGGATGAGCCACCCGACCACCAGATAGATAAGCCCGTGGTAGAACCTCATTCCCCGCAAACTCGCGTACAACAGGCCCGCCCACGCGACGGTGCCCAGGGGCCAACCCAGTCCGAAAGCCGCCAGTTGCCTCACGTGGTAGAGGTACGCCGCCGTGTCGATGTATTGCCGCGTGTAGGGGTAGTCGCGGATCCGCCGCACCATTTCCGACTGCTCGGTAACGTCCGCGACGAATCGCGAAGCGTCGATGATGGCGTACGGCTGAACGATGATGAACGTCGCCAAAGACGCGCACCCCCCGGCAAGCAGTCCCACGAAGGCCGTCCCTATGCGATGGCTCGCCTCGTTCCTATCTCCCGCCGCCGCCCCAAGTACCGGCACGACGTAGAGCAGATGGGCCATCGCCAGCGCGAGGTACATGGGTGCCATGCTGACCTTCGTCGCTAGTCCCAGCCCGACGATCACGCCCGCGATCACCGAGTCCCGCATTTGGCCGCCGACTGCCACACGGTGCATGAAGTAGAGCGCGGCAATGGTCGTCAGCCCTAGCACAATGTCAAAGGTGAGGAAGTGGCTGAGCTGGATATGAATCACCGCCAGCGACACCAGCCCTGCCGCCAGCAACCCTTGTCGCCTTCCGTACAGTCTCGCGCCGAGAAGGTACGTCAGAAACACCACGCAAACGTCAGCCAGCGCCGATAGTCCTCGCCCTATCGTCCTGACCTCGTACAAGTCGCCCGGTACTATTGACTGCGCGATCTTGAGCAGATAGAGGGGGAAGCTGCCGTAGGCGAACCTTCCGGGGTTCCACGGACTCCGTTCGGCGTCAAAGAGAGCGCCAAGATCGCCGGGTGAGGGAAAGTCTATCCCCTCGATCAGGGAGATGACGTTGCGCTCGTCGGGGTGCGGCGAATACCCGTACCCCTCGTCCCAATCGATCCCGTACAGACGGAAGGCCAGCGCAACGACCAGGATGACCGCGAGCGCGGTGGCTGCGAGGATGCTGTTCCGGTCAAACGGACGGCGGACTCCGCCGTCTTCTGCTCGTCGGCGGGCGGCTGGGACTGCGTACTTTCCATGAAAGGCTATTGTATCTACGCGGCGAGAGCTACAGCAATGAACCGAAGGGTCGTCCTCACTGCGGAGATTGTGGAACACGCAAAGCAGGACACATGGAATCGGCATACCGGCGAAGGCCGGTATCCAGAGGATGAACCCCGGTCAACGAGGGAGCAGTGATATCTCCTTAAACTTCCCGTATGCCTCCTCCCACACGTCGCCGTCTTCCGGAACATACGAGGTCAACTCGAAGCTTCGACGAACGATCTCCCGCCCTTCC
>JAPOPA010000236.1 GCA_026713145.1 Chloroflexota bacterium
GCACGTGTTGCGGGGGTCCGCATGGAAGACCGATTGTTTGCAGTCGTATTCGTCTGAGGCGTAAATGCCCCCGTCTGTCTTCGAGACGGCGATCCCCACCGGCCAGGTGAATCCTCCCCGTGCGAAGTCGCCGATATGGTCCTCGTCGATCGTCGTCTTGCCGATCCGGGTGAACACGTCGAAGTCGTAAGAGACGTTCGGGAAGCCGTACCCGCGACTGATCACGAAGAGGATGTCGTTGCCAGCCGCCGCAACGTCCACGGGAAAGCCGTAGCCGCCTGTCCTGCCGAACTTGCTCTGGTTGTGCTCGGCCGTCTGACGACCCAGGTTGTGGCTGTAGTGCCACGTCCGGCCCGCAGAGGTCGTCGTAATCATGGCGGTCTCCTACGAGTGCGCCAAAGGCCCGCGTGCTAGTTCTTGAAGATCGGCGGACGCTCGAACTCCCCGCCCACGATCTCGCGGTCGTCGATGCCCATCCAGTCGTCGAGGATGGCGGCGTACGGGCCGCGGAAGTCCATCCCCGGCGCGAGGTCGCCCTCGACCAGCTTGTCTATCTCGATGCTCGGATACTCCCCATACTGTCCACCCTTGACGTTCGGACCGATGACGAATGCCACGCCTCCGGCCCCGTGGTCGGTTCCGCCGCCGTTCTCACGGACCCGACGTCCGAACTCGGAGAAGACCAGCATCGTCACGTTGTCCGCCACGCCATGCCCATTCAGGTCGTCCCAGAAGTCGGCGATGGCTCCCGACACCTCGCTCCAGAGACGAGGGTGATTCGTCGCCTGGGCGGCGTGCGTGTCGAATCCGCCGAACTCCGTGTAGAGGATCCGCGTTCCGATGTCCGCCGTGTGGATCATCGCAACGTCCCGCAGTCGCTGGGCCACCGGATTTGCGGCGTACTCGACATCCGACTGGTATTGCTTCGGAGCGACGGCAATCATGTCTGCCCCGTTGAGCGCGTCCGTGCCGGTCTTGGCGATGTACTCGGCGACCGGTCCGCGACCGATTGCGGGTGCATACATCTTGGCGAAGCGGTCGAGCATCTGCGCGCGCTGCTCCGCCCTCTCGACGCCCGTGAGCATTCCGTACGTATCGATGTTCGCCACCGATGCGGCAGACACGCCGTCCGCCACGAGGGCCCTCGGCAGACCCTGCCCTACATTCACAGTTGTGACTGGGTTCTCCCCGTTCGGGTCGATCTGGCGGGTTGCCTTGCCGAGCCAGCCTTGGGAGGCGAACTCGTCCGGCTCCGCCGTGTGCCAGATGTCCATGCATCGGAAGTGCGACCTGTTGGAACCGGCCCATCCGACGCCGTGCAGTACGGCAACGTCGCCGCGCGAGTACATCTCGTGCAGCGGCCCCATGGAAGGGTTGAATGCAACCTCGTCATCGAGCTTTAGCAGGTCATCCTCGGCCAACTGGAGGAGGGGACGGTTGTCGTAGTAGTGCGGATCCGCGAAGGGCACGATCGTATTCATGTAGTCGTTCCCGCCGCTCAACTGCAGCACGACCAGGATCGGGTCTTTGCTCGTGGTTGTCATCACACACCTTTTCCTTTCATTCAGCTTGTGCTGATAAGCGTGAGGCTTCCTTGGACCGTCAACCGAATTGGTACTCCTTGGTACCTGCAATGAGGGCGAGCATGTCCGCCACTCTCTCCGAGAACCCATCGAATTCGCCGTTTTCTCCATAGACAATCGGGCCGCCAATCTCCGCATGCGACGCCAACTGCCCGTACGTCTCTTCGTCGACCGAGTCGAGTCCCATTTCGAAGAGACAACGGTCGATGAAGGTATCGGTTGTCATTGCCCCGCCGTTGTTGCCGATGCGCCTCGCCATCTCGCGGACGCCCGGCGAGGAGGTGTCTCGAAGCCGGTCGGCGACGAAGTTGACCCGGTTGATCAGCGCCCCGCTGTTGATCCACTCGCCTCCCGTGTGCCAGCCTTCGACCGTCGGCGGGTTCAACAGGTCCTGGCCCATCGTGCCCGGTTCGAGCGACAGCAGACCCCAATCGGGGTTGGGGCCGTTGTACGCCCCGGTCATCTTCAGCGTTCCGGCCACGATCTCAGCGGGATTCTTCACCTTTTTGTACACTGCATCCTTGAAGAAGTCGGAGTTGAACAGCGCCCTGAGGACGGGCTTCATTTCCAGGTCCGACTTGATGAAGACATCGCACAGCATGTCGATGGCCTCGGGGTTCTTGGGCCGCTCGTTCGGCCACTTGGGCACCTCCGGCTCGTCCTCCACGAAGAAGCTGTACAGGTGGCGCATGACAAACCGCGCGCACGCCGGTTGCCGGACGACGATGTCGATGATGTCCTCGCCGTTGAAGTTGCCGTTGAACCCCATGAACGTCTTTTCGTTCTCGTCATGGTCCTCCGCCCGGTAGTCGAACCGCCACGACTCAGGCGGGTAGGCGAGGCCCCGGGACTTGCCCGTAAACGTCCAGCCGGTGAACGCTCGCGCGCACTCGTAGACGTCCTTCTCCGTGTAGTACCCCACGCCGAGCGAGAACAGTTCCAGGTGCTCGCGCCCCCAGTTCTCGTTCGGCGCTCGCTTGTGGTTGTCCTGGTTGTCCAGCCAGTAGATCATCCCCGGGTCGCGGGCGAGGTTTACCAGCAGGTCGCGGAAGTTGCCGAGTCCGTGCTGGCGGAACGTCACGATCTGGTCGTGCATCGTGTTCGCCGTCTCCACCTTGTCCAGCCCGGTGGCGAACACGTGATGCCAAAAGAGCGCGCCCTTCTCCTGGAGCGCGCGCGGAGAGTTGACCATGCGGTAGAGCCAGTTCATCTGCGCGTGCTCTGCCGCGGTGATGTACTCGGTCATCGGGAGGTATCGGAAGAGCAGGGCCTCGTCGATATCGGGCTGCGACTCTGGGGAGAGGAGCTTCTCGACCGTTGCCTCATACCCCTGCCCGACGAGGTGCTCCAACTCATCGTGAGTGGCCCCAAAGCCCGCCCGCCGCATGAGGTGCGCCATCAACGCGACTTCTTGACGATCAGACATCGCATGTGCCTCCTTTAGGTACTATTCGAGCGATGTTCGCCAACCGCAAATGCGCTAACGAATTTGGACAAAGATTGTAACAACACTAGTCAAGCTACTCAATATCATACTGATATTGAGTAACGCAATCCTCGTTAGGGGGCATTTTTCGTACCAATTCCTCATGCTCGTAGTCACTGACATCACCAATCATGAAAATGGCGGTAGGGGCGATTCGCGAATCGCCCCTACGGAAGATTGGCCAGGGGATATTTTCGGAGGAATCTTTTCGTTTCGCGAGTCCGGGGCACGAGAAACTGCGAAGCACCTATAGTGTTGTCCTGGGTTACCGTGTACAGCCTATTCCGCGGGCCCCACGTCGATGGCGCCTCGCCAGGATAGAGGATCATGGGGATGTCCCCCCAATTTCTCTTTTGTCGCTCTCTGGACTACAATACCAAAGGTTCGTTTACTCACTTAGCAACACTGGTCACGCCCATATCGCATGGACTACGAAGTCGTCATCGGTCTGGAGGTTCACAGTCAACTGCTGACGCGGAGCAAGATGTTCTGCGGCTGCGCTTCGTCATACCAGGACGCGGCCCCCAACACCATGGTGTGCGAGGTCTGCATGGGGATGCCCGGCGTCCTCCCCACCATCAACCGTCGGGCGGTGGAGATCGTCATTGCGACCGGGCTGGCCCTCGACTGCACGGTGTCCCAATTCACGAAGTTCGACCGTAAGAACTACCCCTATCCCGACCTCATGAAGGGGTACCAGATTTCGCAGTTCGATCAGCCAATCGCCCAAGACGGCAGGTTGACCGTAGAAGTGGACGGCGCCGAGAGCACGATTCGCATCAATCGCGTCCATCTGGAAGAAGACGTGGCCAAGCTGTCGCACCACACCGGATTCGGCGGTGAGCGCTACAGCCTGCTGGATATCAACCGCGCGGGCGTTCCGCTGATGGAGACGGTGAGCGAGCCGGACATGCGCTCCCCGGAAGAGGCGCGGGCATACCTGCTGTCTCTCCACTCGATCCTTCGGTACATCGGCGCGAGCACGGCAAACATGGAGGAGGGCAGCTTCCGCTGCGATGCCAACATCAGCGTGCGCCCCTTCGGTGCAACCGAGCTTGGCCCGAAGGTCGAAGTCAAGAACATGAATAGCTTCCGCTCCGTGTTCGGCGCTCTGACGTACGAGGCCGACCGGCAGACCCGACTCGCCCGTAGAGGCGAACGCATTGTGCAGGAAACACGCGGCTGGGTCGAGGAAAAGGAAGTAACGGTCTCTCAGCGCGTCAAGGAAGGCTCGTCCGACTATCGCTACTTCCCGGAGCCCGATCTCCCTCCGATGGTTATCGAGCAGTCTTGGGTGGACCGGGTGCGTAGCCACCTGCCAGAGCTTCCGCGCGCCCGAATGGCCCGGCTGATGCAGCAGTACGGGCTGTCAGCATATGACGCCGGACTCCTCACTGCCGAAAAGGCCACGGCGGACTACTTCGACTCAGTCATCGCCGTCCGGTCCGTCGAGGGCGATGCACTCGCGAAGCTGGCAAAGTCCACGAGCAACTGGATGCTCGGCGAGCTTACTCGGCTGATGAAGGAAAACGACACGGATATCGAGGATATTCGCGTTGAGCCCGCCCGGTTGGTCGAGCTGATCGACATGGTCGACGAGGGCAAGCTCAGCTCCAATCTGGCGAAGGAAGTATTCGTGCAGATGTACGAGACGGGTCGCAGCCCCGCCGAGATCGCCGAAGAGGCCGGACTCGTGCAGGTGAGCGACGTCGATCAAGTCGCCTCCGCTGTGGACGCCGCCATTGCAGGAAATCCCCAGGCGGTCGCCGACTACATGGACGGCAAGAACAAGGCAATCGGCTTCCTCGTCGGGCAGGTGATGAAGGAGACTCGCGGAAAGGCAAATCCTCGTATGGCATCGTCGCTGGTCAAGGAAAAGCTCGACGAGTTGAGGCAGGCGGTGCCGAGTTGAGAGCCCGAAACGGGTCAGGCCGTGCGAGCGGTTGGCAGACCTTCATCAAGTTCGCGTACGCAGGCCTTGGGGTCAAGCGCTGGATACTTCTCTGGTCCGCCGGAGTCGGAATTATCGCCATCGGCTTGGCCTTCGTATCCAAGAACGTCTTTGACCTTTTCCTGCCCAATTTCCTGCCGTGGTACCTCGAAGGCGTACTTCTGGGTGGGGTGGGAGTTGCCGCGGTTGCGGCATCGGTATTCGGCCTATACCGCTCCGTCGGTCACGTGGTCCTGGCAACGTCCGGTATCGACTCCCTGGCCGACACTCTGTACACCCGTCGCTACCGCTCGCGAGGTCCTCGCATAGTCACCATCGGAGGCGGCACCGGCATGTCCGTGCTGCTCCGCGGCCTGAAGGAACACACCGACAACATCAGCGCCATCGTCACGGTGGGCGACGATGGGGGAAGCTCCGGTCGGCTTCGCGAGAACTTCGGCGTCCTTCCACCCGGTGACTTCAGAAACTGTCTCATAGCTCTCTCCGACGACGAGACTCTCGTGCGAGACCTCTTCCAGTACCGCTTCGACCGCGGCGAGGGACTGGAGGGCCACAGCTTCGGCAACCTGTTCATCGCCGCCATGACCGATATAACTGGCAACTTCGAAGCCGCGTTGGAGGAATTCAGCCGCGTGCTCGCCGTACATGGTAGAGTCTTGCCCGCAACGAACGAGAGCCTCCAACTCTCGGCCAAGCTCTTCGACGGCACGGTGGTCGATGGTGAATCGAACATCGGGACGAACGGCGGCGTGATCCGGGAGCTTATGATACGTCCGCCCGATGCCTCCGCAGTTCCTGGGGCCATCCAGGCTATCTTGGACGCGGAGATTATCGTGATAGGTCCCGGTAGCCTGTATACGAGCATCCTGCCGAACCTGCTTGTCAAAGGCTTAGCGGAGGCGGTACTGAATACCGAGGCCCGGAAGCTGTACGTCTGCAACGTCGCAACGGAACATGGAGAGACAATCGGATACACAGTCGCCGATCACCTTTCCGCCCTCCAACAGCATACGAGCAGTGCGATCGTCGACTACGTCATCGCTAACAGCGGAATTGCCGAGTTGGGCCCGCCCTTCAAGGGCCGCCTTGTGGAGCAAGACGGTAGCGATGTCGAGCACGCCAGGATCGTCACCGCTGACCTGATAGACCGTGAATTCCCCGTACGACACGACGCGGCTAAACTAGCGGACAGCATCCTCGCGGTGTATCATAGAGGGGTTCCTGAAGCTGAAACGAAGACCCGCGCCGGTGCGTAGCGCGGTCGGTTGACTCGACGGGGTAGAGGTACAGATGGACTTTGAGACGGCGATGAGCTTCATTCAGATCGCGCTCAGCATCGTGCTGGTCACGGTCATTCTCGTCCAGGTACGAGGCCAGGGCGTCGGACTATTCGGTGGCGGAGAGAGTTCGTTCCGTACCCGACGAGGAATCGAGCGCACGCTCTTCCAGTTCACCATCATCCTCGTAGTCATATTCATTGTGACCTCGATCATCAGGGCCCGCATCTTCTAGCACCCTCCTCACGCCGTGTCCAATAGGGTACTCACCTTCACCACGGACTTCGACTCCTCCGACGGATACGTCGCCGCGATGAAGGGCGTCGCGCTTGGGATTCTGCCTGACCTGACGTTTATCGATATCACCCACGACGTTCCCCGCCACAACATCCCCCATGCCGCGTTCGTCCTCGGCAGCGTGTACCGGTACTTCCCCCCTGACACCGTCCATGTCGCGGTCGTCGATCCCGGGGTCGGGACGAGCAGAAATGCCGTCGCCCTCGTCACTCCCGCAGGATCATTCTGCGCCCCCGACAACGGCCTGCTCTCCTACGTTCTCAACGCCCACCTCGCGGAGGACCAGGCCAGTTTCGAATCTACGGAGTTCGGCGAGCCGATCTCGATACCTGTCCCCAAGGGATGCAGGGTCTATGAAATCTCCAACCCCGCCTACCGTCTGGAATCGGTGAGCGACACGTTTCACGGCAGGGATATTTTCACCCCTGCCGCCGCCCACCTCGCGTCTGGAGTACCGGCTGAACGCCTGGGCGATCGCCTGCACGAGATAACAGTCCTCAACCTCTTCACCATCGAGCGACAGGGAGAAGCGGTAACGGGCAGAGTCATCCACATAGACCGCTTCGGCAATGTGGTCACAAACATTCCGGCCTCTCATCTGCCACAAGGCGACATAGTCGTGGAGGCGGCAGGAGTCAGTATGCACGGGCTGCACAAGACCTTCGCAGACGCCGACGGTCTGCTCGCGCTCATCGGAAGTCACGGGTATCTCGAAATCGCGGAGAACCTTGGAAGCGCGGCAAATCGTCTCAGCATCGGGATTGGTGACGAGGTCGTCGCCCGTCCCAGCTAGGCGTTGACCAAGAGAATCTTGCTCGATATCCTTCGCTGCCTATGGGTGGCGAGACTTAGGCCCTAATCCAAACTCAGAGATTCACGATGCAAGAAATATACCTGTGCAATTACGCCGGAACTGCTGGCGAGCGAGTCGGAAGCATGAACGTCGACCGGCTCTACGACCTGAACCTCTGCGCCGTAACCCAGCTCTCGGAGGACTACGGCATCAAGGACGCCTACAGGCTGGCCAACCAATTGGTTCCGACCGACCTTCAGGATTTCCTGCGAGCCGGCGACGCTGCCCTGTCCGCCGCCAGAAGGGGACTGCACTGGGTAATCGAGAACGGCGCGAACGAGGGCCCGACCGGCGAGGCGATTCACTTCGATCGCAACCACGTGACCCTGAAGGCGCCAATCGTGCCCGACACGAAGGTCATCTGCATGGGCGACACATACGTCAGCCACGCCGAGCTTGCCGGAGCGGAACAGCCGGACAGCCCCGGCATCTTCTTCAAGATGAGCGGCGTGGTCGTCGGCCCCGACGAGTTCGTGATCTACCCGAAGAACTACCACCCAAAGCCTCTCGTCTACGACACGGAGATGACCGTCGTCATTGGCAGGGACGGCATGAGCATCGCCGAGGATGACATCGACGACCACATCTGGGGCTACACCGTCCTCAACGACCTGACACTCCGCGGCGTAAAGGACATGGGCCCGCGCTACAAGTGCTTCGAGTCGAGCGCTCCGGTCGGACCATGGATTGTCCCGAAAGATCAGATTGAAGACCGCTACAACCTCGACCTGACATTCCGCATCAACGGCAAGGTCGTTCAAAAGGGGAATACAAGCAACCTCATTTTCACCATCCCGCGAATGCTGAGTGAGGTGTCCGAGTACCACGCCCTGCGCACCGGGGACATCATCTGCACGGGCGGCCCCGGAGCGACCGAGGAGATCCAGGTCGGCGACATCATCGAGGCCGAGGTGGAGAGTATCGGCACCCTAAGGAACCCCGTAAAGCTCGAGGACTGAACTAACCGACGTAGGCGTTCCCGAACCGCTCGGAGTGAGCCACTTCCGACAGGTCTTTCCGCCGTCGACGTATGCCCTTGACGTGGTCGTGCCTGTAACCGAACGGCATGATGGTTATCAGCTCGATGTGGTCGGGCATCCCGATGATGTCCTTCGCGGCCCGGTTCTGGTCGGGCTCGTGGAACGCAACGAAGCACGTCCCCATCCCCTCCGACCATGCCAGCACTTCCATCTGCTGGAGCGCCCGGCCGCTGTCGAGATCGGGCCTGTCCGCCGTCCTCCTGTCCATGCCGATCGCGATTGCCACCGGCGCGTCGGCCAGGAAAGGCCCGTAGGTAGTGATGCTGCCGATCTCCCTCAGCGTCTCTCGATTCTTGATGACGACGAAGTGCCATGGCTGCCGGTTTCGAGAGCTAGGCGACCACAGTCCGACCTGCAGCAGCTTGGTAACGATCTCGTCGGGCACAGGGTCGGGCTTGAACTGTCGCACCGTCAACCGCGTTCGAAGGGCGTCCCAGACTTCCATTTCGGCCTCCCATGCAGTGTTGGCAATAATCACCCCTACTGTAACATGGCAGCCGCGCACACCAATCTCGACATCGAACGTTTAACACTCTAAAGGCGTCCTGAGCAGTCCACGATGAGGCAAAGCACATGAACGCATTCGACGAAGTGAACCAGTTCTTCGACCGTGCTGCAGACCGTTTGGGCCTCGACAACGGTACCCGAGACCTTCTCAAGAAACCCTGGCGCGAGCTTACCGTCTCCGTTCCGGTGCGCATGGACGACGGTTCTATCGAGGTCTTCAACGGCTACCGCATCCAGCACAACGCGGCGCGCGGCCCCTACAAGGGTGGAACGCGATTTCATCCCGCCGCCGACGTGAACGAGGTGCGGGCGCTCGCGTCCCTCATGACGTGGAAGACCGCCGTCGTCGATATCCCGTTCGGCGGCGCGAAGGGCGGGATCCAGTGCGACCCCCGCACATTGAGCGAGTCCGAACTCAACCGCATGACAAGGCGCTACACCGCGAACATCCGCCACCTGCTGGGTGTAAACCGCGACATTCCCGCTCCCGACATGGGCACCGACTCCCAGACAATGGCCTGGATGATGGACGCCTACGGCGCAATAGCCGGCTACACACCAGGCGTCGTAACCGGCAAGCCTATCGAGCTTGGCGGCTCGGTCGGACGCGACGCCGCACCCGGACGAGGTGCCGTATACGTGATGGGAGAGGCCGCGAGGGACATGGGACTCACCGTCGGGGACGCTCGCGTCGTTGTTCAGGGATTCGGGCAGGTCGGAAGCTGGGTCGCCCGGATCGCCCACGAGATGGGCTGCAGGGTTGTCGCCGTCAGCGGAATCGAGGGAGGCATCTACAACCCGAGCGGACTCGATGTCCCCAAGGTCGTCGAGCACCTGCAGGAGGGTGCTGGAGTCGTCGGATTCCCCGGCGCGGACGAAGTCGACAACGTCGAACTGCTGGAGCTCGACTGCGACGTGCTCGTACCCGCAGCCATTGAGAGTGTCATCCACCAGGGCAACGCGGACCGCGTCAAGGCCGCCGTCGTCGTCGAGGCCGCGAACCACCCAGTCACACCGGAGGGCGACGCCATCCTTAACAACCGCGGCATACACGTCCTGCCCGACATCCTCGTCAACGCCGGGGGCGTCGTCGGCTCCTACTTCGAGTGGACGCAGAACCTCTACCAGCACAAGTGGGACGAAGAAGAGGTCAGCTCCGAACTCTACAAGATCATGTCGAGCGCCTACAGCGACGTGTGGGAAATCGTCCAGCGCGAGCAGGTCACCTTCCGCGAGGCGGCCTTCCTCCTCGGCGTAGGCCGCGTCCACCATGCCGCCAAGCTAAGGGGTTTCGTGTAGGAGCGAATGTTATTCCAGCCGAGCCAGTCTCCCCTGATATGGGGAGCGTCACCACCCGGCGGGCTTGGTTATGTCGCCTATCTCGTCTGTCAGCGTGTCGGGAAGCTGGCTCCGTCGCAGGTGGCTCTTCCACAGGCGCTTGACTTAGGTTGCAGCCTCGGCCAACTCCCTCGGACTGGCATTCCTGGGGTTGGGATTGACCAACGTGACACGAAGCCCCAAATCGTCCCTCACGTACCGCATGGCGCTGGCGAAGTCCGCGTCGTTCGAGACCACGACCGCCTGCTCGTACTCCCCTTTGAATCCGTCCACCAAAAGGCGAGTGGCAAGATTCACGTCCGAACCCTTCTCTTCCGAGTCCCTTATGAGAACGTGGGTCGGAAGCCCCGGCAATGGCTCCGCAAGTGGGCGCCGCTTGATACCGGATCGGAAGACACCGTAGTGGACGTCGAGTCCGGGCAGCGTTGCCAGAGCTCGCAGATATATGAATTGACGGCGGGGCTGGTTGGGATTACCGGGACGCGCATCGAGCCGAGCGGTGAAGTAGCAGACCCTATGAATGGTGTCCTGGGGAAAGAGAGTCTCAGCTAGCTTTCGTAGGTCGAGCCACCTGAAGGGCGTATCCTTGAGTGCGCGGTAGTAGATATTGAAGCCGTCAATGTAGACATTAGTAATCAATCAAATCTTCTCTTACAAAGACAGAGCCCGCCACGGGGGCGGTCTCGACCCTACCGGCGAAGCGATAGGGGTGGTGTATGAACAGTACCACAAGGGACAGTGTTAGTTCAAGAGTCTGCTAGGCAGCCCCATCCGGCGTCACCGACACCGAAAACGCGCCGTCCACGACAGAGACCGCCACGGGGGCGGTCTCGACCCTACCGCCGAGGCGATAGGGGTGGTACATGAACAGTACCTTAAGCGACAGCTTTAGTTCAAGAGTCTGCTAGGCAGCCCCGTCCGGCGTCACCGACACCGAAAACGCGCCGTCCGCCACCGTGGCGAACTCACCCACGCGGCCAGCGTCCTTCACATCCAGCAGCGACCGCTCCAGGATTGCAATGCGCTCCGCAGTGTCCCGCACGACCACCTTGCCGACCGGCGCGCCCAGCGAGAGGTTCGAGTCGCTCTTGAACCGCCGGATCTCGCCGAGGACCTCGCTGGCGACCTCGTAGACATCCTCTTCGGCGATTCCTCCGGCCCTTGACCGAATGGCGTCTCCGCTTGGCCACTCGGCACGGTGAACGCTCCCTTCCTTCCACCACGACCAGACTTCCTCCATGACGAAGGGGACGCGTGGCGCGAATAGCTTGAGGAGCGTCTCGGTTGCCAGGCACAGTGCCACCCCCCCGGAC
>JAPOPA010000225.1 GCA_026713145.1 Chloroflexota bacterium
GGATGGAAGAGGCGTCCCTCTCAGGCAAGAGGCCGGAGGCTCGTGAGCGACGGTTCAAGTGCCAGGACGGCCATCGCGTTTCGCTGATTCCCGGCAAGACCGGCGTTGAAGGATGGCGATAGCCACACCGATATAGGACGGCGGCCGGAGGGAAAGCCTCTGGAGGTCGCTGAACGATTGAATAATTACCTCCTCAAGACCGGTCAAGAGTGATCGGTATTGGAAAGAGGATGCCGTAGGGGCCGGCATCCTCTTTCTGTATTCTTTGGGTATAATCGGGATGGTTTAATCCTCTAATCCCTCAGTAACAAGCACAGTTACTTCACGACGATGACCTCCGTAGTTGAACATCGGTTGCAATGCCTCGACGCCGTGCAGATTGTCGCCGATTTTTCTCCCCCGAGCGGGACGGATCCCACACTGCTCGAAGACTCACGATGTCTGGACGCCGATTTCATCTCCGTCAACTACAGTCCCGGAAAATCGGCCCGGGTAAACTCCGCCTTTGCCGCCGCATGGATCAAGCACAATGTCGGCAAAGAGGTCACCTTCACGCTGTCTACGAGGGACATGAACCGGGTGGCAGTTCAGGGCTTGCTATTGGGAGCAAACATGATGGGGCTGGAGAATGTAGTGGTGCTGAAAGGCGACTCGTTCTCGGAGAGGGAACTGGCAATCACCAGACCGGTCGATGACTATGTGCCGACCGGCCTTATTCGCGCGATTGCCGATATGAACCGGGGCACTGACTATAAGGGCCTGATTCTGGGCAATCCGACGAATTTCTGCATAGGGGCGACGATTGACCTTGGACTGGATATGGAGCGCCAGGTCGCGTTGACCAGGAGAAAAGTTGAGGAGGGAACGCAGTTCTTTCTCTTGCAGTCTCTCTTCTCTCCGGAGCGACTGACGGAGTTCCTTGAGCGGTATGAGGAACGGTCCGCCGAGGGGTTTTCGGCCCTCATCTGCTGTGGGGTGCAAATCGTAGTTGAGGATGGAGTCACGTTCGGGAACGTTCCGGACTGGGTCACGTCGGCGATTCGAAAGGGCCATTCGGGAGAAGATATCGCCGTCGAATTGGCGAGCGACTATCTCGAGGCGGGGCAACGGTCGTTATACCTACTCCCGCCAGTGTACCGGGGTGGACGTCGTGACTACGAGGCTTGCCAGCGAGTAATCGAACGGGTACGTAGGCTCTAGGCCAACTGGCGCGATCTTCGATCAGGAACACGCGCCGTCCCTGAATTAACCTGCTATACTGTCCGGCAAACATTTGTACTAGGCGCTTGTCTTGAACGGTCCCCTCTCGTCGTTTCATCCTCTTGTTCGCGACTGGTTTACCGGCCAATTCGCCGGGCCGACCGACGCGCAGTCGGAGGGCTGGCCGGCCATTGCACAGGGGCGGCATACGCTCATCGCCGCTCCAACGGGGTCTGGCAAAACCCTGGCGGCCTTCTTGAAGTGTCTGGACGGTCTGGTCAGGCAGGGTCTCGAAGGGGAGATCCCGGACAAGACTCAGGTCGTCTATGTCTCTCCCCTCAAGGCTCTCTCAAACGACATCCATCGCAACCTGATGATGCCGTTGCGAGACTTGCAGGACCTTGCGGAAGCACGGGGGACCCCGCTTCCCGACATTCGGGTGGCTGTTCGAACGGGAGACACGCCCCAGAGCGAGCGACAGAGGATGGCGAAGAAGCCTCCCCACGTGCTCGTCACCACGCCGGAATCGTTCTACATCCTATTGACTTCCGAGAGCGGGAGGCGAGGACTGAAGAGTGCCAGCACGCTCATCGTGGACGAGCTTCACGCCGTTGCCGACGACAAGCGGGGATCGCATCTCAGCATTTCGATGGAGCGATTGGTCGAACTCTCGGATGAGCCCATCACGCGTATAGGTCTGTCTGCGACGCAGAACCCCATCGAGGAAGTGGGACGATTCCTCGTCGGCGTGGACAACATCGGCGTGGACGGTAAGCCCGAGTGCACCATCGTCGATACGGGCCACGCCCGCGAAATCGACCTCGACATCGAGATGCCGAAGGAGGACGAGCTTGGGCCGATAGCTTCGCATGAGCTGTGGGACCGGACGCTCGACCGTATCGTCGAGTTGACGAAAGAACACCGCACAACGCTCCTGTTCGTCAACACGCGAAGGCTCGTTGAGCGGCTGGCGCACCAGCTTTCGGGGAAAATAGGTGAGGAGCATATCGTCGCGCACCATGGGAGCATGTCCCACGAGCGACGTCATGAGGCCGAACGGAAGCTCAAGGCGGGGGAGGTCAAGCTGTGCGTGGCGACAGCGTCGCTCGAGCTTGGAATCGACATCGGGTCCATTGATCTGGTCTGTCAAATCGGCTCGCCGCGTTCGGTCAGCGTGCTTCTTCAACGAATCGGCAGGTCGGGTCACCACGTGGGTGGCACCCCGAAGGGTAGGCTATTTCCCCTGACAAGGGACGAGCTGATCGAGAGTATGGCGCTCATCCGGGCGTTCCGCCACGGCGTACTCGATGCGCTGACGATTCCTGATTGGCCGTTGGATGTCTTAGCCCAGCAGATAGTCGCCGAGTGCGCTTCCCGTGACTGTGGCGAGGATGAGCTGTTCGACCTCGTGCGGCGGGCGTACCCATACCGGGACCTGCCGAGAGAGCGGTACGCCGAGACGGTCAAGATGCTGGCGGAGGGGCCCGCGCCGAGAGAGGGTCGAAGAAGGGCATACATATATCGCGACGTGGTAAACGGACGACTGAAGGCGCGGCGGGGTACGCGGATTGCAGCACTTACCAACGCGGGCGCGATCCCCGACAACGCCTCCTATGATGTCATAGCCGAGCCGGAAAACACCTTCGTCGGACAGGTCGACGAGGACTTCGCAATCGAGAGTATGAGAGGGCAGGTGTTCCAGCTCGGCAACACGGCATGGAAGATTCGACGACTAATGCAAGGCAAATTGCTGGTGGAAGATGCGCATGGACAACCACCCACAATCCCATTCTGGTTCGGAGAGGCTCCCGGTCGGACGACCGAGCTCTCGGACGAGGTGTCCGATCTCCGAGACGGGATATATCAACGACTCGAATCGGGCCGGGCCGTAGCGTGGCTCGTTCAGGAGGGTTTCGGGCGGGACGCGGCGGAACAGGCGGTGGCGTATATTGAAGAGGGCATACGGATTCTGGGCACCGTCCCCACCAAGAAACGCATCGTTGCCGAGCGGTTCTTCGATGAATCGGGGGGGATGCAGCTTGTCGTGCATTCACCATTCGGCTCGCGCATCAACAAAGCGTGGGGATTCGCGCTTCGAAAGGAAATATGCCGCACGTTCGACTTCGAGCTGCAGGCCGCCGCCACCGAGGACGGCATCAATCTCTCCCTGGGACCATCGCTGTCGTTCCCCCTTGAGGACGTGTTCAAGTACGTTCCGTTGCCCAAGGTGGAGAAGATTCTCACCCAGGCGGTGCTTCAGGTGCCACTATTTCCCATCAGGTGGCGGTGGGACGCCTCGCGGGCGCTTGCCATCCTGCGATTCTCCAACGGGAAAAAGACCCCTCCGGCGCTGCTGCGAATGAGGTCCGACGACCTGCTTGCCGCCGTGTTCCCGGAGCAGGTTATGTGCCAGGACAACGCCATGCCCGGCGACGTGGAGGTGCCGGACCACCCGCTCGTGTTTGAGACGATGCGTGATGCCCTGCACGAGGCAATGGACATGAACGGGTTCAAGCGCGTGTTGGAGGATATTACAGGCGGGCGGGGCGAGATAATTTCCCGTGACACGACGCAGGCTTCCGTGTTCAGTCGCCACATACTCAACACCCAGGCCTGACACATCCCCGCCGCAGGAACGCAA
>JAPOPA010000389.1 GCA_026713145.1 Chloroflexota bacterium
AGTATTGAGCCGAGTGGAGAACGGCGGGGCAATGAGCAGTTTCTCCGAGACGGGCGAGCACGAGATCTATGGGGGTCGCGATGCGTAGGGCGGCATTGGGCGCAATAACGCTGTACCAATTGACGCTGTCCCAAGTGGTCTTCCAAGGGGTGTGCCGCTTCTATCCTTCATGCTCGCAGTATACTTACGAAGCTATCCAGCAGTACGGCGTGCCCAAGGGCGTCTGGCTCGGCATCAAGCGGCTCAGCCGATGCCGTCCATTCGGCTCCAGCGGGTACGATCCCGTACCATGAACGAACTTGATATGAGAGGCCGCGCGGCGCGCCGCAACGTGTCCCCGACCTCTCGGACAATCTCCTAGCATTTGAATACAACAATCGGAACGACCACACTCAACTCGGGCCGTCCAAGCCTGCTAAAGCTGGCTGTCGCTTCGGCGATATTGGCCCTCGTCATCACCGGCTGCGTGCGCCCTGGGACCCCTCAGGGCTGGTCGGGAGTCGCAATACAGGACGACCAACTTTACGTCGGCACGCAGGACCGCGATGTCCGCGCCCTGAATCTCGAGACCGGAGAGACGGTCTGGCGTTTTTCTTTGCAAGGCGAAGAGGAAGCCGACCGCGCAGTCTACGGCACGCCGGCAATCTCGGACGGTGCTGTCTACGTCGGTGGCTACGACGGGATGCTGTACGCCATCAATCTGGCAAACGGTGACGATCTCTGGGATGCAACGATCGGAGACGGCTCCGCCATCGTCGGCGGCGCAGCCGTAGGGGGAGGACTCGTATTCGTAGGATCGAGCGACGGAACGCTCTACGCCTATGGCGCAGAAGACGGAGTCTTCCAGTGGAGGTTCGAGACCGGCAACAGTATATGGGCCACTCCCGCAGTAGCGAACGGCAGAGTCTACTTCGGGTCTATGGACCAAAAGGTCTACGCGCTCGATTTCGACGGCCAGTTGATATGGGAGTTTGCCACAGGCGGCGCCGTGACGGCTCAGCCGCTCGTGAAGGACGGACGGGTGTACATCGGTTCGTTCAGCAGCGATTTCTTCGCCCTTGATGCCGAAACCGGCAATGTGATCTGGAAGTTCCCCGACGCGAACAACTGGTACTGGAGCCGTGCCGTCACGAACGGAGACGTTCTGTTCGTCGGAACGACCGACGGAAACCTTTACGCGCTCGACTCAAATTCCGGCAGGTCGCTTTGGGTAACCTCAACGACAGGCTCGATCGTCGGCTCCCCCACCCTCGTCGGCGACCGTGTGGCGGTCGCTTCCACCGACGGCAGGGTCCGGCTGGTAAGGCAGGAGGACGGTCAAGACGAGACCCAATGCAATGTCGGCGCCGCCATCAGGGCACCACTTTCGGCTCAGGGAGACTTTCTCTTCTTCCGGGCCGACGACCGGAGCATCCGCGCACTGGAAATCAATGTAAACGGCAATCCCGACGAGGTATGGGTGCACCGGTCCGACCAGGATGAACCCGTCCCGCGGGACTGGACACGGTCCTGCTAGCAATGAATCTCTCTTCAAGACTCGACATCTCGGAATACCTGCCAGCCCTATCCCACTCACCTAGACCGGCAAAGGCGGACTCGTGGAGCTAATCGGCGACATCTGGGATCTGGTCATAAACAGGCCAATGATCAACAGCCTGGTATTCCTGTACTGGGTCTGCTTCAGCAACTTTGGTCTGAGCATCATCGTCTTCACCGTCGCGACGCGCCTTCTCATGGTGCCGCTGACCATGCGGCAGGTGAAGATGACAAGGGCAATGAGCGAGCTTGCGCCAAAGGCACAGGAAATCAGCGAGAAGTACAAAGGCGATTCGCAGCGCCGCTCCCAGGAGACGATGAAGCTCTACCGGGAGTCTGGCGTCAACCCCGTCGGCTGTCTCGGTCCGCTCGTTCTCCAGATGCCAATCTTCATCGGTCTCTTCTGGGCCTTGCGCTCGACCCTGGCATCGACGCCTGAGAGCCTCGCAGACCTTGCGACCAAGCTCTACCCATGGCTTCCCGGGGTCGGCGAGTCCATTCCCATCGATCCGTACTTTCTCGGCCTGAACCTCGGGGACCTCACTTCGGCAAGCGGGTTCGGCCCGTTCCTCGCCCTGGTAGTAGCCGGATCGACGTGGCTCATGCAGAAGATGAGCACGTCCAAAGCAACCAGCCCACAGCAAGAGCAGACGAGCAAGATGCTCCTGTGGTTCATGCCCATTATGATCGGCGTGTTCTCCCTACAGTTCGAGACGGGGCTTACCATATACTGGACAGTCTCCAACATAGTTGGAATCGTCGTGCAGGGATTCATCGGCGGATGGGGCCAGGTCAGGGAGGCATTCTCGTTCGGTTCCCTTGCCACCCTGTGGGGCAAGCCCCCGGCGGGACAGGAGAAGGACGAGTCTCAATCATCGACAAATAAGAACGACGGAAGGGTCTCGGACGACACGACCGACGATGAAGGTGAGGACTCCGAGTCCGGCCCTCGTTCAGAGGAGGCAGCATCCGATGAACACCGTAGAAATGACGGGCAAGACGCCCGAAGAGGCGATAGAGTTCGCTCTAAAGGAGCTAGACGCCGAGCGCGGCGAAGTCGAAATCGACGTCGTTAATCGTGGCAAGTCGGGCATCCTCGGCATCGGCGGGGAGCCCGCGAGGGGTCGTGTCACGCTCATCGAGCAGCCGTCAGACTTGGCTCGGGTTGCCACGGAGGTGCTGGAAGACCTCATTGAGCGAATGGACGTATTGGCATCCGTGCACCTCAAGCAGGCGTACAACGAGGAGGTGGACGGCCCCATTATCGAGGTCGACGGCGAGGACTCCGGCCTATTGATAGGACGGCGCGGCGAGACTCTTCGCTCGCTCCAGTTCATTGTGAGCTTCATCTGCGCCAAGCGGATGGGAGAGCGCGTGAACCTGTTCGTGGACGTCGCGGGGTATCAGGAGCGTCGCTACAACTCGCTCCGCAACCTTGCGAAGCGTGTCGGGCAGCGTGTAGCGGATGGGGGACTGCCAATCACACTCGAACCCATGCCGCCCAATGAACGTAGAATCGTCCACCTGACTCTCGCCAACGATTCCAACGTCTCCACAGGGAGCGTCGGGCACGGGGACCAGCGCCAGGTCGTCGTCGAACCACGCGAGTAGAGGGCGCCGGCAGAGGAGACACGGTCGGAGGGAATATACCTGGACCGAAAAGGCCGTTCGTCCTGAGCCTGTCGAAGGGCGTTTCATGGTTCGACAAGCTCACCGCGAACGGATCCGGTTGACCACAAACGGAGGACTCAGAGGTGATAGTCGGAGTACCCAGAGAGACTGCCGAGGGTGAACGGAGGGTCGCTCTGACGCCGAACGCGGTATCCCGGCTCGCAAGCGGCGGGGTCGAGGTCATCGTGGAGTCGGGTGCAGGCGACGAGTCCTTCTTCTCCGACGCAGAGTACCAAGAGGCGGGCGCAACGACCGTCTCGTCGGCCTTGGAGTCGGCCGATTTGGTCGTGGCGGTGCGGAAGCCGGATGACGAGACATCGCTTTCGCGCGGGACTGCACTGGCGGCCATGATCCAGCCACTGATCGATCACGCGGCGGTAACGTCCCTCGCAGATGCGGGAGTGACGAGCTTCAGCATGGACACCGTTCCCCGCATTGCACGTGCGCAGAGCATGGACGTTCTCTCTTCGATGGCCTCGCTGGCTGGGTACAAGGCGGCGATCATTGCCGCCGATGCGCTGGGTAAACTCTTCCCCATGATGATGGCGGCGTCCGGAACGACACCTCCCGCAAAGGGTCTGGTGCTCGGAGCCGGCGTGGCGGGACTGCAGGCCATCGCCACCGCGCGAAGGCTGGGGGCCGTTCTCTCGGGCTACGACGTGCGACCCGTTGTGCGCGAGCAGGTCGAGAGCCTGGGCGCAATGTTCCTCGAGATCGAGCTTGACGAGGAAGCCGAGGACACCGGCGGCTACGCCCGCGAGCTCTCCGAGGAGGCGCGGCGCAAGGGGCAGGAGTTGGTCCACTCCGCCGTGCAGGACATGGACTTCGTCATCACGACGGCGGCGATACCCGGACGGCCCGCTCCGAAGCTCATCTACGCGGACATGGTGCGCGACATGCGCCCCGGAGCCGTCATTGTAGACCTTGCCGCGGAGACCGGGGGCAACTGCGAGCTGACGAGGCCGGGCGAATCGGTCGTCGAGAACGGCGTTACCATAGTAGGCCCTTTGAACCTGCCGAGTTCGATGCCGACGCATGCCAGCCAGATGTACGCGCGCAATATGCTGAACTTCATCAACCACATCGTCACGGACGGCGAGATCGTGATCGACACCGAGGACGAGATCACCAAGGGATGTCTGATTACGCACGACGGCGAGATTGTTCACGAGGCGACCGCAGCCGCGATGGGGGCGAACGAAGGGTAAGGCGGCCATAGGAAGTGGATTCCCGCCCACGCGGGATTGAAGGAACAGGGATAGCTCGGAGCCAGGCATGATTGAAAGCGAACTGCTCATCAAGATATTCATCTTCGTGCTGGCGGTCTTCGTGGGGTTCGACCTGATAACGAAGGTGCCCCCTACCCTGCACACGCCGTTGATGTCGGGGGCGAACGCGATCTCCGGAATAACGATTCTGGGAGCGCTGCTGGTGGCCGGGCGCGGTGACACAGTGCTCGCCATGATCCTCGGTTTCCTAGCGGTCGTGCTGGCGACGATCAACGTGGTCGGTGGATTCGCGGTGACTGACCGGATGCTGCAGATGTTCAGAAGAGGGCCGACGGAGGACCGCTGATGGACGCTTTCGACTTCCCGATTCTCATCAACGCCTTCTATCTTGTTGCGGCAGTCCTCGTCTTCCTGGGGCTGAAACGTCTCGGCTCGCCGGCGACGGCGC
>JAPOPA010000140.1 GCA_026713145.1 Chloroflexota bacterium
AGGGACGGAACGGCTCGCGGAACTTGACCTTGCCGTTCACGATATCCTTCATATCCGCCTGACGCGGGTCGGCCAGGATGCTCCTATTGCCCAGCGCTCGCGGCCCCCACTCGAATCGCCCCTGAAACCACCCGACGACGTCTCCATCCACAATGCGGTCGACGGTCGTGTCGATCAGCTTGCCTTCGTCCTCGAACTGCGTCCATCGAAATCCCGACCCTTCGGCAGCCGACCGGATCCTGTCATGGTCGTATTCGCGACCCCAGTAGCCATGGTCCATGACGAATCGCTCGCTGTTGCCGAGCGCGCAGTGCCAGGCGTACAGTGCAGCCCCTAGCGATCCGCCTCCGTCCCCCGCGGACGGCTGGACGTATACCTCCTCGAACGGCGTCTCGTTCAGCACTCGCCCGTTCGCCACGGCGTTCAGCGCTACTCCCCCCGCCATGCACAGCTTGGTCAGGCCGGTCTCCCTGTGGGCCTCGTTTGCCAGCTTCAACACGAGCTCCTCGGTCACGAGTTGAATGCTCGCGGCGATGTCGGCGTAGTGTTGGTTGTACTTCAACAGGTCTTGATGATTGCCCGCCCGTTCCCCGTAGTACGCGGGCCAACCGGTACCCTCGGTGAAGAAGGGCACCTTCGGATCGCGGGGTTCTCCGAACAGCTTCTCGAACCTCGAAGAGAACGAGCGATGTGTGCTGTGGTGGAAAGTGAAGTACCGGTGATCGGTCCACACCGAGCCGTCCTCGTGCTGCTGCACGATCTCACGGATGCGGTCGGCGTACCGGGGAGTCCCGTAGGGGGCCATCCCCATGACCTTGTACTCCCCCTCGTTCACCTCGAAGCCGAGAAATGCCGTGAACGCGCTGTATACCAGTCCCAGGGAGTGAGGAAATCGCATCTCACGCTTGACGGTCAGCGAGTGACCTTCACCGATGCCGATAGTCGCCGTCGCCCACTCGCCCACTCCGTCGAAGGTCAGCGTTGCCGCCCTGTCGAACGGCGAGCAGAAGTACGCGCTCGCGGCATGCGACACATGATGGTCGGAGAACAGGATGCGTTGCTTGTTGACCCCCAGCGCACTCTCGATGCGGCTCCTGATCCACAGCTTGTCAAACAGCCATGACCTCATCCCGTCGACGAACTGCATGTAGGTCTTGGGAAAGCCGGACACTGCCGTCATCAGCAGCCGCTCGAACTTCACGAACGGCTTCTCGAAGAACACCACGTAATCAAGCTCAGGGCCTTCGATTCCGCCCTGTTCGAGGCAGAAGCGAATGGCCTGCGTGGGAAAGCTCGGGTCGTGCTTGATCCGGGTGAACCGCTCTTCCTCGGCTGCCGCGATGAGCTTGCCGTCCTCCAGCAGGCACGCCGCGGCGTCATGGAAGTAGCAGGAGATGCCGAGGACTCGCATGGCCGCGCCCCTTCACCACTGCCGCGTCATATCGTCAGAAACGTCGTCGAGGACCTCTCGCTCTCGCCATCCCGTCCCTGCCGGACGTCGCAGACGGAGCGGGTCGGAGATCAGGCCGTACGGGACATACACGAGCGGGATGAACACCCAGTAGACAACGGTGAGCAGAACGACCATCTGCACGGTCCCGATGAGATGCGCAATCGCCATCCAGCCGTCAAGTAAGCGGCGCAGCCGCGAGCGACTTCTTGGCTTCATATCGGTCGTGCTTTCCGCCATTGGAGACCGCAAGCCGGGCTGTCTTTAGAGGTTCGCGAGAGGCGTTGCGTTGTCCCGTCGCTAGTCTGTCTGATGCAGCCAGATCCGCTCGGCAACCTCATAGCCGACTACGACTTCCTCACCGTCGCACTCCAGCTTGATGACCCCACGATAGGGCGCCGCCTCTGTGAGTTTCACCCCGCGCCCGGGGATGAACCCGAAGGGTACGAGGTACTCGAGTAGCGCTTGATCGTCTTCGGGAATTCTGTCCACGGTGTATTCGTTGCCCTGCACGGCCTCGCTCAGGAGTATGGAGTCGTTCGAGGCAGCGTGCCCGCTTCCGGGTATGGGATCGCCGAATGGCGACGCCTTCGGATTGCCGAGCTTCTGCCTGATCTTCTCCTCCAGCAATGGAGACATGGCGTGCTCCAGCCGGTGCGCTTCCTCATGAGCGTTGCAGAGATCGACATCGAGAACGTCCACGACGAGGAGCTCGGCGAGTCGATGCCGCCTGACCATGCTCTCCGCAGCCTCTCGACCGAGCTTCGTCAGGTCGATCTCCTTGTTCTTGTCCATCTCGATGAGCCCTTCGCGAGTGAGCCGCCGCAGCATGCCCGTGACCGACGGCAGGGACGTTCCCAGCCCCTCGCCCTCCGGCAGCCGCTTGAGCTGCTCGGCAAGCTGGGATGGCGACACACGGCGACCGAGCTCCTCCAGCTGATAGATGGAGAGCAGGTAGTTCTCTGCGGCCATGGAGAGCCGCATTGCCGCTGCGGACGCCTTGGATTTCGATGCGGCAGAAGTCATTCGCTCGATGGCTCCACCGGTCAGGATGCCGATTGAGCGTATCACGCGTATTCTCAAAGCTCAAATGCCGCATGAAATCGGACTTGGCAATTCGCCCATGGGGCTGAGAAACAGAAAAGAGGGAGCCCGATAGTTGACTAACGGGCCATTGTGCTATCATTTTCGGCGGAATAGACCACTTTCGCGTTCCACGCGGAAGCGACGGCGGACGAGACGAATAGAGAGTGAGTCGAGTATGGCATTAGCATCGGATGCGGGCCCGCAGGCCCTGAGACTGGCTGAGCAGGAGCTCGTCCAACGTGACTGGACGCGCATTCGGTTCGGCCTTGCCATCGGCATCATGGGAGCAGGCATCGGCGCTGCGACGACGATCCTCAACCTCTACCCGGAGTTCGAAGGCATCGGCGCTCTCGCACGCGTACCCCCCGGCC
>JAPOPA010000135.1 GCA_026713145.1 Chloroflexota bacterium
AGCCGAGCGCTGAGGACTCCTGGATTATAGTGAAGTAGGGCATGATCGAGTCAAAGCCGAGCTCCGTGTAGCCCGTCGCGGCGAGACGCGCGTTCATCTCCGGGTCGCGGTTGGCGTCCGGGAAAGGCGCGTCAACCATGTCCATCAGCTCGACGGTAGCCACGTTCGTGGGATTCGAGACCGGCGTCCTGTCCACCGGCTTGCCCTCGAGGGCATTCAGTACCCGCTCTCTAGGCGTCATAGTCTCTTCGAGTGGCATGGCGTGTCTCCTTTCTTACATTTGGGAGCTCTTACATTGGAGAGCATCACTTGACTTTACGTCTGTGCGAAGCCCAGCGTGCCCGTGGTCATCTGGCCGCGGAGGGCCTCGGCTTCGAGCATGTCGGCGGTACCGGTGACGTTGCGGGCGTAGGGAAGGATGAGGCGGATTAGGCCGTCCCTTCGGCCGCCGTGTGGGAAGGTGACGGCGTCAACATCAACCTTTTCCATCTCACCATAGCGCACGAAGCCCTGCGTGACTGCACGGACTCGCATAGTAGGATTCTTGTACTCGCCTTCAGTGGTGATGCGATAGATCCAGCGTCCATCCATGTCCTCCGGCGTGGCGATGATCTGAAGCGGAGAGCGAAGGTCCTTGATCTCGACGCGGCCGTCGGGATGTCGGGTGCCGTACGGCTTTTCAACTGCCTGCCTGAGCAGGAACCGGAGCGGCCGGTCGTACATCTCACCGTCCGGGAACTTGGCCTGGTTGTGGGTGTCCTCGACTGGGACCATCCCCCCCAGCTCGACGAGTTGGTCACGTATCTGCTCGACTCGCCCTTCGACACCCGACTTCCCGCTGAACGTCCATATCGTGCCTATGCCATTCTTCACGTAGAGTCCTACGGTGATCTCGTGGAAATTGGGGTCCATGGGGATGAGCTCCATGCACTTCCCGTAGGTAGCAATCACCTCGCGCACTCTGCCTCTCCGGGCGTTCTTCAGACTGGTCATGTCTCTCCTCCTCGCTGCGAATCCCCTGACTAGGATACGGTTACCGGGTATCCGACGGGGTCGCGGTCATGGACCGCTTCGGCGAATCGTTCGATGTGCTTGGGCGTTGTCCCGCAGCAGCCGCCGACAATAATGACGCCAACTTCCATAAGCTTCAGGAACCGCTCGGTCATGTACTCCGGTGTTTCAGGGTAGACAATCTGCCCCTGCCTGATCTCCGGAATGCCGGCATTCGAGTGGACCAGCATGTAGCCGTCGTACGTTTCCCTGATTATCTTGGCGAGCTCGACCATGCGGTCGCTGCCGTTGCCGCAGTTCGTCCCTACCACGTCTGCGCCTGCGTCTTGAAGCCGCTTGGTAGCAGAGGCCGGCGTGTCGCCCATCATGGTGAACCAACCGCGCGGGCCCTTGTCGTACATCAGTGTAGACATTACCACGAGACTCGTGT
Source organism: Chloroflexota bacterium (assembly GCA_026713145.1). GTDB lineage: Bacteria > Chloroflexota > Dehalococcoidia > Lucifugimonadales > VXLM01 > VXLM01. The sequence continues at coordinate 1,442 of JAPOPA010000135.1, forward strand.
GCTCCTTCGCGGCCCTGACTGCAAGGAGCGCCTCCTCGACTGAGATCATGGTCTCGATGACGGCCGCGTCGGCTCCTCCCTCCTCCAGCCCTGTCAACTGATCGACGAAGGCGTCGTAAATTTCGTCTTCAGCAGTCGTGCCTCCGTTACTGTCGAGAATCTCTCCCGTGGGTCCGACGGAGCCGACCACGAAGTGCCACTGCGAAGCCACGCTCTTGGCGTGCATAGCGGCCAAACGGTTGAACTCGTGTGCATGGCCGGAATAGCCGTATTTGTCCAGCATGAACCGCGACCCTCCGAATGATGCAGTCAGCACCATGTCCGACCCGGCGTTGAAGTAGTCCGCGGCCATCCTGCGGATGATCTCCGGCTGGTCGACGTTGAACGCTTCGGGACAGCCGCCCGGCTCCAGGCCATTGGCTTGGAGGTAGGTGCCCGTAGCTCCGTCGGAGACTAGGACGTCACCCTTTGCCAGTCGTTCGAGTATGGTCGGTTGTTCCATCGGATTTCCTCAGCCGCCGTTCATCCAGTTGTCTATTGCGCCGGGAGTGGGCTCGCGCTCGCCTGCGTTGTGAAGGTCGCGGATGCGTGCCACGAAATCGGTTGGAAACCCGCTGTTGTAACGCGCCGCAGTCTGATCCGCCGCCTCCTTGACCGTTCCTTCCACCTCGAATTGCTCACTCCAATTCCAGGCCATGAGGTATTCGTCCGTCCCCGCGCTGCCATCGAACATCGAGATGGCGTCTGCCCCTTGCTGAAAACGGTCATCGAGGGGCTGGGAGATCTGTTCGGGACCGTCCACAGCCTGCACCTGCACAGGAATTTCCTTCCAGTACATCAGCCGCACCCATGCCATTCGAGTCTCCAATACGCCTTAACGGTCTCGACACCCCATTATAGCCCGTCAGGGCCAATTCGTGCGCTTCGGCCTCATGAAGGCACAGGCCTCGGGAGTAGCGTCACATTAACGAGTAGAGCCTCCGAGGGGAAAGAAGCGGAGAATTCAGCACCTATAACCTATGGCGCGTATGGCAAGGCCGGATATATAATCAGCATAACTCTGTGAGGAGTGACTAGTCTTGGGAGATTTCCTCGGCAGCCTGCCGACAGTGCTAATTGCAACCGCCGGCGGCTACTTGCTAGGGGCCATCCCGCTGGCTTACCTCATCAGCAAACGTCACAGCGGCGTTGACATCTTCGAGGTCGGCACGGGGCTGCCCGGCGCTTCGAACGTCATGCGCAACGTGGGCAAGCTGCCCGCGGTAATGGTTTTCCTCGGTGACATGGCCAAGGGGGCCCTAGTAATCCTTCTCGCCAATGTCATGGGAGTGGAGAGCCCCTGGGTGCTGCTTCCCGCTGGCGCGGCTGTTCTCGGGCATTGGAAGTCGATGTTTACCGGCTTTCGGGGTGGCGACGGCCTTGTCACCTTGGGCGGGTCGATTTTGACGCTGTTCCCGATTCATGGATTTATCAGCGTTGCGTTGGCATCGATCGTGGCCCTCGGCGGCCAGAAGCTGCCATACTCATCGCTGCTGAATGTTGTCTTCGGTTACGCCGCCTTGGCAGGACTGACCGTTTACTATAATCCCGGCGACACGGCGTTGGTGTTCGGAATGGGTGGACTCTGCGGTCTCGTGCTCGCCCACGCTCTGTTAGGTCACCGCCGCCGCAATCGGATCGGGGACGAGTGGCAGTCAGACGACGAATGGGACGAGGTGGCGGACACCACCGGCGCAACCGAGCAGTCCTGACACCGGACTCTCGGGTACGAAAGCACCTGCCCATCACCGGGCGAGTGTTGGGCAACTGGGCCTACGCCTGTACCTACGAGCCTTGAAGCGCCACGCACGTGGTCGTGCGGATGACTCCCTGAAGCGTATGGACCTTTTCGCCGACGAGATCACTTACCCCCCTGATGGTGGGGGCTGTTACGATAGCAATCACGTCCACAGGACCGGTTACGCGCACCACGTCGACGATTCCACTCTGCCCGGACAGGCTGTCAACTACTGAAGTTGAGTAGCCTGCCGCGATCTCGATCAAGATGAATGCTCGAACCAAGCTCGTCCTCCTGAGCTGCAAGATTGGCTTTCAGGATACTCCCAGCCGACGTTACTAGACAACCGCCTTGAGAAGGGTGGGGAACCGTGATCAAGAGTCATACGCCCCGTTAGGACAGACCCAGGCGGTTCAAAAACCCTCCGAAGTCCATTCATGCCCTCGGGCGCTGCGAAAGATTAGTCCGGCAACTCGGCCACGAAGCCGGCCTCAACGAGCATCCCGGACTGAAGTTCGACACCGTAGCAGCGCCGGTTGGCCGGGTGCGTGCCGAAGTACTCCTTCCAGACTATGTTGATCTCGCCGACATCGCGGTTGACGTGCTGAAGGTATATGCGCGCGGAGCATACGCTGGTCTTGTCTACACCGGCCGTCGCGAGAACCTCGTCGAGCTGTCGGAATATCTCACGTAACTCCATTGCCGCTCCGCCTTCAACGGGAGTCGTCGTGCCCGGCTTCATTCCCGTCAGGACGGTCTCCAATACCCTCCCGCTGTGGATGACGGCTGAACTGAACGGCCTGTCGAGGTTCGATCCAATGAATTCCATGTGCGTCTCCTTGCCATACTCAAGTGTTGCGGATGTCGTGACCTAGGCTACTCTATCCACTCAGCTTCTTCCCGGTCTTCCTTTCATACAGTTCCCAGGTGCGGTCGTTGAACGGGTAGTACTTACCCGGCGACACGTCCTCGATGGCGAGTTGTGCTTTGACGACCTCTTCCACGGCGTGTCGCTCCTCTGCCATCCTGATGACCTCATCCACCAACGCCCGTGGGACTACTACCGCGCCGTCGTCGTCGCCAACCACGCCGTCGCCCGGCCTGACGAGCACCCCGCCACAATGTATGGCGTCGTTGACCTGCCAGGGCCAGAAATCGGAGGGGCCCTGCTTAGCGGTAGTAGAGTAGGAATATACGGGAAACCCGTATTCCTTGAGGGCAACACTGTCTCGCACCGACCCGTCGGTCACGAGGCCTCCCACCTTCCTCTGGAAGAGGCGGAAAAACTTGATGTCGCCGCCTACGGAGCTGTACTTCCAGCCCAACGCATCGATTACCAAGACCTCGCCGGGACCGCACAGCTCGAATGCAACGTATTCCGCCGACCTGTCTCCCTTCGGTTTGTCTTCTGCAAGATCGGGGCGGTGGGGAACATAGCGAAGCGTGATCGCCCGCCCTGCCATGCGTTGCCCTGTACGCAGGGGGCGCGCTCCCTCGATCATCGTCGAGGGGTAATCCTGGGCCCAAAGAGCGTCGATTATCGTCTGGGTAGGGATGTCGCTCAGTACATCCAACTGCTCGTCCGTGATTTGTGCGTCCTTAGTCACCTACAACCTCCGGGTCGGGTTCTTGCGGGGCGCTATTGTATTCAAACATTGCGCCTGAAACAATTGTGGTCGAGACAAGACATTAAGGGGAGTTGATTCGGTGTCGGACGGTGAATCGAGACAGTACATTCGAGAGGCGTGGAAACCATACACCCTCAAGTCCGAGAACGAAGAGATTTTGTGCAACCTGAACCCGGACTCGGACTCCGGTGGTGACGCGACCTTGTGTCTGATTCTCACACAGGCGAAGAATGTCGTGGCCAATCCTGCGGCTCTGAAGGAGAAGCCGAACGTCATGTCCCAATGGCTCGACAGGCTCACAGCCGCAGGGGCCGGTATTCTTCTGGTGCACGGCGGACACTACGACGACCTCAGACTCTTGGCCGATAGGGCCGGGAGAGGGGAGGACGGCTTTGCCCGCATGGAGGCCCGACTCAGGGCCGTCATCGACCATGCTTTGGCTCGGGGATACACTCGACCGGGCAGGGTAGTGGTGATGGGCAGTTCAAGGCATGGCTTTGCGATCCTGCATTCCATGGCCCTGAATCCCGAAGTATCGGCTGCCGTCGCACATCAGCCCGTGATCCATTGGCCGCGCATGTCGGAATTCGCCGGAATGGACGACAACGAAATCGTGATGCAGAACAGCCTCGTGCCACTCATCGAACGATTCCCACCCCGTCCTGTATTCATCCAGACTGGGTACGACGACCAAAGGGTCGGGCAGAAGTGGATAACTTTGCTCACGGACGCGTTGAAGGAAACCTACGCAAGCCAAGACGCCTTGAGCAGCTTCACGCACGATTTGATGGAAATTCCCGGCCACGACGGCACGAGAGTGCCCGACTCTGCACTCGATGACGTTGTACCGTGGCTTCGAGAACGGTCACTGCTCTGAGAGTAATCCCCGGCCAATAGTCCATAGTCCAATTTCGTGATAGGTCGTGTCGGTGGCAGTCGATATGAGCGATTACCTCGGCTTAAATAGAGGCATAGAGCGCCGATGCAGTGTTGACATTTTCCGAATAGGAAGATATAGTCCTTCCCGATTTGGTAAACGTGTGTCCAAAGCAAGTCTAGATATGGAAGAGCAGAAGGGAGCTACTATGAGAACGAAGTATAGGAAGCATAGTATCGCGGCCGTCTTCGCGGCTGCGGTTCTGGCTGTCGTAGGCATAGCCTGCGCTGCCGAAGAACCGGCGGATCCTGCAGCTCCGGCGGCTGCCAGAGCGGCGGCGCCGGCTGCCGAGGCAGCCTACCCGGCGGG
>JAPOPA010000255.1 GCA_026713145.1 Chloroflexota bacterium
AACCAGTGACCTAGCGCTTATGAAGCGCCCGCTCTAACCGACTGAGCTACGTTGCCAAACCGTAGATCAACTATAAAGGAGCTTCGCTTCGAGTGTCAATTGAAAAGCAAGCGTCGCAATGCCGGGAACCGCATGGCGAACGGCTTGGCGGCCAACCATGGACACACCTTCAATGGCGGCGTCATGGCCCAAGAGTGACGGTTGCTTACTTGTCCTCCATCAAGACTCCGGCGTTGGCCCAATCGGCCTTTTCGACATCGGAAAAGATGACGTGAACTCCCTCAGGCCTAGCACCGGCGATGTCCACGATTGCGTCCGTGACCGCCTTCGCCATCTGTGACTTCTGCTCCTTCGACCTGCCGGAAAGCAGTTGAATGTTAACTACGGGCATAGCCTCCCTCCCTATCTCAAGACTGGAGGGCATTCTAACAGTCGTCGCCGTTCTAGTTCAATTGACGACGAGGACCGCAAGGGTCAGTCATTTCCGACTTTCCCCATCGCAACCCCTCCGGGCGGCACTTTCCGAGAATAAGCGACAAAACGCGAGATTTGGCGTCGCTTCAGCTCCGGGACGGAGGCTCGGTCTGGTCCTTTCCACCCGCCGAGCATAGCCCGTGGGAGACTCCGGCGGCTCGCGCTAGCGCCTACGAACGATTTCGACCGCGGCGTAGTCGAGGACGCTCCCCTTCATGGGAACTTTTGGTTTTTTTACCGTGACGCCGACGGAGGCCACGCTAGACTCTTTGAGAATCTTTTCGGCAATGGACTCGGCGACGTTTTCGAGAAGCTTACGGCTCGGACCTTCCACGATCTCTTTGACGGTGCGGTAGAGGTGGGTATAGCTGACGGTATCCTCGAGCATGTCGGAAGCACCCGCACTGCTGAGGTCGAGCTGCACTACGAGGTCGACGTCAAACCTCTGGCCGAGTTCCTGTTCGGCTTCGCTCATGCCGTGGAAGCCGTAGAACACCATGCCGCTGAGAATTATTTTGTCCATTGGCGTTTTCTCGAATTGCTATTTGGGGGTGGATTGCGCAGCGGCCAGGACTTTGCGGGCGCGCTCAACGACGGGAACGTCGATGACCATGCCGTCAAGGGACGTGGCCGCACTGCCCTGTGCTTCCGCCTCGGTGAAGGCGTCGACAACGCGACGGGCGTGGTCGACCTCCTCTTCAGCGGGCATGTAGGAGGCATTGATTCCTTCTATCTGTGCGGGGTGGATTGCAAACCGTCCTCGGAAGCCAAGATTGCGGGAAGATGTCGAATTTCGTCGCAGGCCCTCGTCGTTCTTGTAGTTGAAGTACGGCGTCTCGAGAGCGAGCACTCCGGCAGCACGGGCGGCAACGGCCACGACGCTGCGAGGGTACATTATCTCTTGCTCTGATTCCGTCCTGGGAATTGCCATGTCATTCGTGAGGTCCTCCCCACCAAAAGCGACGGCCAAGACCCTCTTCGAGGCATTGCAGATTGAGTAGGCGTTCACAATGGCGCTTGCCGTTTCGACCCAGAGCACCAGAGCGGTGGCGCCGAAAGGAACACCGGCGGCGATCTCCATTTGGCCGACGGAATCGGCAATTCGTCGGACGTCGTCGGCATTAGCCACCTTGCCGACCGAGACTCCAGCTATGTGGGGGCCGATCACTGCCGCTAAGTCGTCTCCCATGAGACCGGTGCTGAGGCCGTTGACCCGCGGGATGATTTGATGGCCTGCCTCCGCAAGCCTCGGAAGAAAGGAGGATACCATCTGTCGCGCATTCGCCTTTTCGGCCATGGGGACGGAGTCTTCCATGTCGGGGACGACGGCATCGGGCCGAAGTCCGACTGCTTTGTCCAGCATGTTAGCTCGGTTGCCCGGCACGAACAGGAGGCTTCTCAAGAGCTGCATGACGAATCTCATGTCTTGAACTAAAGTGGGGCTCGAGTATATCACGGCGATGGAGTTGGCCCGTTGACCGGCAAGGTGCCCGGTGATATAACGCACCGCATGATGAACGATTCCGTTGTTCCATCATCAGGCATCAGTGAGGCACGTTTCATAGGCATGGGCGGGCTGCCGGAGGTTACCAGGGGCAGTGACCTTGCCGAGATGATTCTGACCGCGAGCGTGGGGCAAGGGACTCCGTTGGAGCGCGGCGATATCGTCGTCGTGACACAGAAGATCGTCTCGAAAGCGGAGGGGCGCACGGTCGGTCTTGCCGTGATCAAGCCTTCCGCATTCGCGCGTCAGTTCGCCCATCGTGCCGGGCGTGATCCCCGTCTGATCGAGCTAGTGCTTCGGGAGAGCGTAGGCATTGTGAGGCAAGACCCCGACAGGGGCATATTGATCACAGAGACGCCGCAGGGATTCGTCTGCGCGAATTCAGGGATAGATTCCTCGAATGTCGTTGGCGACAATACGGTGACGCTGCTTCCTGAAGATCCAGACGGGTCGGCGCGAGAACTGATGGAACGCTTCAGGAGTGGGACAGGGTTGAAGGAGCTTGCCGTAATCGTCACTGATACATTCGGGCGCGCCTGGCGGGAGGGGCACGTGAATTTCGCTATCGGTGTGGCAGGCATGGACCCGTTTATGGACTACCGAGGGGAGCCTGATACGCAGTTGAAAATGATGTCTGCGACGAGAATCGCCGTGGCTGATGAGGTGGCCGCGGCATCGGAACTGGTGATGGGCAAGGTTGACCAGATACCCGTCGCCATTGCGAGAGGGGTACGATACGTACCGGGGGACGGGAGTGCGAGGGAAATGGTCAGGGAGCGGGCGAATGACCTTTTCCGGTAGATCAAGCGAGACCTGGGAAACGAAAAAGACTCCGAGTCCGGTGATCGAACGCGGAGTCTAGCTGACGAGTTTGTAGGTCTAGAATTCCTCGGCGAGGCTGGTCTTGGAGCGCTCGGGAGTGCTCACCGGTAGGCGGTTGTTGTCGCCGCGAAGCTGGTCGAGGGTGACGTTGTAGCCCCAGCTGGAGCCCTCGATGTAGTTCTGGAAGTATCGCTCAGCGCCGCAGAGCCGGCATTCGCCCCTGCTCTGAGGGCCGTTGGGCGAGTCGATCATCCACTGGTGGTTGCAATTCGGCATCTCGGCAATCCCCGTCTCAGCGACAGCCTGCGATTCCAGTATCGACGTTTCCATTTTCTGTTACCTCCTAATAGTGAACATTATGACATGAATTTTTATGCCGGAATTAGTTTACGGCGGTGTGTGACCCCTGTCAACATTTGATTTTGGACGTTCACCTGACGTAAAGACAGCACCCTGTCCGCCGGGGTGCTGTCTCGTTTGCGTCGGATGTATTAGCCGTTCAAACTATGCAGCATCTTTCCGTGCGGCGTCCTTGCGGGGGCGACCCGGCTTGAGTCGGCCCTTGGTCCAGTTAAACACGGCTCTCTGTGTCGGAAGATCTACGGCATGCCCGCACTGGAGGCACTCGTTGAACCGTCCGTACATATCCATTTTAGTTACTACGTCCCCGTTGCACCGAGAACATGCTTTGAATGAAACCATTTGAGTCACCTCCCTCTTTCTGAGCTCGAGGTTACGAAATCAGTATGCTCACTAAGGACGGAATGATACTTCGTTACGAATTTCGTTGTCAAGACAATTGAGTGAATCTTTACGAAGAATATCGATTAGAGCACGAATTCGATAAAGGAACGCTACGCCTTATCCTCATCACGGGCGAATTGCCGGGAGCAAACGTTCTATTGAGCCGGCTGAAGAGCGCTTACAGGTACTTTTTGGGCATTCTATTACGCTATTCGTATCACATGTTCCGTGTGCACGTATAAAGCAATTCGGAATCAGTTGTGAATTAGACGGGCCAGTCCTCCATCCGGTAAGCGGCATCCCAGAAGAGGTACTCGTAATTGCTGTTCGTGACGAATATCTCAATCAGTCGCTCCCGCTTGGCGTCCGAAAGTCCCAATGCCGTCCGATCGATAAATGAACGGAGCCATTCGGCCAGCTCTCCGAATTCAGGTGAGCTGTACATCTCGATCCACCGGCAGTAGAGAGGTTGGTGCGTGGGCTTACCGTGGGCCTCAAGCGCTTGACCGATTTCTGCGTAGCCCCATGAGCACGGGAGCAGTGTGGCGGCAACTTCCGCAATCGTGCCGGAGTGAGCGTTGGCGATCATGTGGTCGGTGTAGGCGAGCGTGGTCGGCGACAGGCGAGTTGCAAGGAGGTCGCTCTCGGAATTGCCGAAGTCCTCGCAGAAGCTGACGTGGAGCGACATCTCGGTGTTCAGGGTCTCATGGAGCAATCGCGCGAACCAGCCCATGTCTTCGAGGGTCTCGGCCTTGGCGACAGCGAGGGCTATGACGCGGGAGAACTCGATCAGAAACAGGTAGTCCTGCTTCATGTACCACTGGAACTTTTGCAGAGGAAGAGTGCCGTCGCCCAACTCGACGACGAACGGGTGTTGATGTTCCCGTTCCCAGATCTTGGAGGCGTGTTCGCGGAGTGTGTCGCTAAATCTCATCATTGGCATTAGTTGTTTCGCTGATGAGTCCGGGTGCGCTTGCAAAAGTTGAGGGTAAGGCTAAACCAAGATGGCACGGTGGAGGGGGTACCTATGTAGCTGATGCCGGATTCCCGCTTTCGGGGGAATGACGGTCTTTGGACTCCTGCCTACATGCTTCAACCTAGAATTGACTGAACTCCTCCATCTTAATGGTGAGGCATGGAGTAGTTTAGGTCAAACTCGCTCTATCTGGACCGGTGCGCCGGATCCCACCCTTTTGAGCACCGTCGGGTCGCCGTGCACTCGTCCGATTACGGTAACGGGGCTTGCGGGACGGATTTCGTCGCCTCTGCTCATGGGCGTGGGGCCAAAGAACATGCAGAACGCGTTGCCGGGAGGCCAGTAGCCAAGGTCTCCGAGCTCGACGATCTCTTGTCCAATCTCGTCGCCGGCGGAGACGGGGATGCCGAAGTAGATCTCATCTCCCCATGTGTTGGCGGACGCCTCGATGGGCAGAGCGTCCCAGATCGCGGCGGCGGTGTCGGTTTCGTTCAGAGCGGCGCTCACTGTCACCTGCCCTGCCTTGATGTTGATCTCGCGTTCACTCAAGTTGGTGAACCTCCTGTCGCGGGCCTTGTCGGGGCCGTATAATGTTCGGGTTTCGTATTATCGCCGATCTTGCGTTTTCCGCAACTTGAAGGAGCCACATGGACCTCAAGAGCCGCCTTCGCGCCCAGTGGACGCAGAATGCCCAGGACTGGATCGAGGCGGACCAGGCAGTGCGCACGGGATTTCTTGACACGTGGATGCTGGACGCGCTAGGAAACGTGTCGGGCAGGTCGGTAATCGACATCGGCTGCGGCGAGGGTCGATTCTGCCGGCTCCTGTCCGAGCTGGGCGCAGAGGTGACCGGCGTCGACCTGACGGAGGCGCTGATTGAACAGGCGCGCAACGTTGGAAGCGAAAAGGAAACGTATCTCGTCGGTGATGCAGAAGACCTTGAGGAAGTCCCTAACGGCACCTTCGATCTGGCAGTGTCCTATATCGTGCTCGTCGATTTGGTGGACTATCGCCGGTCCATTCAAGAGGCGTACAGGGTGTTGTGTCCCGGCGGGAGTTTTATCGTCTGCAACATCCACCCGATGCGGACCGCTGTGAAGAGTACCGACGGCTGGATCAGTGACCGTTCGAGGAAGCTGTTCTACCCTGTGGACAACTACACGGAGGAAGGGGAGCGCGAGTTTTTGTGGATGCGCGTTCCTTTCATCAACATGCACAGGACGCTTTCCAAATACGTGACCGCATTTCTTGATGCAGGTTTTGTGCTAGAGGGACTGCATGAGCCGGTCCCCTCCGAAGACCAGTTGGCCCGACACCCAAACTTTGACGACGAACCCCGTGTTCCAAACTTCATCATCTACGTACTGAAGAAACCATTGGAATAAGGAGCAGCCCAATATGCCAATCGTACCAGCCGACCGACTTGAACGAATCACGCGAGACCTGCTCATGGGAGCCGGCGCCACCGAGGACGAGGCCGAATCGGTAGCCGATGGAGTGGTCGGGGCCAATCTTGCGGGCCACGATTCTCACGGGATCATCCAGATACCATCGTACATCGAGCGTATCGAAGTGGGGCACATCGTTTGCGGCGCGCCGATGGACGTTGTGCGTGAGACGGCGACGACGATGGTCGTCGACGGCAACTGGGGATTCGGGTATCACGTGTCGAAATTCGTTATGGGGGAGATTATCGAAAAAGCCGCAGCGAGCGGGGTGGCGGCAGCGACGGTATACCGGCAGGGTCACGTCGGCCGGGTGGCGGCTTACCCGATTATGGCGGCGAAGGCGGGGTTGATCGGCATGATGACGGCGGACTCCGGGAGGGCGGCGAAGGGAGGCGTGCCGTTCGGGGGGCGAGAAGCGCGATTAGGCACGAACCCTATCTGCTTTGCGATGCCGAGCAACCTCGAGGGTCCGTTGTTCATCGACATGGCGACGAGCGCAGTTGCCGCAGGGAAGATCAGCCTGGCAATTGCGCGTGGCAAGGAAATACCGGAGGGGTGGATTCTCGATAATGACGGCAACGCGACGACCGACCCTAACGTCTATTCGGATGGCGGAACGATTCTACCGCTCGGAGGAACGGAGGGGCACAAGGGGTACGGGCTGTCGGCAATCGTCGAGATTTTCTCCGGGCTACTCACGGGGCTGGGATTCGGGGTCGACCCGACGGGCAGGCACAATGACGGCTGCTTCATGGCGGTGTTCAATGTGGAGGCCTTCCGCTCGCTCGAAACGTTTAAGGAAGAAGTGACGGAGTTTGCCAAATACCTCAAGAGCACGCCGCCGGCCCAAGGGTTCGACCAGGTCTACTATCCCGGTGAGATCGAGCATCTGAGGACCGTACATGGCCTCGAGCACGGCATAGAGGTCGAGGAGTCGACATGGGAGAAGCTGCAGACGCTGGCGGTCCGGTACGAGCTTGGGGACTTGGGCGCAGCGTAGGGGGCTAGAGCCGTCTACTGGAGGTGGGTCAGGCTTTAGGTGAGCGGCCGTTTGAGCGACGGTGGTAGTCGCGGACGACGGAGTCGATGACATTGAGGGCGTGGTCGATGTCGGAGGCGGTGATGCCGTAGCTAGTCACGAAGCGCCAGCCCAGCTCGGGGCCGATATCGTAGAACTTTATGCCTTCGGCGTCGATCAGTGACGCAAGTTCCGCGGAGTGGGCCTGATCGACGTGGCAGAACATGATGTTTGACTGGACCCGTTCGGGGTCTATTTCCAGGCCTGGAATTGCTGCCAGTCCCTTCGCAAGGCGCTGGGCGTTGTCGTGGTCTTCAGCGAGGCGGTCGACCATGTTATCGAGGGCGTAGACGCCAGCGGCGGCGATTATGCCAGCCTGTCTCATGCTGCCTCCGAGGTACTTTACCCAGCGGCGGGCCTCCTCGATGGTCTCACGACTTCCGCACAGCACGGAGCCGACGGGAGCGGCCAGCCCCTTGGAGAGGCAGAAGGTGACAGTGTCGGCGGCGGCCACGAGATCGCTGACGGGGATGTTGACGCTGACTGCAGCGTTGAACAACCGTGCGCCGTCGATGTGGAAGGGCAGGTCGTGCTCGTGGGCGACATCGGCCACCTGCTCGACGTCTGACCTATCAAGTACGAGGCCGCCGAGCAGGTTCTGAGTGTTTTCGAGCGAGACCATGCCGGTCTTCGGCCAGTCGCGGCTGTCGTGATTGATCGCGCTACGGACATCGTCGGGGTCGAGCCCACCGTCGGGGGTGTTTTCGAGAGCGTGCATGGTCACGCCGGCGAGGGCCGAGAGGCCGCCCGCCTCTCCAAGGTTGATGTGGGTGTTGCGACCGACAATGACGGAATCGCCACGCACGCACTGCGAGAGGATGGCGACCATGTTGCCCTGGGTTCCGCTGGTAACCAGGACGGAGTCTTCCTTGCCGAGTCGCTCGGCTGCCATCGCCTCGAGGCGGTTTACTGTGGGGTCCTCGCCCTCGTCGGCGTCGCCAAGCTCGGACTCGGCGATCGCCACGCGCATTTCCGTACTCGGCAGGGTCTTTGTGTCGCTTCGCAAGTCTACGATTTTCAAGGCTCTTCACCATACAGGGGTAAGGGGCTACCGTTGCTTCTTCGTTCGATTAACGCACATAATACGGCCATCATCAAGCCGGAAGGTACTGTGAGTCCAAGGAAGAAGCGGGTCGTTCGAGCCCCAAAAACGAGGAAGCCTAGGAGAAAACAGTCGTGGCGTGACGCAGGCGGCGATTGGGACGACCTGTCGTACGACCAGCAAGAGCGGGTTGGTTCACCTGCAGAGAGGGAGCGGCGAAGGCAGGTTGTGCAGGAGAGCGAACGCGCATGGCTCGGTACGCCGCAAGAAGAATACCGGTCGGACGATGACGTTTCGGAGCTGCTAGGCTTGGTGACCTCGGTGCACGGCAGCCTCTACGTGGTGGAGGTTGGCGGAGAGTCGACCGAGTGTCACATTCGAGAGTCGCTCAAGGACCAAGAGACCGGCTTCGTCAATCCCGTGGCAGTTGGAGACCGCGTTGTCATAGCGGAGGACGGCGCGGGGGGCTTCGCCATCGAGGAGCTACTGGAACGTGACTCGATCCTAACGCGGCCAACATCGTTCAAGGGATATCTGCGGCAGATCGTTGCGGCAAACGTCGGCCAGCTGCTAATCGTCGCGTCGTGGCGCGAGCCCGCATTCTGGCCGGAGTTGGTCGACAGGTACCTGGTGACGGCAGACGTTCACGAGCTTGATCCGGTGATCTGCGTTACGAAGGGCGACCTCATCGAGGATGCCGAGGAGTTCGAGACTTCGCTCGCGCCGTATCACGACCTTGACTACCCTATCGTTGTCACTTCGACGACGATGGGGGACGGAATGGACGAACTCAGAGGGCACCTTGCCGGGAAGAGCACGGTGTTGTCGGGGCTGTCGGGGACAGGGAAATCATCGCTACTCAACAGCTTGAAGCCGGGACTCGGCTTGAAAGTGGGCGAGATAAGCACGTGGCGTGGAAGGGACCAGGGGCGTCACACAACCACCAGGGCTACTCTTCTTCGCATCGACGAGGAGACGACGGTTGTCGATACGCCGGGAATAAGGGAGTGGGGACTCAGCGGTCTCACACGGCCTGAGTTGTGGCACTTCTTCCCGGAGATCGAGCGAGTGGCAGGGGGGGGCAAGTTCACCGACTGCAGACACTTCGCGGAGCCGGAGTGCGCCGTGGTCGCGGCGACCGAGGCGGGTGAGATTGACGGTGAGCGGTACTACAGCTACACGGTGATCTACGAGTCGCTTCCTGAGTCGATAACGACTTGGTGAGTCGCAGGGGCGGATTTGAAACCCGCTCCTGCGAATACGGATGGCATGGGGTTGTTTCTGGAGTAATGGCGTACTTGAGCTAGCTGCCGTTGGTCATCTTTCCCTCGGTGACGGCGGCGGGGTTCATGGGTAGCCGCATCATTCTCACTCCCGAGGCGTTGTAGATGGCGTGGGCGATGGCGGCAGGCGGCGGGACGATGTTGGCCTCGCCGACACCCCGAACGCCGAAGGGCTGCTGCTCGCTGGGCACCTCGACGATGACGGTGTCGATCATCGGAAGGTCGAGGCTAGTCGGCATCCGGTAGTCGAGAAGCGTCGAGTTCATCATCATACCGTCGTCGCGCATGTAATACTCTTCGTTGAGCGCCCATCCGATACCCTGTGTGCTACCACCTTGCATCTGTCCTTCGACGTAGCTGGGGTGGATGGCCTTGCCCGCGTCCTGCACGACGGTGAACCGAAGGATGTCGACCTTGCCGGTGTCGGGGTCGACCTCGACATCGACTACGTTGCCGGCGAAGGACCCTCCTCCAACGCCAAGACCCCCCGCGTCCAGTGCGCCCCGGCCCATGATGGGACCGCCGGTATCGTTCAACTGCTCGGCGAGCTCGGCGAAGGTCATGTTGAGCTCCTCGTCGGCCTTGGAGCGGAACACACCGTCAGCCAGCTCCAACGAGTCGGCGTCGACATCCCATATGAGTGCGGCGCGTGCGATCATCTGACATTTGACGTCCTGTGCGGCTTCGTAGGCAGCCCAGCCGGTGGCGTAGGTAACTCGGCTCCCGCCGGTAACGTCGGTATGGCCGATGGAGTCGGTGTCGACCACGGTCGGGTTCACATCCTCGGCTCGGATGCCAAGCACCTCTGCGGCCTGCATGGCGACGGAAGCGCGCGTTCCACCGATGTCGGTGGAGCCTTCGGTAAGGTTTATTGTGCCGTCGGGGTTGACGCTTATGTTTACGGCGGACTTGAAGCCGACGTTAAACCAGTATCCTATCCCAACGCCCCGGCCCTTGTTCGGGCTGTCGAGCGGCTCGGAGTAGTGAGGGTGATCCCGCATGGCCTCGAGGACTTCCTTAGCACCGATACGCGGGAAGCTGACACCGTCGGCACGAACGGTGCCCTTCGTGGCGACGTTCTTGAGGCGGAGGTCGATGGGGTCGATGCCGAGCTTTTCGGCAATCTCATTCAGTACGGTTTCAGTCGCGAATGCGACGTTCGTCGAACCGGGCGCGCGGTAGGCCTGGGTCTTTGGCTTGTTGACTACAACGTCGTAGCCGTCAATCTGCTGGTTGGGAATGTCGTAGGTGGCGAAGACGCACATGGCGGCTGCGCCAACG
>JAPOPA010000128.1 GCA_026713145.1 Chloroflexota bacterium
CCTATTGGGAACATAGGCGTGATAGCCGCTCTCGTAGGCCGTGGTGACCTCCGTGGGCACGACTACTGAAGCCAGCAGGCGCATCCAGAACGACTTGTGGCTGGTCTCGAAAGATTCAAGCTCCGCCCTGGAGCACTGGAGTCTTTCGCTGAGCAGGTCTTTGATCTCGTCGCCTATGAACTCGCTGTCCAGCAGGCGTGCGACCTCCTGGCCCAGCGCCTCGCTTTCGCTTCCCTGCAATCCGGCAATCGCCACGACCGGTGTGAGCTCCTGCTCCTTCTGCGCTCGCGAGTCCCTTGCGGAATAGCGGTCCGACGATACGGTCATGTGGGCAACGTCTATCTCTCCATGCTTGACATGGTCTCCGCTGGCTATTACGAAGCCGAGTTTTTCGAATAGGCCAATTGCGGGGCGGTTCTGGACGGGAACGGTCACCCAAGCCGACTCAAGACCCATCGTGTTGAACACCCTGTCGAGCAGTTCCAGCATCGTTGCGGTGCCGAACCCGTGATGCCACAGGTCCTTCCTACCAATGAGAACGGAAAGCTCCGCTCCTCCCTCCCCGTCGAGCTGCACCTGGCACTCACCGACATGCTCTTCGGCGGTGTTGTAGATAGAATAAATCGCGCGACGCGTGTCGCCGAAGGCCCTGCGCCACTCCCAGTCGCTCGCCTCGAGCATATGGCGCGGGTCATATCCCGGGTGAACGGGGTCGTCAACGCCGTAACGGCCGAACCAACGGCTGGACAAATCATCATCCTGCAGCCACCATGCAATCCTGTCAACATCATCTCTCGATACGCTCTTGAGCATTACTTCCGGTAGCATGTCATCCTCCTTTCTCCAGACTGATATAGAGATTCAAATAAACGTAGTCTTTCCCAGCCAATTCGCCCGACTAGGTACAACGTACATGAAGGCTTGATGTCGTGTCAACTTTCCGTTTCATGCGCCCGAATTCGTAAGAAGTCGCACGAGAATACACATAATGCAATTCAAGCATATCGACTACTGAAAAATGTTTCGTATATCTTGATGCATGTAAATCGGGGCATTTTGGGGGTCGCTAAGCCCGCAGTTGCAGCCTCCTGAAGCGTCGTTGACACCCCTTTGGAGCGTGGGATACCATCGGGTTCGCCCGGCGAGCAAAGGGTAGGTTTGCCATTAGTTCCGCCGGACATGTAAAGGGTGGATTCTCCCATGATTACCTTGAACATGCGACTGACAGCCAAGCCGGGAGGAGAGGCCGAGTTAGCCTCAGCAATCCGGGATAGGTGGATGAAGGCCATGGCGCAACAGCCGGGGTTCATCCGCGGCGTTATGCTGAAACCGTATGAGGGGGAGACCGCGGCAAAGGTAGGTCTGCCGGAACAGGACTTTACGTTTGAGGTCGTCTCGTTCTGGGAGAGCGAAGAGCAGCGAGCCGCATGGGCGGGGAGCGCCATCCACGCCGAGGTGATTGCGTACGTCAATGACGCGATCTTGCCGGAAACGGGCAAGAAGGCCGTCATGTTTACGATAGAGGATAACTGGGAACCATCGTGATAATAAGTTGGCCCGCACCCACGGCTCTAGCACGATGCAAGCAGCGAAATACGTAGAGGAGTAACGAAGAATGGCGGAAGGACGATTGGTCTATCTGAGCGGCGATTTCGTGCCCGAATCGGAGGCGCGGGTGTCGATTTTCGACACGGCGCTGATGTTCGGCGACATGGTGTTCGAGATGACCCGGAGCTACAACATGGAACCTTTCCGGCTGCGGCAACACCTCGAACGACTGTACGCGGGGATCAAGATCCTGGAGATCGACTGTGGTCTGGACATCGACGAGATGGAGGCCGCCACGATGCAGACGATAGAGATCAACAAGGACCGCATGCCGGAAGGCGTCGACTACCAGATCATGCACAACGTCTCCAACGGGCCGCTGGGGCTCTATGCGTCCGTTTTCCCTGACGGGATCAAGCCAACCATCTCGATCAACGTGTGGCCTCTGACCTGGCACCTCGCCGGGATCGCCGACTACTATGACACCGGCGTCCACTCCATACTGACGCAGCAGCAGTCGGTGCCCGCGAGGTACATCGACCCGAAGATCAAGAATCGGAGCCGCGTCTTCTACCAGGTGGCGAATCTCCAGGCCCACAAGATCGACCCGAAGGCATATGCCCTGCTGAGCGACGAGGACGGGTTCATAACCGAGGGCACAGGGAACAACTTCTTTATTGTCAAGGACGGCGTGATCTACACGCCGGAGGGTCGAAACATCCTGCGGGGCGTCACGCGAGGCGCGGTGATCGACTTGGCCGCAGAGCTGGGCATACCGCTTCAGGAGACTAACCTCGAGGCCTACGACGTACACGGGGCTGACGAAGCGTTCGTTTCGAGCACGTCGATGTTCATCCTGCCAGTAACGAAATTCAACACCCTGCCCGTTGGCGACGGTGAGATCGGCCCGACGGTACGGCGGCTCACAGACGCGTTCAGCGGCACGGTGGGTGTCGACATCGTCCAGCAGGCGAAGCAGTACAAGGCGGAGGCGATGGCGGGGGCTTAAGGCGTCCCCATCACTGTATCTCTCCCGTGGTGGGGTGAGTTTAACTTTGCCCTTGTCCTTCCTAGGCAGGAAGAGATTGACGACGCTTTCTTCTCTTACAGGGAAGCTTGGACACGTGCTCGGAGGCGGTTCGTCCACGACGTGAAGAGCGAATTCGACCACGCGCACGGGACGGAACGGACCATCATCCAGTAGATCCAGTGGCGCGAGACCCTTATTCGCGTCTCGGGTTCGAGCCAGTTGGGACTGCGCAGCAGCAGGTCGAGCGTGGCGAGACCGATGAGGACTGGCCATATCATCGCTAGCCGGAGTCGCGCGCTTCGTCTGGGTGTGGCCTGAATGTATGCATCGGCAGAGACGTAGAAGTCGAGCGCGCGACGCACCATTGCCGCCATCAGAGGTCTCGCGATTTCGATTGCGTTGGGACTCAGCAGGTCATCCGGAGTCAGTCCAACCGGCTCCAGCATCTCGCGGGGTATGTAGCACCGCCCTACCCTCAAGTCCTTGGGAACGTCTCGGATGATGTTCGTCATCTGAAGGGCCTTCCCGAAGCGGACGCCGAGTTCCACCATGTGCTTTCTGTCCCAGCTTCGCAAGGCGGGATCGTGGGCGCTCATCACGTCCGTCCAGAACTCTCCTACGCAGCCCGCAACGAGATAGGTATACCGGTCGAGATCTTCGAGGGTGTCCAGGGCGCCGATGAGTCCCGATTCGGGGGCAGGGAAGGTCGTCAAGTCGAACTCCATACCACGAACCAGCGTGTCGACGGTCCTTTGGACGTTCCGGCGGTCGTCGTCGGCCATGTTGTCGAGTGAGTCGAAAAGAGCAGGCAAGGCCTTCAGGAGTTCGGACTCGGCATCTTGGCGTCGGTACTCTGCCACTTGACTTAGCAGAGCTGGGGGCAGGGCGCTCGCGTCTTCCAGCCGAGCGCGGAATTGGCTAAGGTGCTCCAACTCGGAATCTGAGGGAAGTGCATCGGTGTCGGTGATGGTGTCCGCGGCGCGGGCAAGCAGGTACGCAAGTTGAATCGGTCCTCGAACCGGTCCGGGG
Source organism: Chloroflexota bacterium (assembly GCA_026713145.1). Classification (GTDB taxonomy): domain Bacteria; phylum Chloroflexota; class Dehalococcoidia; order Lucifugimonadales; family VXLM01; genus VXLM01. The sequence goes on from JAPOPA010000128.1 coordinate 3,608, forward strand.
AGGACGCGAATCGTGAGATAGAACGACCTGGATACACCCTTAAGGAGTCTGGCCGGGATGTCGCTGCGATTGTCCAAAGAACCAAGGCCTTTCCTAAGTCCGTTCGTGGAGAGCCCGTCGAACCGCGAAGAGGGCCTTCGACAGGCTCAGGCCGAACGAGATAGACGGCCCTTTTCCAGCAATGATACCGCCCAATAAAAGAGTAGTCATGGAGGTTCGGCGACGGACGGAGCTATGGTATGCTTCGGCCCTACCCTCGTCAACGACACCAGCCGGGCCGATGCCCGACCAAAAGGGAGGAGTAACATGTCTGCCACTCCATCTAGAGAAGACCTTTCTCGATTAAGCGACTTCCTCGCGCCGACGAAGATCGCGGTTGTCGCCACCGTTGGGCAGGACGGAATGCCGCAGCTCACGCCAAACTGGTACGTCTATCAGGATGGCAGGATCGCAATATCGACGACGAAGCAACGGCTGAAGTACCGGCACCTCATGAGGGACTCCCGTCTGGCCGTGTGCGTACTAACGGAACCGCTGGCGCAGGAGTACGTATCGGTTCGAGGGACGGCGGAAATCATCGACGACGAATCGATCTGGCCCGTTACGGAGGCCATCGTGCGGCGGTACGTCCGACCGGAGCGAGTGCAGGCCCGCATGGACCAGCTTCGCACCGAGGACAGGATCATCATCAGCCTCAAGCCTGAGCGGGCGCATTTTCGCTAACTCCACAAACAGTCTCTCGACATGAGTTCGACAAAGCAGCGGGGGCCGGTCGATTATCGACCGGCCCCCGCACTTGATCTCTAGGCAGTGAGGCTGCCCGGAGCTATTTCCCTATCAGCGATTAGTCCCAGTAGCTCGGATCGAGGAAGCTCACGCTGCTGTAGCGCTTCGACCTGTTGCCCGGGTGATTGAGGTTATCAATCCCGTCCTCGAAGTAGAACCACTCCATCGGGTGACCGCCTGCGGGCGACCAGTTCTTCGGCACGTTGCGCATGTTGTTGCGCTTAATCTTCAGCGAGCGGAAGAGGCCGGCGTAAGCGAGGCCACCGATCTTCATCTGATTCTCAGCGTTGGTCCTGAACATGCTCTTGCCAAGCTCGACACGCCTGGGCGACAGCATGGAGTGGACCTGACCCTCCGCGTACTGTTCCTGAATCATCAGCATGTCGCCACTGATGTCCGCGGGATAGGTTCCGTCAGGAGCCATCGTACCGTAGATATCCTGGTACTTGGGGTCCGGGCCGGTTGGGGGCATACCCTCTTCACCGCGTGTCGCGAAGTACTGGCCGATGGCCGGCGAACCGTTGTGCAGGGCGATGTTCACCAGGCGCTGATTTCCGGACGACCACGGGTTGCTGCCACCCTCGGTCGAGGAGAACATCTCGAAGTACTCGTCCGGGTCTACCTTGCGCTGACCGGCATAGGGGGCACCTTCCTGGACATCCATCTTGATGCCGATCTGAGCCCAGTCGGACTGGAGCCACTCGATAAACGGGTAGTAGCTTGCCGGCATCTGGAAGAACAGCGTGATCGGCCCGTCGCCGGTCTTACTGTCGTAGTAGCCGTCACCGTCGGCGTCCGAGTAGCCCATGCTCTCTATGATTGCCCTTGCGCCTTCAATGTCGTGCCCGGCGTGCATGGTCCTGGCGTCTTCACCCGCGAAGTACGGGGTCGACGGATGCGGCATCATGTTCTGGGGCGTTCCCAGACCGGCTGCCAAGGACTGGTTCATACCGTCGCGGTTCCATCCCATCGACAGTGCGATGCGGAAGTCCTCGGTGCGGAGGAGGTGGCCGAGCTCGGCGTCCTTTGTGAACTCCTGGTTGACGACGAACGAGCTGTCGGAACCGTCGGGCGAGTCGTGCTTAATCACACTGTAGTCGCCCTTTTCGGAGTTGGCGAGGTAGAGCGGCATCTCGGCGGTTTGCAGGTCCCAGCGAGACCAGTCGCTCTCACCGTTCATCGTGCGGAAGATGCCGACTTCTCGGTTCTCGGTCCTGATGCCAATCCACTCATCCATGTACGGAAGCTGGTTGCCCTCCGGGTCGATGGCCGGGTGATAGTGGTTGCGCTCGAACTCCGTAACCTCGGCTCCTGACTCCTGGCTGCGCGCCCAGAATCCGCCGAACACCGGGTTGTAGTGGTTCTCACCCTTGTACATGTAGTTGATGTCGAACTCGGTCGGAATCGGCTCGGACGGCAGGCCGTCAAAACCGCGAACGTTCCTGATGAAGGAGAAGTTCTTCACCCAGTTCGGCTGGTTGTTCGCCTCGAGAATTGCCGGAATCTCAGCTGCATTGAACTTTATGTGGTAGCGCTTCTGGATGTGCGACGGAGAGATGAAGCACCTCGGGCATCCCTTGATGCCGGAGTAGATGTTCATCGCCGAAGACTCCATGAAGCTGAAGTTCGGGTCATCGTAGAAGACCTTGAAGGTGGAGTCGTCGATGAACTGCACCCGCATGTCGTTGCCGGTAATTGGAGACTTGAGCACGGGCGGTAGACCCGGCATGAGCTCCTTGTTGAGCATCAGGTCTTCAAGGGCGAACCGAATGTCCTCCATGGTGTGCGGGTATCCGTCCGACCAGCGGGCGCCGTTACGCATTTTGAACGTGAACTCTCGCCCATCTTCCGTGGCTTCAAACACCCTGAAGACGCTCGGAACGAGCAGAAGACCGTCAGGAGACATTTCAAGGCCGTAGCCCATGCCCATGTCGGTCTGCGTAATGTTGCCTGCGCGCGTCGTCCTCAGGCTGCCTCCGTACACCCCGATCTCATCGCCGGGGGGCAGGATGAAAACGTTCTCCCAGTTGGGGAGACGCTCGTCAACCGGCAGAATCGTCCCCGCCGCAACGGCGGCCGCGGACATCGGCGATTCCTTGTACGGCACCTGCGGGAAGTTCTCGTTGGACGTGCCGCTGATGATGTGGAAGGGCCTGCCGTACGAACCGGGGGCGACCCTTTCCGGCATATACATGGCCCCTTCTTCCATCA
>JAPOPA010000243.1 GCA_026713145.1 Chloroflexota bacterium
TACTTCCTACGCAATACTCACTACTTTCTTCCCCCCATGAACCTGCCAGCCACATTCAGGGAACCCGCCGTAACCGTCAAGGCGCGGAAGTACGGCAGCTTGCTCCGGCGCTACATGCTCCCGCAGCTTCCGTTTGTCATCACGCTGGGCATCCTCCTGTTCACCGGTCTGGGACTCCAGCTCGTACTGCCCCAGATCATCCGCTACTTCATAGACGAGGCGCTCAAGGGCAGCCCCCTCGAACGTCTCACTGGTGCAGCCGTCCTCTTCATCGTGATAACCATGATCCAGCAGATCGTGCAGGTCTTCGCCACCTACTTCTCCGAGCGCGTCGGCTGGACTGCTACCAACAACATCCGCGAGGACCTCGCCGAACACGCCCTGTCCCTCGATATGGCCTACCACAACGAGCACACCCCCGGCGAAATGATCGAGCGCGTCGACGGTGACCCCAACGAGCTGGGCACCTTCTTCTCCCTGTTCATCTTCGAGATGCTCGGCAGCCTCATCCTGCTCATCGGTATCCTCGCCCTCTTGCTCTATGAGGACTGGCGCGCCGGCCTCACCCTGGCCCTCTTCGTCGGCGGAGGCATGTTCATCCTGACGAGCATCCGCACCATCGCCGTCCCCTACTGGAAGGCAAACCGCGAGGCCAGCGCCGACACCTTCGGCTTCTTGGAGGAGCGCCTCGCCGGCACAGAGGACATCCGCTCCAACGACGCCAAGCCCTATGTGATGCTCCGCTTCCACGAGCTTATGCGGAACTGGTACCAGAAGGCCCTCAAGGCCGGTCTCATGAGCAGCGTCATGTTCAGCACCACGATGTTCATGTTCGGAGTCGGCAGCGCCATATCCCTGTCCCTCGGGGCGTACCTCTACTTCGGCGATTTGATCACCCTCGGAACCGTCTACCTGATCTTCCACTACACGCAGATGCTGGTGATGCCGATCAACCGCTTCACGCAGCAACTCGACAACTTCCAGCGCGCGACTGCTGCCATCGCGCGCATCGTCGAGCTCGACAACGTCAGCAAGACCATCCTCGACCCTCCCGCGCAGGACAGCCTTGAGGTACCGGACGACATCGCTCTAGCCGTCCGGTTCGACGACGTTACCTTCGCCTACAACGACGACCCCGTCCTCCACAATGTCTCGCTTGATCTCAAGCCGGGCCGTATTCTGGGACTGCTCGGCCGCACCGGCAGCGGCAAGACGACCATGACCCGCCTCCTCTTCCGCCTCTACGACCCGACCTCAGGGGTCGTTCAGGTAGGCGGCGAGGACATCCGGCGGATGCCCATCGACCGGCTGCGCCGGCACATCTCGATGGTCACCCAGGACGTTCGCCTCTTCCACGGCACCGTGCGCGATAACCTCACCTTCTTTGACGACTCCATCACTGACGAGCAACTCGTTGCCGTTATCGGCGAGCTTGGAATGCGCCCCTGGATAGACTCCCTGCCCGATGGCCTCGATACTCGTCTCCTCGCCGAGGGTACCGGGCTGTCCGCCGGAGAAGCGCAGCTTCTCGCCTTCGCCCGAGTATTCCTCGCCGGGTCGGGCGTCCTGATACTTGACGAGGCGTCCTCTCGGCTCGACCGCAGTACCGAGCAGATGATCGAGCGAGCCGTGGACCGCTTGGTCAAGGATCGCACGGTTATCGTCATCGCTCACCACCTCGTCACCATTCGGCGCTGCGACGAGATCGCCATCCTCGAGCAGGGCCGCGTTGTCGAGCACGGCGAGCGCGAGGCTCTTGCCAGGGATCCCTCCACGCAATTCCACCGGCTCCTGCAGACGGGGCTCGAGGAGGTGCTTACGTGAGCACCCTTCGATTCCTCATCCGCCTCACCCGGTACCAGCCGCGTTACTTCATCATGCTCACCGCGCGCGCAGTCAGCATCGGGCTCATCCCGCAGGGCGTCGCGCTCACCAGCCGGGCGCTCTTCGACAACATGACCAACGAGGAAGTCGTTACGGTCGGGTTCTGGAGCCTTGCCGCCATCCTGCTCGCGCTTGCGGTCGTTCGATCGCTCATGATCTTCGGAAACATCATCCTCTCCGTTCGCGTCGAGTTTACCTTCGCGACGCTCCTGAGAAAGAACGTCTTCGACCACATCCTTGATCAGCCCGGCAACAACGCCCTCCCCGAATCCACGGGCGAGGCGGTCACCCGGTTCCGCGAGGACGTGGACTACATTAACAAGTACCTCCAGCGCATCGGATTCGCCTTCCCGCTCCTCGTGTTCGGCATCATCGCTCTCTACATCATGCTCGGCATCAGCACGGTCATCACTTTCTACGTGTTCCTGCCGCTCGCCGTAATCATGGTCACCGTCAGCGCCGCGTCGCGGTGGCTGCGGCGCTTCCGTCTCGACAACCGGGAGGCCACCGGCGAGGTCACCAGCTTGCTCGGCGAGATGTTCGGCTCCGTCGAGGCCATCAAGGTCGCCAACGCCGAGGGCAGGTTGATTACCGAGTTCAAGCGCCTCAACAGCCGCCGTAAGACCTACACCATCCGCGACACGCTGCTGACCCAATCTCTCAATTCAGTCTTCCAAAACACCGTGACGATTGGCACAGGACTCATCCTGCTCATCGCGGCGGCGGCCATGCGCGACGGCTCATTCTCCATAGGCGACTTCGCCCTCTTCGTCAGCTACCTCTACATGGTCGGATGGCTGAACTCGGAGATCGGCGGAGTCCTCGCCGAGTACCGCCAGACCGGTGTCTCGTTCGACCGCCTTCGAGGCCTCATACCGAGCGCGTCACCCGGGCGTCTCGTGCAACACCAGAAAGCCCACCTCGCGGGCGACCTTCCCGGCGTTCCATTTACCACCAAGACGGAAGCCCACCGACTCGACCTTGTCGAGGCCGAGGGCCTCACCTACCGCTACGGCGACAACGGACGGGGAATTGACAACATATCGCTCCGAGTCCCGCGAGGCTCCCTCACCGTAGTCACCGGACGCATCGGCTCCGGCAAGACCACCTTGCTCCGCACGCTGCTCGGCCTCCTTCCAAAGGAAGCTGGCGTAGTAATGTGGAACGGTGAGCCCGTCGACGATCTCGCGACCTTCTTCGTGCCCCCTCGCTCCGCCTATACTTCGCAGGTGCCTCGCCTCTTCAGCGAACCGCTCAGGGACAACATCCTCCTGGGTCTGCCGCAGGACAGGATCGACTTGAAGGCCGCCCTGAATGCTGCCGTCATGGACCAGGATATCCGGGAACTGAGCGAAGGTCTCGACACCGTCGTGGGCGCCCGCGGCGTCAAGTTGTCCGGCGGCCAGATCCGTCGCTCCGCCGCCGCCAGGATGTTCGTCCGAGACCCCGAACTCCTCGTATTCGACGCCCTCTCGTCCGGCCTCGACGTCGACACCGAACAACAGCTCTGGGACCGCCTGTTCGAGCGCCCCGACGCAACCGCCCTCGTCGTCTCCCATCGCCGCGCCGCCCTCCGTCGCGCCGACCACGTGATCGTTCTCAAAGATGGCCGAGTCGAGGCCGAAGGCAACCTTACCGACCTCCTCAACACCTCCGACGAAATGCGCCGCCTCTGGGCCGGCGAGGTGGAAGCGACCATCCCCTCTCCCGTCACGGGAGAAGGCTAGAGCTTGCCCCGTACTCAATACGGGGGTGAGGGTGCTCCAAATAAGCTGTCAAAATCATCTGGAAGCGATACTGAGGTCCCCTATTCCGTATAGATAACCACCCGCTCCCCACCGTCCTGAAAGTCCAACTCCAACTCCGCTAGCCCCTCGATGAGGTCATCCAAGCCGGACTCGGTGTCAAGCTGGGCAAGGTCGACGCCCCGCTCCTTCAGACGTTCGCTCCACTTCCCACCAGGACCGCTATTGAAGAGACCTCCCAATTTCACGCCGCCGCGTATGAGACTCAGGGGAACCCGTATGTCCATTCGATTGTCCCCGTCCACACCCACAATCCGCAGGTACTTGCCGGGGCCGTTCCGTCGCCTTGGCCGCGAGCCTGGCTCCAAAGTCTCCGCAACCGCCGGAGTATCCACGAGCGACAGGAGCCGTTCGGCCTCGTCTACGCTTACCTTGCCCTCGGACAGCATCTCAAGTATTCGCTTACTATTCTCGTCCATCAAA
>JAPOPA010000165.1 GCA_026713145.1 Chloroflexota bacterium
CTGTTCCTGGTCGTTGTGGCACTTTTCTTCATGCGCCTCTTTCCGCTATTCGTCCGATACATCGGGGGAGAGTCGCCCGGTCTGGTACATCTGCTGACGGGCCTTTCGGTCGCCGGGCTAGCGGGAGGAACGTTATTCCTCAATTACCAGGGTGGGACGCTGTCCGAAGCGTATGTACCGGCGGCAATCGCGCTGGCTGTGGGAGCGTCCTACTACGTGACGCACCGGTTCATCCAGGGAAGGTGGAAGTGGATAGGGGTGGGTGCGCAGGCGGCGGCAGTCGCGGCGTACGCGCTCACGGGAGACATCCAGCCGTCCAATGCTCTGTTCCTTGCGGAGGTCGGACTGCTGGCAATCGTTCCGGCCCTGGTGCTGTACCGGCTCTTGACCGTGATGACCCGGTCGGCCCCCGCGTGGCTCTCGATCAGCCTCTGGCACATGGCGCGCAATCCCCTTCAGTACACGTGGCTGGTGCTGCTGCTCGTGCTCGTGACGGGTCTGGGCATCTTCGCAACCACGGTGGGTGGCACGCTGACGCGCAGCCAGGACGAGCAGATCCAGTTCAGGACTCCCACTGACATGCGGATTCAAGGCACACCACTGTTCCTGAGCGAGGGACTGGGAGGGATGCTCGAAGGGTTCATCGAGACGCCGGCCATCGACAGCGGGGCGCTCGGATACCGGACGAGCGCCTCACTTGGAAACGTCAGCATGCAGCTGCTGGCGCTCGAACCTGATGCGTTCGCCAAGATCGCATGGTTCCGGGACGACTTTGCCGACGCAAGGCTGGAACAGATCATGGAACTGGTGGCCGTGACCGATAGACCGGAAGGAATCACGCTCCCGGAGGACTCACAAGGCATCGGCCTGTGGATCAGGCCGATCGAGCCCCAGCCGTTGATGTCGGCCTGGGCCGTAGTCCAAGACAGCGAAGGTGTAGTCAAGACCGTATCGCTGGGAGAGGTCGGAGAACTCGAGTGGCACAAGGTGAGCGGCCGGCTGCCGGACGACCTTACGGGGCCATTCGATCTTATGGCCATATCACTGTACGAGCCGGGAACGTCGACACAGTCCTCAGGCGGCGGGACGCCGGGCACGGTGCTGTTCGACGACGTTCACGCAGTCCGGTCCGACGGATCGGAAGTGATCCTGGAAGGGTTTGAAGGGGACATCGCGTGGTCACCGATTCCCACGAGCTTGTTCAATTCGGACGTTCTCTTCACTACGAATGAATCTTTCAACGGGGTGCGGTCGGGAGTGTTCAGGTTCGGGACGGATAGGAACCGCTCGGTTCGCGGGATATACGAGGCGACGGGTGGAGGGGTTATACCAGCGGTCATCAGCCAAGAAGTGGCGGACGTCACCGGGCTGCGTGCCGGCATGACGCAGATCGTGAGCGTGTCGGGCTGGCTGGTCCCAGTCGAGGTGGCAGGGGTGATCGATCTCTTCCCGACACTCGATACGACGAACTCAGGATTCATGCTGGCCGATATCGACGCGCTGTTGAGCTACATGAACATGATGAGCCAGATATCGTCGGTGGAGCCAAACGAACTGTACCTTCGGAAGTCCGGAGAGGCTCCGGAAATCGTCGAAGAGATTACGAATGAGATGGAGTCAATTCTCCTGAAGGTCAGCGACACCACGGAGCAGCGCGAGGAAATCCGCCGGGACCCTCTTCAGAACGCGGGATGGCGGGCCCTGGTGTTCATGGCCCTGGCCGTTGTGCTTTTGGCGGCGATTTTCGGGTACGTGGCCTACATGCTATTGGTGGGCGAGAGCAGCGAGCATGAGATGGGATTCCTCCAGTCGCTGGGACTGTCGAAGATCCAGCTCCTAGGGCTGCTCAGCTTTGAACACCTAACTGTCGTGGTCCTGGGACTGGGGGTGGGCACGTGGGCCGGTTTCCAGATGAGCCGACTGATGGTTGCGCCGCTGGCGGTTTCGGACATCGGTCAATCGATAGTCCCGCCGTTCATTCTGGTTACCGACTGGTCATTGATGCTTCCGACGTATGCCATGATTCTCGCCATATTCATGACGGTCATGTTCATCCTGTATCGTTCGATAGGCAGGACAAAACTCTTCGAGCTGGCGCGCACCGGAGAGGCTTAGGCCGTAGCCGGCCAGGGAAGATGCAGGTAACCTCTGAGGCCCAAGAACGTAATAATAGGCAGCGAACTTTTCTCACAGGGAGGATTGGGCTACAATCCAAACTGGTGAGAAGAGGAAAGACACGCGCCCCAGACTAGGAAGAATGTAATGGTATCAGCCGTTCAGCGGTTTATCTCCGCGTGGCAGTTCGTACTGAAGCGCAGCCTGGCCCACTGGAGACTTCTGTCTTCAGTGGTTCTCGGCGTTCTGCTGGCATCGACGATCATGTCGGGAACGGTGATCTACTTCGACGCCCTGCGGGAGATCGCGCTTCGGAGCGCCCTGGCACAATACTCCGATGCCGAGATGCACATAATCATGCAGGGGCAGCGGGGCCCGGTGAACCGTGAAGAGGCCCTGCGTGTTTCCCGGGTCGTGAGCAACGCAGTCGAGCAAAGGCTGGAATGGCTGATCGACGGGAGAGTCCACGCGGCCAAGTCGCCGACGATGTTCCTGACCGCGACGGGGCAGGAGGCGGGTGCCGGAGACGACAACGCACGGACGTACTTCGCCTATGTTCCGGACATCGAAGAGCAGATCGTCATTCGAGGGGGAGCCTATCCGAGCGCGAGCCCGGTCAACGCGCCGGGAGCACCGTTCGCCATCGAGGCGATGATCCCCGTCGAGGCGGCGGAGCTGTTCGGGGCCCGCATCGGCGACCGGGTATCGGCCGTGCTCCCGTGGTCGGACGACCTGACCCACATAGAAGTGGTCATCAGCGCAATCTTCCAGAGGGAGGATCCTGAGGCCGAGGTATGGCAGCTGGAAGAGGAAGGGCTTGAGGCGGCGACCGGCGACAGCTTCAGGACGATGCCGTTCCACATTTCCGAGGAGGCATTCCTCGAGACATTGGGGCCGCGCCTGAGGAGGATGGAGGCCACATACTCCTGGCTCCTGATGACCGACGCGGACCGCGTCAACGCGAGGAACAGCACGGATACTCTGTCTGACATCAGAGGAACGAACTCGCTGCTGAATTCCACGCTTTCGAGTTTTCGGCAGACGACGTCGCTGGACAATGCTCTCGATGAGTACGACCGGAGACTGTTCTTCAGCAAGCTCCCGATGTTCGTGGTGCTCGTGCTCATCGCCATCGTGATTCTGTACTACGTGGCGACGCTATCGTCGTTGGTGGTGGAAGACCGCCGGAACGAGGTGGCGCTACTGCGGAGCCGGGGAGCCGATTCAACGCAGATCCTCCTGGTGTTCGTGATGGAGGGGCTGACGATAGCGGCGTTGTCGGTCGTGTTCGGGCCGCTTCTCGCGGCTGTGGCGATCAGCGTCCTTGGCCTGACACCGGCGTTCTCCGATTTGGGAGCTGGCGGACTCTTGACGGTAAGTCTGTCGGCCGGCGCGTACATGATGGCGGCGCTTGGCGGAGTGTTGAGCTTCGTCGCCCTGATTATCCCCGCATTCCGGGCGTCCCGGATGAGCGTGACGCAGGAGAGGCAAAGGTCTTCAAGGCCGACGGACCTCCCCTTCTTCCAGCGATACTACCTCGACGTTCTGTTGTTGATCATCGGCATTCTCCTGTTCCGCCAGTTGACCGAGCAGGGTTCCGTGGTGGCGAGAAATCTCTTCGGTGAAATCGCTGTGAACCAGATGCTGCTGGCGGTGCCGGGGATCATACTGGTAGCGTCTGCAATGGTGCTGCTGCGGCTATTTCCGGTCGTTATGAACCTTCTCAGTCGCTTGCTCTCCTCCTGGCTGCCGGCGGGCATGGTCATGGGAGTGTGGCAGATGGCGCGCAACCCGGCGCACTACGCAAGGCTCTCGCTTCTGCTCATACTCACGGCCGGGCTGGGAATTTTCGCGGCGAGCTTCAGTGCCACGCTCGACCGCAGTTTTGTCGAGAGGGTGCTGTTCTTTACGGGCAGCGACGTCCGTCTCAACGGAAACGTTCCCGTGTCGTCTTTTCGGCGCGGCCTCTCTCCGGAGGACCAGTTCAAGTCGATAAGTATCCTGCGGGAGCGGTACGAGCAGATACCCGGAATTGACAGCGTGAGCCTGGTCCGGAGAAGCTCAGGCCACGACCTCTCGAAGATCTTCGGCGGCACCTACGACATGGTGGCGGTTGAACCGGAGAGGTTCCTCGACGTTGCATGGTTCAGAGAAGACTTCACCGGTCGCCCGGTGAGCGAGGTCTTCTCGTCCCTGAAGACCGACGGTGGGCCGGTGGGCCTCGCCATACCGCCGGGTTCGAAGCACCTGGGGGTGCAGGTCAAGCCCGACCGACCGCACTCGTCGGTGCTTATGTCGGCGCGCGTAGGGGACTCTCGTGGCAGATACTATACCTACAGACTGGGAGCACTGGGTTTCGCCAGCTGGGAGGAACTGAGTGTTGATCTCACGGCCGTAGGGGGAAGAGGACAGCCGTCCACCGCCCCCGAGGAGCCGCTAACACTGGTGTCCATCGTGGTGCAGGAGCGGAGGGGCGATAGGCAACTCCAGCCCGGATCGGTCCTGATCGACGAAATCAGGGTAACGACGGAAGGGGGCCAGAGCACCGTCATCGAGACGTTCGACTCGGTGGACGACTGGGGACTGCTTCGCACTACCGAGACGGCAATCGCCGACGTCCTTCGTCCGTCGGACGTGGGGTTCGAAGACGAGTCCGGCTCGGCGCTCTACTCGTGGGCCGAGGGTGCGGCCGTTTCAGCGCGAGGCATCTTCCACGGCCAGTTGACGCCGGTGCCGGTGGTTGCGAGCAAGGCTTTCAATAAGAACAGCGGACACAAGATCGGAGATGAGTTTGACGTTTCGGTCTCCGGTCATCGCATCCCTGTGCGGATCGTGGATGAAATATCGTTCTTCCCGACTATGAACCTTCGGGAAAAGAGCTACATGGTGTCCGACATGAATTCGCTCATCAGGTACGCCAGCATGGGGACGGTGACCAGCGAGGTGTTGCCGAATGAGCTTTGGCTATCGTCGAGTTCGACGGGGGCAGAGCGCGAGGCCCTGATCGAGCGGCTGAACCTCAGCGAGAGCTTCCTGATCGACTCATACCAGGACAGGGACGCCATGCTCGCGGAATCGAAGGTCGACCCGCTTGTCAAAGCCGGATGGCGCTCACTGCTGTTCATCGCGTTCTCCTCGGTCCTGGTCTTGAGCTGCCTTGGATTCCTCGTGCACGCCTACATTTCGTTCAGGAACAGGCAGCTTCAGTTCGCCCTGCTACGCACCGTGGGATTCTCGATGCGGCAGCTTGTGACTATGGTCTGGCTGGAGCAAATGCTGGTAATCCTCGCGGGACTCGCGCTGGGAACGTGGATGGGCAGCAGACTGGGGGCAGTGATCATGCCGTTCCTGGGTCACGACGACTTTGGATCTCAGGTGATGCCGCCGTTTGCAATACAGATCAACTGGAGCGTGTTGATTCTCACCTACGCGATCATGTTCATCGTGTTCGCCGTGATAATCTTGGGGATGATTTGGCTGGTCAACCGCATCTCGCTGCAACGCGTCCTGCGGTTGGGCGAAATTGGATAAATTGAGTTTGGGAGGGACGCCGTGAGAGCAGAAGACTATATCGTTTGTGAGGACCTGTTCAAGATATACAAGATCGCGGACTTGGAAGTCGTCGCGTTGCGAGGTCTCGACCTCGTGGTGACGCGGGGCGAGGTCATTGCGGTCGTCGGCGCCAGCGGCAGCGGGAAGACGACGCTGCTGAACATCCTGGCAGGGTACGATACGCCTTCGGCGGGGAAGGGCCGCGGTGGGAGACGGGCACTGCCGCGCATGGGCGGGCGCGAGGTGGGGGACTGACGCAGTGA
>JAPOPA010000139.1 GCA_026713145.1 Chloroflexota bacterium
GCCTGTTCCATGGTTACTTCAAAGGTCTCCGTTATGGTCTCTCCTTTGGTCAGAACCACTCTCATAACGTCCCGAGAGAACCACTGCGAAGCATCGGTTCTCACTTCCACACTGTCGTCGATCTCCCTTGTTGTCAGCCGAATCGCCCTTTCAACTGCATCAGCGAGACCTTCCGCGCGGCCCTCGGCGTATCGTCTTGCTTTGTATCGTTCAGAGAGTATCATCATGACCTCCGATATCGCCGCTATACCGGCTGTAAACGTTGCTGCTGCTATCCCAGCCTGCCCTGTGCCTACGACAATCTCAACGACTGTTTCCCAAGCGTCGTCGTTCGTCCGGCGGTCAGTCTCGTACCATATCCGAAATGCGACCCCTCACACAACCAACAAACTGAAGAGTAATAGATAAGAAATTTCTGCAGGAAAGCCCCAGATTGGGCGGCTATTGGCCTTCATCTAGCCCGTCATTCCAACTCAAGCGGACCCGCCACCGCTTGGCGTATATTCTCAACGAGTCCGGCGCTCGGCGCTATGATGAGCAGACTGCGCGCGCCTTTTCTCTCGGCATACACCGTCCGGTCGGGCAGGGTGGCTGAACCGGACTCCGGCGCGATCGCCGAGTCCTCCCAGCCGACACCGGACCGGGCCTCGGTATGTCGCTCAACGGTAGCGAAGAACTCATCGGCGTCCTGCTCGGTGTCCCAGACCGTCGCGAGCACGAGGATGCCCTGGCCGTCCGGCCCCTCGAACAGCGAGTACGCGTCTCCGCCCCATCCGGTGGCCGCGATTGACGCCGCCTGTGGCGAAAAATCGGTCTCCAGCCAGCCGGTGATGAGGAGCTCGCCGAGTACGTCGGTCCGAACATGCTTCCACTCGTCGCCTAGAACCCAGGACAGGTCCGGCATTTCAACGATGATAGGCATCTCTTCCGCAGCGTACTTGTCAAGGTGGAGCACCTGTTCCGTCGATGCCGGAGGATTCTCAAGTGCCTGGTTGATCGCACCCCAACCACCCGACGCCTGGAATAGCTGCACCGCGAAGTCGAGACCCTCCGCGAAGGGGAACACGAACGCGCGTATGGCTATGTACGGCGCCATGTTCAGAGCCTCTCTAAACGCGTCGTTGGGTTGAAGGACAGAGGACTCTTGCTCTTCGGGCGTGAAGTGCTCGGTCGTATATATGTACTCGCCAATGCCCGAGTCGCCTTCAAGTACCGCCAGGAGCGCCAACCTGGCGTCGTCGTTGCCCTCGGTCGCGTCGTACTTCGCCCTGATGTCGAAGTTGACGGCCTGAAGGTGGTTCACGTATTCGTTGACGTACGTGCGCTCGTGGGCGAGTGAGAGCTCTTCGGAGTCCAGTACGACGTATTGCCTCTCATCCTCCAAGTCGAACCAACCGAAGGTACCCTCGGTGTTGAAAGTCAAGAGAACGTCGTAGAGGCTCACGTCGGAACCCATCAGCCCGAGCGTCTCGTACAGGAGTTGGTCGCCCTCGATCTTGTCTCTGCGCCCTTCGTATGCCCCGGAAATAAGCTCTCGATACTCGTCCGGCGTCATGTATTGCCGTTCGAGGATGGTCTCCAACGGGGCCACCAGGGTCAGTCCGCGTATCAGGTTCGTACGGACCCCCGCCCGCGCCAGCTTCCTCGCATTTATGTTGTCGATGTTTGGCTCGTCTAGCGGAACGGGCACGGTCGGCAGAATGGGATTCTCCGAGGTGGTCGTGGGCGTAGGTTCAGCTGGAGCAGTCGTCGGTTCGGGGGTAGGAGTAGGCTCAGGCGTCGGAGCCGGGGCCTGCGTGGGCGCGGGTTCTGCGGTTGAAGTCGGTTCGCTATCGGTGGCATCTCCACCACACGCTGCCAGAACCAACACCGGCACAAGGAAGATCCACCAGAGACTCTTCATAAGGTCAAGTATCAACGCCGCTCGCTACAGGTGTCAAGCGAACGTCGGACCGGTCACTCGATGGTTGCCAAATCGAGCGGCATGTCCAGATCCGACGACCTGTAGACCCCCAGCGCCGCCTGCAGCACCTTTCGGGCAAACTCAAAATCCATAACTGGCTGTTCGCCGGAGATGATGCAGTCGATAAAGTTCCTGGCCGCGCCGTGGAACCCCTCGATCCAGTCCATCGGAACGTCGAATCCGGTCGACTCGCTGCCACGGTGCAGGATCACCGGCGGCATGTCCAGCATCTCGCCCGTGCATCGCGTCACCCAGATCATGCCCTTCGGCCCCACGATCTCGAAGAACTCGTCCATTGGATAGTAACTGCTGCGGAGAGGCATCTCGTCGGCCAGCGCGTAGTCGATGACCCCAAGGCAGTTCCTGTCCTTGAATCGCCACATGGATGAGGACGGCGCCTCGACGATGAAGTCGTCCGGCTTGGTTACGATGCTGTAGACGCTCTCGAAGTCTCCCACCCAGTACATCGCCGTAGCGTACTTGTGGACTCCGTCGTCATACAGCTTGCCGCCCGGCTGGCGTGCGGCGTCACTGCGCCACTCCATGGCGCCATCGGCAAGGTCAAAGTCGTTCACCGTGAGCTCGTAGCTGCCGACCACCGTGCGAATCCTCACCATGTTAGGGTCGCCAATCGCGCCGGAGTCCAGCAGTTCCTTCGCCTTTACGATGGGCGGGTAAAACAGGAAGTTCTCTGATATCCGAAACAGTGTCTGCGCCTTGGCAACGGCCTCGCCTATCCGGTCCGCCTCCGCCATCGATACTGCGATGGGCTTCTGGCACGAAACATGCTTACCCGCCTCCAGCCCTGCGATTATCTGGTCGGCGTGAAGGTGCGTCGGAGTCAGCAGCTCCACCGCGTCGACGTTGCGATCTGCCAGCACGACCTCATAGTCGGTGTAGATGGCCGGCGATATTCTCCACTCCGCAGCGAACTCTTCGGCACGCTCCCGGATGGGATCGCAAAGAGCGACGATCTCGCACCGTTCGTCGCGCAGGTAGCCCGGCGCGTTCATTCGAGAGATTGTCCCGCATCCGACAATTGCCAATCGTATGTGATCCACGTTTGCTCCTTAGCTGGACCTTCTGCAAAACCCATGCCTGGGCATGGTAGGTAAGGGGACAAATTTAGAGCACTCTTCAAATATCGAGGCCAACGGGCGACATGCAATAGAGTACTGTCATAGGATTATACGTTCAAGCTGGCGCATCTGATAGCTGCTAAGCAACTTTGGACCAAGTCCAGCTTAGAAACCGTCGAGAAACTCTCAGCCTTGACGTGGAATTGCCCTTCGACACAGGCTCAGAGCCTGCCTCGTACTCGAATACGTGGGCGAACGCGCCGCTTCGGTTTCTCTAGTTCAGAGCCCGTCAATAAGTATTTTGGGATCGTGCCTAAGGCGCATCGGGAACATCAGGCTTGTCGTCGTAGTAGCGCGACATGAAGAGCAGGCCATCGTGGCGCACGGCCCACGTATGGGCATACAGTGTCTCCGAGGACCTGACGTTGGGGAAGATGTAGTTTATCCAGCTTCCCTCCTCCGTAGCCGCCGCCATCTCTTGACCAATATCCCGCCTGCGGAACGTGGCAAGGTCCTTCAAGTTGGTGCCTATCAGGTGCTTTCCAAGCGGAGCGACGCGGAGAATGTCGTTCTCGTCGGCCAGGGTCAGGCCCCATTGACCGTCAAGGCTTTCATCGCTGTTGTACCGGGCAATTGTGGCCTCCAACCCATTGCTTCCGTAGTACTCAATGGCCTCCTGCACATATGCGGCGGTCTGGCCCGCTGGGTCTTCAACTCGCTCGTAGTAGCCTGAGGCGAATAGCATTCCGTCGCGGCGCACGGCGTAGGAAACTTTAGGTACTTCCTTCAGCGTTACCGGGTGAGGCCACAGGTATTCCACCCACACGCCCTCCTCGGTAGCCTTGGCCAACTCTTCGCCAAGTGTGTAGCCGTCAGAACCTATCACGCCCTTGATATCCGTCCCTATGAGCTGCGGCAGCAGTGGGTGGACGTGATATATGTCCTTGTCGTCGGTTGCGAAGAGATACCATTCGCCCTCGAAGCTGGCGACGCTGTTGTAGTAGTTGAGCATGGACTCCAGGCCTTCACGCTCGTACCGTTCTACGGCCTCGTTCACGTACTTGACCGTGTAGTCCCTCGGGTCGGCGTCACGCCAGGCCGGAGGCCCCGTCTCGGGCTCGCCCGCGTAATAGCCGGAGGCGAATATCAACCCGTCGTGGCGGATGGCCCAGGTGACCTTTTGCTGTTCCTTTCGGGAAATGGGATGGGGCCACAGGTACTCCACCCACACGCCTTCCCCGGTGGCTTGAGCAATCTCCTTACCCAGTTCCTGCCCGTCGGAGCCGACAACGTCCTTGATGTCGGTGCCGATGAGGTGGGGAAAGATCGGATGAGCCAGGTAATTGTCATCCTCGCCGATCAGGAAGAGGTAAAACTGTCCGTCGAGGCTGTCTTGGCCGTTGTAGTGGGAGATGACAGCGTCGAGACCTTCGTCTTCATATTTGGCTATGGCCTTGTCCACGTATCCCTTGACGGAATCCCCCACGTCTTCCACCAGGACCGAATGGCTGGCAGAGAACACCAGGCCGTCGTGAAGGACGGTGAATACTCGCCGTGGCTCTTCCTGTCTGGTGGCCGGGTTGATGCCCCGGGACATTGTCCAAGTACCTTCTTCGTTGGCAACTTCCAATAGTGCCGCGAAGGCGGAATATCGTGTGCCCGGGCCAACGTTTTGGCCTTCCAGAGCGGGTATGTTGCGGTATACCAGTAACTTGCTTTCACCTTGGTCCAAAAGGATCAGCGTCCGCCCGTTTTCTCTGCCCGCCGGAGACCTGTAGAACTCAACGGTGGCGTCCAGTCCGTTCTCACCATAATATCCAATGGCCTTTGCGACGAAGGCTCCTGTTATGGCATCGTCGTCCTCCTGTGCAGCGGGTTCTGGCGTCGGTTCCGGCGATGTGGTGGCAACAGGCTCAGGTGTGGGAGCGGGTGTCGCAGTCGGCTCGGGTGTCGGCGTATCAGGCGCGATGTCGAATATCGCGGGCTCCTGCGTGGACTCGACGATAGGCGCCGGCGTTGGGGAGGGGTCGTCGCCGCAGGCAACCAAAACGGCTGCAGAGGAGACCACTATCAAGAGCAGGTATAGTGCGTTCATGCCCGATGGTATTAGTTGGGACTTCCTTCCAGTCCCGTTCGCCTGCGTTCTGCCCTCTTGCTCAGTTCGCAACATTGCCTATCCCCTTTGATTCGTGCCGCACGTCCAAACTGTGAACGAAGTGCCTTTGGCAGAAGAGTATCCTCAGCCAAGCGTTCAAGATACAGCATCTCATTATATACATATGTGATCAATTGTGGCATATCTTATATTAATACAAAATCTCACTTTATATTAAAGAAACGGCCTACTGTTCGCAGGCTGATTCCGGGACGCCGGTCAAGGACGAATCTGCTCAGCCCCAACCATGCCCTCCTGCGCTTGTCAAAGAGAATGGAATGGAAGAAGCGTGAGCCCCCACGTATGGACATGGGCTGGCGACACAATAACATCCCGCCCTGAACTCGTCGGAACTGGGAGGCCGCTCGTGGGCAGCGGCGATTTCCCGGCTTGCTGTTGCGACCGGGGGTTTCACCCAAATGTTTAGAAGAGCCCAGGCACGACACGAAATCCAGTACGAACCGGATGAGAAGTGTCCGCCGCTACTGGCGATATCCTCGGCCTTACAGATATTCGTACCCAACACCATCAGCCTCATCATGCTGGCAGCGCTGGTGGTGCGGGCATCCGGCGAGTCCGAAGCATACCTGTCATGGGTGACATTTACCGTGCTGGCAGTCTCCGGTGTCGGCATGATCCTGCAGACCCTCCGGTTGCGGCACTTAGGTTCGGGCCGCCTCATCGTCTCAAACTTCAACGTTCCGTTCTTTGCCGTCAGCGCCTTGGCGCTTCATGTCGGCGGACCTAGTCTGCTGGCCAGCTTGGTAGTCGTTTCCACCCTGGTCCAGTCTGTCTTGACCCTGCGCCTTGCCTCCCTCCGTCGGATATTTACACAGACGGTGAGCGGAGTAGTGGTAATGCTGGTGGCGGTTTCGGCCTTGCCCTTCATCATCATCAGGGCAGTTATCCCGCGGGAAGGCGAATCTACTGTGCTCTTCTTGGCTCCGGGTATGGCTGCTCTGATCGCTGGTGTCCTTATATCCCTGCAGGACGCGCCCGTCTGGCGTGTTTGGATATTGCCGGTTACCGTAGCCGTAGGGCTGATTGTGGCCGTGCCCCTGGGTCTTTACGATGCCAACATCATTGTAGACACTCCATGGTTACGCCTGCCGGATTTCGGGTGGCCGGGGCTGGATCTCACCTTTAGCGCGGATTTCTGGACGCTGCTCCCGGTATTCGTGTTTGTGAATCTCACCGCCTTTATGAAAGCTGTGGGAGACCTGTCGGTAATCTACCGTGCTTCCTATCGGAGTCAATCGGCCGTTGACTTCCGTACTGTGCAGGGGGGCCTGAACGTCTTCGGCGTGGGCACCCTCCTTTCCGGCCTCTTGGGAACCTTGCCTGTCGCCGCGCCGTGGGCGGCAACCGTGGTCTACATTAGCTTTACAGGCGTCGCCGCCAAGAGCGTTGGGATATACCTGGGAGTCTTGACCATACTGGTCGCCCCTTTTTCAAAGCTGCTCGCCATATTGGTCGCCATTCCCAGCCCGGTGGTTAGCGCAGTGTACGTCATCATCTTCGGAATGCTCTTTGTCGAAGGCGCGAAGACGGTCTTTACGGGCCAATTTGACCAGAAGAAAGCTACCATCACCGGCGTTTCCATAGTATTGGGCCTGTCCGCGGGAACTTTCAGCGGATTCTTCGAAGGGATAACCATTCACCTGGTCGGCAATACCATCGTCATAGGCGGCATGGCGGCCATAGCCATGACCCTATTCACTGAAATATCAGGATTTCGCGCCAGCAAGCTGCGGATTGACTTGTCCCGGTCTTCCCTGCCAGCCGTTGACGATTTTCTCTGCCAATTCGCCGACAGACACTCTTGGCCGGATGAAGGAAAAAGTCGCTTGCGTCTGGTGGGAGAAGAGGTAATGTTGAGCCTGGTCAATGAAGAGAACGACGGCCCTGCCGAGGCGAATCGTCGGTTGGTCGCGACAATCCGCCCTGAAAGCGGCTCGGCAGAACTTGAAATCGTGGTCGCTTCGGACGACGCCATCCAGGGAAATATCGAGAGTCGCATGGCCTATCTGGGCCCGGACCAGGCGCTGGAAGACGAACAGCAAATGTCCGTCCGAATCCTGAGCCACTACGCCTCATCGGTACACCACCGCAAATATTACGGCATAGACATAGTCAGTTGCCGCGTGGACAAATAGCGCGGCAGGGCCTTTTGCTCCAACCTGAGTCGGAAATGGTCGAACGGGAGCGCCGAATGGCCGTCCCCTCAAGCGGCTGAGCCAAAGGCTTGAGCAAGGACATAGACATCATGAACCCACATCTTCTCTTCGCCCGGCCCCACCCTCGACCATCGTATGGGGGTGGAGGACCGCTGGCCTTAGCTCAAAGTACGTATTGACGAGCTCTGAACAGAGAGACCGAAACGGAAAACACGTTCGCCTCCGTATCGAGTGCGGGGCAGCCCCTGAGCCTATGTCGAAGGGCAATTCCACATCAAGGCTGCCCGTCTTGAGATAGTTTGCTTCTTAGCCCTGCATCGAGAGCTCGCCAAGCCAGCGGACACGTGACGACCGGTATCCGACCGCTTGTACGAACCGCCTGTCCGCCGTCCAAAGGTCGCACCGCTCGGACTCCGCCAATGCGAGGTAGAGCGGATCGTACGTCGCGCCCACACCGATGGCCTGCGCTAACGACAGGGCGTCTGTGTAGAGACTGGCAGGCTCGTGAATGGATACTGCGTCGGAGATTGCTTCAAGGGCCTCGATCGCGGTGCCGAGACCGAGTTCTCCACGACGTATCTTCTGATGCAGCACGTTCGTGACTTCCGGTCGGAAGATCGGCGGCGCGATGAGCAGTTCGGCCCGCTCCGTCCAGTCACGATAGAGTGACACGGCCTCCGCGCTGTCGAGTTCCTCAGCGACCCATTTCACCGCGATGTTGGCGTCGACAACGACGGTCAACTGCCTTCCTCGTCGTCGGTGTGGGTATCACCTGTCGACCGTGCGCCCAGCTCTCCGCTTCGGCCTGCCCGCGCTTCACGGAGTATCTCGGTGCTGTCGCTGCCGACGCCGGCCGCCGCATCGCGCGAGCGGATGGCATTCATCCTGTTCAATTTGTCCGCGGTCGCAACGCCAACGAGGGTGGCCGCGCTGTTCATGTCCATGACTGTCTCTCCATGGAACCGGCTGTCGAGGTCGTCGACGCTGACGAGGGTGATTCTATCGTCGCGCGGATCGCTGGACGAGCGTACGACCCCGCTCTTGACGAGCCGGTGTATCTTCGTGCGGCTGACCCTGTATGCGACTGCCGCCTCTTTGATCGATAGGTATTTGTGATGACTGACTTCCATGCCACTTATTCTCCACCCCCATTGTATACCATGCGCACGAATTGTACAACACGCACGATATGTCCGTTATGTGCGCAGGGAAAGGTCAGTATTCCAGTATGTCGAAGCCCCATTCGAGTGGCTTCTCCACCATGCGGCGTATCCGCGGCCTGTCGCTTTCGACGTAGGTCCGGGTCGGACGGAGCGACCAAGTACTATTGCCATAGAAGGTCCTTATCTGGTTGAGGTGCCGCTCGGTCTTCGGGTTCTCCACGAAGCTCGCGCATACCTGGTGCCTGCCTACTCCTCCCCCAAACGCCCCATGGATGACGCCTTCCGTGAATACCAACACGTCCCCCGGCTCCGTCTCCAGCGCCACCGAGGGGATCTCTTCCGGCCGCATCCCGAATACCGGGCCATCCGGGGCGTACTTGCCTTCTCGGAGCACCGCCAGATGGTCTGGTTCATGCCGTCGATGGGACGCCGGTATCACGCGGAGGCATCCGTCGTCCTTCGTCAGCGGGTCGAGGTAAATCGCCACCTTCACCCATCCCAAGTCGTCGTCGTGAATGTCGTCTCCGTGCCATTGGGTATCCCCAACGCGCAGGTGCCCCTCCGTCCCGTCGAGCCAGAAGTCCGGCCCCAGCAAGGACTCCGGTATCTGGTGAATACGCTCGTCGTCGATCAGGTCTCGCATCGCCGGGTGACGCTCCAGCCACGGTTGGACGGACTGGTTCTCTCCCGCCTGGTACTCGTCCGTCCCACGCAGCTCCCGCATCACGCTGAGCGAGGCCGCCCGAAGTTCGTCCATCTCGTCCTGGGACAGCAGTCCTCGAAGGACGAGGTACCCCAACGCCTCATAGTGGTCTATCTGGTCTTGCGTCAGCATGTCAGTTTCATAACTTATGGGGTTGATTGACGAGTCGTGAAAGCCGTCGTGGTGAATTTATCGAACCATGTGCGGTGCTTTGACCCTTCGACGCACTCAGACCCTGCTCCGTACCGAACGGGTCTCGTTGTGGCTACTCTTTGGGTTTACGGGGAATGGGAGTTTCTTTGGGCAATGCCCCCGCTCACGACGCACGAGTCCGCTCGATGGCCCGTATTCGTTCCCGCAGCGGCGGGTGCGTGTAGTGCAGGAATACGTAGAAGGGGTGCGGCCCCAGGTTCGACAGGTTGTCCTGCGAGAGCTTCTTCAGGCTGCCGGCCAGCTCGTCGGGCCGTCCGTACGTCTCCACCGACCACCGGTCCGCCTCGTACTCATGCCTGCGGGATACGTACTGGAGCGCCATCGACAGGACGATGTCCACAGGCGTGTACAGCAGACCGAAGAACAGCAGCCCCGCGTATACCGACATCTCGTCCATCAGGAACGCGTCGAACAGCCCCTCGCTCTTCAGGAAGATCGATAGCAGGAAGAAGATGATCAGCCCGTTGACCGTACTCACGATCATTGACTGGATGATGTGCTTCTTCTTGTAGTGCCCGATCTCGTGCGCGAGCACGGAAACGAGCTCCGGCACCGTCTGGTTTTCCACGAGCGTGTCGAACAGGGCGATGCGCTTGTTCTTCCCGAAGCCCGTGAAGAACGCGTTGGACTTGCTCGACCGCTTCGACCCGTCCATCACGAGGATGTTGTTGACCGTGAATTTCACAGAGGCTGCGTATTCGAGGATCGAGTCCCGCAGTTCTCCCGGCTCCAACGGCGTGAACTTGTTGAATAGAGGCATGATCCAGGTCGGCGCGATGAACTGGATCGCCAGCGACACGATCGTTACTGCCGCCCACGCATACAGCCACGCAAGGTCACCGCCGTACTCGAAGAATGCCAGCACCGCCGCCAGCAGGGGCGCCCCCAGCACGATGGCCAGCCCCAGCTCCTTCACCCTGTCCAGCACGAACGTGCCTAACGTCGTCTTGTTGAATCCGAATTGCTCCTCGATGACGAACGTCCTGTAGATGCTGAAGGGCAGGGTAATCACCATATACGCAAGACCCAACAGCCCGATGTACAGCACGCCGGTAACAATCACGTGGAGTTCCCATTCGCGCACCAGTTCATCGAGCCAGTTGAAGCCGCCGAACAGCCAGAAGGTCAGCAGCAACGCCAGCTTGAACGTGCTGGTAATCAGGTCGAAGCCCGTGTTGACCTTCGTGTATTCCTGCGACTTGGCGTATTTGTCGGGCTCGTAGACGTCCTCCAGTCCCTCGGGCGCTTCGGCCTTGAGGGCGGAGAGGTTCAGGAGGCTGGAGACGACCCCGAGAAGGAATTCGACGACGACCGCGACGAGGATGATGACGAAGAAGACGTTCATGACGCCCATACGGTAATGTGGAATCGTCCCGACGGTCAAGAGCGGAGATTGTTCTTCTTCGCCCTCCGATCGACGCCTACACCGTCTGTATCGCGTACAGCCTCGCCCGCCCCATCCTTACCCGCAGACGCACCGGACGATTGGCCCACTCTGATATATCCGAGTCCCCGTTCCACGTCACGGTGTGGCTCGTACTGTCCCCCGTGAATGCGTCGCAGTCCTCAAACGACCTGCCCGGAACCGGCGTCGCCGTCTCGGCCGCTACGCCCTGCCCGAACTTGCCCATGTGCTCGGAAGACGCATCCGCCAGCTCGAAGCTGATCTCACCGCCGAAGCGGGTCCACGCATTAATCGTCAGCCGTCCGCCCACGAACGTGATGGGCACCGTCGCAAAGCTTCCGGCATCCCGCGCCTCCAGCGAAACGAAGCCGTCCGTCCGCCACGTGGCGGTCGACCAGTGTCCACCATGGGTGCCCTTCGTCCGTGTTTCCCCGTAGTGACCCTCGTTGTGGGTGTGCCATGTCGCGGAGATCGGCAGCGACACCTCGTCTGGCCGGTAGCTGACGAGACCCGACCCGGCATAGTAGCCGCCCTCCGAAGGCGTCCCCGGCTCCCCACCGGGCGCCATCGGCTCGCGGGTCAGGCGCTCAAAGCCCACTCCGTCCCGCCCCGTGAGCATCTGGATCTCGACGATGTCGGCGTTTCTCTGGTAGAACGCGGGGAACATCAGGTAGGCGTCGGCGTCGGGCCATGGCGTGTAGGCGTTCGTGTAGATGTCCGTGTCTGGACCGTCCAGCGCGTCGGGGGAGTATATCGTCTCCGGTCGCGGCCACGTCGTCGCGAACTCGTCCGATGCCGTGTGGGCGATCGTCCGGCGACCGTGCAGCGCCCCGATCCCGAACTTCGTCCAGCCCCGAACGTAGGCGACGTACTGCCCTCGCCTCGGGTCGTACCCCACCACGTTTTGCGTGTCGCTGAAGTAGTTGGTTATCAGCGGCTCGTCCAGCGTCTCCCAGTGCAGGCCGTCCGGCGACACAGCCCCGTA
>JAPOPA010000256.1 GCA_026713145.1 Chloroflexota bacterium
ACCGCACGGGTATGTCCTTCAAAGACCCTTTTCCCTTTTGACCCCAGAGTGTTCCCACCGGTCGGCTTATCCCCGAGCCTCTGGAGCTCCACCTCGGTATGACGAAGAAGCAGGCAATGACCCGAGCCGGTGAGCTTCTCGGGTTGGTCGGCATTCCGGATGTTAAGCAACGTCTCACGAGCTATCCTCACCAGCTGAGCGGCGGCATGAGGCAGCGCGTGATGATTGCGATGGCGATAAGCTGCGATCCGAAGCTCATCATCGCCGATGAGCCTACGACTGCTCTCGACGTAACTATCCAGGCTCAAATTCTCGAGCTGATGCAGCGCTTGTCAGAGGAGCTCGGCACAGCGATGATCATCATCACGCACAATCTGGGCGTCGTCGCCCGGTACGCGACCAAGGTGGTCGTCATGTATGCAGGCAGGGTCGTCGAGTCCGGCACATCGCACGACATCTATGAGAACCCGCGACACCCATATACCTTGGGGCTGTTGTCGTCGGTACCGCGTGTTGATGCCAAGATCGGCTCGCGCCTTGACCCCATCCACGGTTTGCCACCCGATCTCATTGACCTGCCTCCGGGCTGCTCGTTCGCTCCTCGGTGCAGATTCATGATTGACAAATGCCTCGAAGAGACTCCCGATCTCACTAGCGTTGGAGATCTCCACGAGTCCAGGTGCTGGCGCGCCGAAGACTTGGCCGACGTAGCACCCGCCGGAACACGTTGAGGAGGACGAATTGACCCAGGTGTCCGAAGCCGCCATGCAGAGTACGCAGCCGACCGACGAGATTGTCGAGGTGAAGGGCCTCAAGGTCTATTTCCCTGTCAAGTCGGGAATTGTCTTCCGACGCCAGGTCGCTGAGGTCAAAGCGGTCGACGACATCAGCTTTTCCATCAAGCGTGGCGAGACGCTCGGGCTCGTAGGTGAGAGCGGCTGCGGAAAAACGACGACAGGCCGCGCCATCCTCCAACTCTACGAGGCCACCGATGGGGACATCATGTTCGAGGGCCAGCGACTAAACGACCTCAAGGGCAATCAACTTTCCCCCGTTCGTCGCAAGATGCAGGTAGTTTTCCAGGACCCGTACGGCTCCCTCGACCCGCGTATGACCGCCGGCAAAATAATCGGTGAGGGCATCAACATCCACAAGCTGACGGAGACGAAGCAGGAGCTCGATGACCGGATTTCCGAGCTTCTCAGCATTGTCGGTTTGAACCCCTTCATGGCCGAGCGCTACCCACACGAGTTCAGTGGTGGTCAGCGACAGCGCATAGGTATCGCCCGTGCATTGGCGGTCAACCCCAGTTTCATGGTGCTCGATGAACCGGTCTCGGCCCTCGACGTGTCCATCCAAGCTCAGGTCATTAACTTGCTGCTGGACCTTCAGGAAGAGTTTGACCTGACCTATCTGTTCATAGCACACGATCTCTCTGTGGTGAGACTGGTCAGCGACCGCATTGCAGTCATGTATCTGGGTCATATCGTCGAGATCTCAGACAGCGCGGAGCTGAACGACAATCCACTGCATCCGTACACGCAGGCACTGTTGTCGGCCATCCCCGTGCCCGACCCCGCACTGGAAGCCAAGCGGCAGCGCATCACTCTGACTGGCGACGTGCCTAGCCCGATGGCCCCCCCACCGGGGTGCGTGTTTAGCAACCGTTGTCCCATCGCCATCGACGAGTGCAAGACCGCCATGCCGCAATTGCGGGCAGTGGACGGCGAGCATGGCGTTGCCTGCATCCGGGCCGATGGCTATGCTGAGGCCGTCGCTTCTTCGTGAGACCCACCGCGTCGTTGGGTACCGTGACCCCATCTAAGGTACCAACTTGGTGACCGATGTCTCGTTCTCGATCTGCAACTGATTCACTCACAGCGACTTTAGTAGTTGCCGCGAGCACGTGTCGGAGTTACGACAAGGGAGCCGCCGCTGCTCCGCCACAAATGCCCGTCGAGATACCAGACTCCGCAGTGCTGGATGGGCAGTCGCTCGCGTACGGACTCGTGGGCATCGCGCCGACCGACGAAGTATCAAGAAGCACCTGGAATATCCTGCGACGGTCCGACAGACTAATGACGGCCACATGAGAGGCAAGAGGCTAATCCCGATTCCGCACGCCAAGCATATCGGGTTCGTGTGGTACGCGTTCCATACGAAACGAGAATTTACACCAACCCCTAACTCTATAGGCGCTCGAACGTACATTTATACAGGCGCCCGTGAGGCGCTGGAGCTACTTGTCAGTTCCTCGCCCAAATTTGGAGAAACATAACTGGCAGGTATGAATTCAGGAGAAGACGTGAACGCTGCGAGAAACATGCTATGGTCACTTAT
>JAPOPA010000152.1 GCA_026713145.1 Chloroflexota bacterium
CCCCGGGCAGCGCACGGTACCGGGCCAGCGTCTCGCCGGACAGCAGCGACTCGACCTTCTCGGCCGGCTCTGAGTTTGCAACCGGGTCCTGAGCTGTCGTTGTGTCTTGTGCCGAAGCTGCCGCTTCCGGTTGAGTGGAACCGGCGGCACTGCTCTCCTGAACTGTCGCGTCTCCAGCGGCCGCACCCGATTCCTGCGCGGCAGAGTCGGATGGCTCCGATTCCGTGGAGCCACAAGCCAATGTCACCCCAAAGACGATTCCCAGTGCAACAAGTACGAGTACAACTTCCTTGAATGACCTTCTCATCACGACACCTCCTTGTCAGCGCCCCCGAACGCCCTCGCGTCCGGCTTGTAAGCGGTTCCTAGCCTGAACAATTATCCGGCCGCCCCGCTGCAATTCGGTTGGGTTGGGTCGTCTCGTCTTGCGTCGTGTGTACTGTCGTGGGCTACTTGGAAACTTAACTACATCATAGCAGGTAATCACGTTACGCGCTATCACACGACTCTGTGCTTTTTCCATCCAGCCGTTTCTCGTTGACCCTCCCTTGACAAAACTGCTACGATATGTCCGAGACTAATGAAGACACGCCTCCGGTAATTCCTCCAACTATGCACATACCTCGACTCGTGCTGCTCATCGTCACCGTCGTGACGATGCTCGCGGCCTGCACTTCCAGCGATTCTCCCATTTTTGAACCCCTGGGCAGCTCTCCTCCCATCCCGATGGCCGCAAGCGCCGAACTGCAGAAAGAAGTTGGCGAGGTTCTTGGCGTCCCCACACCCGTGGTCCAAAGGGTAATTGAATGTAGTGAACCGCACCCGGACTGTGCCGAAGACGGTGAGTTCGTCGCCGAGCGTAACGCCTGTGCGGCCTGTCACTCCATCGACGGCACCAAGAATATCGGCCCCACGTGGCTGGGCCTCTTTGGGCGCACCGAAGCGATGACCGGCGGGGGGTCCATCGTCGTCGACGACGCATATATAGCCGAGTCTATTCGCAATCCGTCGCTGAAAATCGTGGCGGGCTACGAGAACGTCATGACGCCGTACGATTTCCTCTCCGACGATGAGATTAACGCCCTGGTCGAGTACATCAAGACGATTCAGTGACCGTGGGTAGGGCTGCAGGTTGGATCGCTTCACTTTGCGGCCTGGAACTCGATGTAGATTCGTTTCACCTCTCCCTCATAATTGGTCGTTCGTGCTGCTACGCAGCATTCGGCATCCTGTCAGCCCATGACATTCCTTGTACACATGGAATACTATTGGCGACATCGAGAGGCACTCAATGTCCTTCCTGATGCCCTGTCCTAACTGCGGTGAGCGCGACGTGCACGAGTTCCGGCACGGCGGGGAGATATCGCCGCTCTCGCAGCGCAGGTCCGTGAACGACTCCGACGAGGACCTGACCCTGTACTTCTACTTCACCAGGAACGTGGCCGGCGAGACCACCGAGTGGTGGTACCACTCATACGGCTGCCGGAAGTGGTTCGTTGTCCGCCGCGACACGGTGACCAACCACATCGCCAAGACCGAATGGCCGGATAAACGGCCCAGACAGCAATGACCACCGACCCTCGTTCGCCACGCCTGGACCCGATTCCCCTGGAGTTGATTGACCGCTCCAAGACCGTCGAGTTCGAGTTCAACGGCAGGCCGGTGCAGGCATACGAGGGCGACACGGTCGGCTCCGCCCTGTACGCCTCCGGTGTGCGCATCTTCTCCCGCAGCTTCAAGTACCACCGCGTTCGTGGGATGTTGTGCGTCTCCGGCAACTGCCCGAACTGTCTGATGACAGTCGACGGCGTACCGAACGTGCGCGCGTGCGTCCAACGGGTCGAACAGGGAATGAAGGTCAAAGGGCAGAACGCGTGGCCCGGTCTTGAGCGAGACCTGTTCTCCGTCATCGACCGCTTCCGCTGGGCCCTGCCCGTTGGGTTCTACTACAAGGGCCTCTACCGCCCCAGGGCGCTTTGGAACTTCTCGGCATCCCTCATTCGACGGCTCGCAGGACTGGGAAGCGTGAATCTCGATGCCGAGGAGCATCGGTCCAAGCATCGCTCGTATGCCCATGCCGACGTTGCCGTGGTTGGGGGAGGGATTGCGGGGATGTCCGCAGCTCTTGAGGCGGCAGAAAACGGCGGTCGCGTCACTCTCGTGGACGACCAGCCCACGCTCGGTGGCAGGCTGCGCTACGGCTCCCGACACCAGTTGGTGAACGTCGATGGTGGCGGAGATGTGACCCCGCCCGAAGCGGCCTACTTGCTCGCCTCTCGGATTGCCGAGCACGAGCGCATTGAAGTTCTTTCGTACTCCACCGTCTTCGGCCACTACGAGGGCAACCTGCTCGGCGTCCGAACGCCGCACGGCATCGTCCACCTGCGCGGACGCCACGTTGTCGTCGCGACCGGGGCGCAGGAAGTGCCCCTCACGTTTGAGCGCAACGACCTTTCAGGCGTCACGCTCAGCACTGGGATCCGGCGTCTCATCAACCTCTATGGTGTCAAGCCCGGCAACACCGCTCTCGTGGTGACGACCAACGACGAAGCTTACTACGCGGCCCTCGACATGCTCGAGGCCGGAATGCGAATAGTGGCCGTTGCCGATACTCGCCCTGAATATCGCAGCGACCTGGAGGCCGCGACCATCCTTCGCTCAAAGGGAGTTCTCATCCTGCCCAACTATTGCATGGTCAGGGCCGAGGGAACGCGGACGGTCATCGGCGGCGTCGTTGCCGAGATCGGGCCGGATGGCATGACAGGCAACGAGCGTCAGTTCGACTGCGACACCATTGCCATGAGCGGCGGCTTCCAGCCGTCGACCGCCCTGCTGCACCAGGCAGGCGCGACGTTCATGCGCGACTTCGACGTGGACGCTGAGATACCCGTCAAGCTGCCGGAGTCGGTTCACGTGGCGGGTGATGTGACCGCGTTCCATGATCCGACAATATCGGCCATGCAGGGGAAGTTAGCCGGGAAGGAGGCATCCCTGGCTGTTGGCGCCTTGGCGAGCGACACCAAGCTTTCAGATCTCAAGCACTCGCTCAGGGAGAGCATATCCGCTTATCGCCGTCGCTTGCTCATCACGCCTGCTCCGGTGGACCTCGCGGCGGGACCTCGCCAGTTCGTCTGCTACTGCGAGGACGTCCTCGCGAAGGACGTGGTTCAGGGCGTTGAAGAGGGCTTCCGGGACGTGCAGATGCTCAAGCGCTACAGCACCGTCACGATGGGTCCTTGCCAGGGGAAGATGTGTCACAAACGTTTCACCGAGATCCTGGCCAGTGAAACTGACTCTACCCTCACGGAAGTCGGATCCACGACGTCCCGCCCACCCATCCAGCCTCTCACGCTGGGCGAACTGGCGGGGCCGATGCACATGGCGTTCAAGCGAACGCCGATCCACCATCGACACCTCCAGGCGAATGCCAAGATAGCTGAGACAGGCGGTTGGCACCGTCCCCACAGCTACGGCGACCCACTGGCGGAGGCCAGGGCCGTCCGTACGAGCGTTGGCATCATCGACGTGGGCACGTTGGGCAAGCTCGACATACAGGGGAAGGACGCCCCGGAGCTTCTCGATTTCGTGTACACGCATCGCTTTTCCGACCTTCGTCCTGGGCGCGTCAGATACGGGGTCCTCACGGGCGACAACGGCACGATCATGGACGACGGGACGGTCGCACGCCTCGCGGACGATCACTACTACGTGACCACCTCCACGGCCAACGTCGAGGCGGTCGAGCAGTGGTTCCAGTGGTGGATGGCCGATCGCGAGATGTGCGCCCACGTCACGAATGTCACTTCGGGATACTCTGTCATCAACATCGCGGGGCCGAACGCGCGCGCCACGCTCGCGAAGCTCACGGATATTGACCTTTCCCCCGCGAAGTTCCGCTACATGCGGGTGAAGAGCGGTGACGTTGCCGGTGTGCCCACCATTCTGCTGAAGATCGGATTTGTCGGAGAATCGGGGTGGGAGGTGCACTGCCCTGCTGAGTACGGGGAGCACATGTGGGATACCCTGCTGGCAGCGGGAGACGAGTTCGGCATCCAACCGTTCGGCGTCGAGGCACAGCGCATCCTCCGGCTTGAGAAGATGCACATCATCCCCAGTCAGGACACCGATCTCCTCACGACGCCCTTCGACGTGGGAGCGGACTGGGTGGTCAAGTTCGACAAGGGCGACTTCGTCGGCGCGGGGGGACTGCGACTCGCGAGAGACCGCGGAGACCGTGACAAGCTCGTGGGTTTCGTCATGAGCAATGGCGTGGTGCCTCACGATGGGGACTCGGTCGTTGATGAGGCGAACAGACCTATCGGCCGGATCACAAGCTCGCGGCTCAGCCCCACGATGGGCAAGGGATTTGGATACGCGAGAGTCCCGGCCGGACTGGCAAGTGAAGGGAAGACCATCCACATCTGGGCTGAGGGCAGTCCCCACGACGCGAAAGTAACGCTCAGCCCCTTCTACGACCCCGAAGGCAAGAGGCTGCGGGAGTGAACATGCACGTCCAGAGCCCGACCGCCAGAAGCGCCATGCACTACCGGCACCTCGAACTCGGGGCGGAGATGGTGGAGCACGCAGGTTGGATGCTGCCAGCGCGATACGCTGATCCTGACGAGGAAGCGTCTCGCGTCCGGCAGACCGTTGGGATTGCGGACATCAGCCCCGTCGGGAAGATCCGGCTGCAGGGGGAGTCGGTCGAACAGGCGCTCCGAGAGGCACTCCCAAACTATCGAGCCACGTCGGTCGGCTCGGTTTTCGCAACATCGGACGATTCCGGTGGCACATCCGTCGCACGCCTGGCTGACGACGACTGCCTGATCATCACGAAGCATACAAAAGTAGAACAAGTCCTTGAATCTCTACTGTTGGACGGATGCGTACACTCGGTGAACGTCACGTCCGTCCTCGCCGCCGTCCGCATCGTCGGGCCAAACGCCCCGGCGGTCCTTGCCGAAGTGACCGACCTTGCCCTTGCGCCGCCATACTTTCCGAATCTCAACTGCGCCCAGGGCATGCTGGCCGAAATACACGGCACCATCATCCGGCATGATATCGGCAACCTACCAACTTACGACCTATTATTCGGAAGGGACTATGGCGACCACGTGTGGGAGTCGCTCATCGACGCGGGGGAACGACATGGACTGACGCCATTTGGGATTGAAGCTATGTCGCTTCTAAGTGGTGAATTCTGATGGTGTTCCAGATACTCAGGAAAGAAGAATTCTGGCGGCAAGCCGACCTTGCGCCGCACTACGACGTGGTCATCATAGGCGGGGGGGGGCACGGCCTCTCGACGGCCTATCACCTTGCCAAGCTCGGTGTGAAACGAGTGGCCGTGCTCGACAAGAGCTACCTTGGCGCGGGCGCAAGTGGGCGTAACACGGCCATCATCCGCTCCAACTATCTGACTCCCGAGGGCATCGCGTTCATGAATGCAAGCCTGAAGCTCTATGAGCAACTTGCAGCTGAGCTGAACCTAAACGTCCTGTTCAGCCAGATCGGGCGGCTCGACATAGCTCACACCGAGTCCACCCATTTCTGGCTTCGACAGCGCGTCGAGTACAACCGACTGATGGGAGTGGACAGCCGCCTGATCGAGCCGCATGTGGTCAAGCAGTTGGTTCCTCAGATCGACCTGCGGGAGGGGAAGCCGTTCCCGATTGTCGGCGCGCTGCACCACCCGCCCGCCGGAGTCGCCCGGCACGATGGCGTGGTCTGGGGCTACGCCCGTGCGGCAGACCGGCTCGGCGTGGAGCTGCATCGCTTCACCGAGGTCACGGGGATCACGCGAGAGAACGGAAGGGTCACCGGCGTCGAGACTGCCAAGGGCCGGGTGGGGGCCGACCTCGTCGTCAGCGCGACGGCGGGATGGACTTCGACCATCGCCCACATGCTCGACTTCGACGTGCCTATCGTCACCTACCCGCTCCCGGCATTCGTGACCGAGCCGCTCAAGCCCTTCATGCACACGACCATCTCGTCCGGCGAGCTTCACACGTACGTCTACCAGACCGAGCGCGGCGAGCTTGTCATCGGAGGCGGCGTCGACCACTACCCGTCCTATTCGCACAAGTCGACGCTGCAGATGCTGGAGGAACTGGCCGCCAACGCAATTCGCCTGCTGCCCAAGATTCGCGACGTTAAGGTGCTCCGCCAGTGGACGGGCATCTGCGACATAACGCCTGACTACGCCCCCATCATCGGGCCGGTTGACGGCATCGACGGATTTATCCTGAACTGCGGTTGGGGCACGTGGGGATTCAAGGCCGCGCCGATTTCGGGCAAGATGACGGCAGAGCTCATCACCACGGGGCAAACTCCGGAACTCATTCGCTCGTTCGACCTCAACCGCTTCCACGAAGGCCGTCTCATCAACGAGCGAGCCGCCGCCATCGCCGCGGCGATTCACTAGGTAGTGGGGCACGGTCCTTACGGTTGGACTTTGGGACGGCGGCCACAGCAGCAAGTGGGTTGCCCCGTAGACCGATAGGTGGGCCGGTATCCAGAGAGGCCCTGCAAGCAACAGGCTATTGGGCCGCCCGTCACTTCCCCGGAGGGTCGACACGCAACGTAATGACGTCCGTGCCGGAGTACTGTTGGTGATTCACGGTCGAGGCGTAGTTCTGCAATAGCCGCAGCGAGATCTCGTGCTCCGCCGGAGTCTCTATTTCAAGCTCCTGGAGCTGGCGCACCTGGTCTTCGATGTTCTCCTGGTTTCCTCCGCCAATGAACTCCAAGTCCGCCACCGGACCGTCGCTGGACGCCAGGACGATTAGCTGCCGCCCATCCTCCTCATCTTCCTCGTCCTCTTCGTCTTCGTCCAAGTCAAAGGACGTCAGGTCCAGCGGGGCAAGCGTCAGCAGAGTCTCTTCCGCCACCGCGCTGAGCTTGTCCTTCATCTCCGTTCCCCAGCCCCTGCTGTCAGCGAACTTGGCAATGAACTCATTGAGTTCCGGCAGTGAGTCGATGTGGAGCTTGGACTGGAACCTCATACGACGCGGGTTCGTGAGCTCCAGGTAGAGAATCATCACCACCGCCGCAATCCCCCCGGTAGTTATGCCGCTCTTGAACAGCGCTCCCCAAACCGGGCCTATGTCCGGAAGATGGAAGAGTCCGAACTGGAAACTTGCCCCAATCCAGAAGCAGACCCCCGCGACCGCAATCTTCTGCCGGTCCTGTTCCCCTTGGAAGACTGTCCTCGCGCCGTCGACGAGTAGCGACCCCGTCACCATGATGAGGTATCCCGTCATCACGGGTCCGGGAATGGTGGCGATCAGCCCGGACACCTTCGGGAGAAACGCCATCACCAGAAGAATGCCGCCGATGAAGTACCCGACTCTCCGGGAGGCAACACCCGTTGTCTGGATGAAGGAGGCACCGGCCGGATTGACGACGTTGGGAACTGTCCCTCCGACGCCGGCAAGTAAGTTGCTCACGCCTCCTCCCATCAAGGCTCTCTGCACCTCCCTGAAGTCGATGGCCCTTTCCTCCCGCCAGGCGACTCGCTGGTTGGTGATGGACGCCCCATTCACCTGAATGGAGTTGATCAGGCCAAGAAATAGGAACGACGGAAGCAGCGTCCAGAAGTGAATGCCCAGGTCAAGGCCCAAGTCCGGCACTTCACTCGGTAGCCCGATCCACGGTGCATTGATCACCCTGTCGAACTCGTAGATTCCCAACGCAAATGCAACGAAGCAGCCGCCTACTATCCCGATCAAGGGTCCCCAGAGGCGCAATGTGGCAGAGCCGCGGAGCATGAGCGCGGCAACAATCACCGTGGTGGCCAGCGCCGTCAGGGGCGCCTCTTCGGGATTTACCTTCGATGCCTCGTCCAGTAAGCTGAAGACGACGGAAGCCAAGGTGATCGAGAGAATCATCATGATCGTCCCACCCACGATTGGCGTGACTATGCGCCTCAGAAGAAACAGCCACTTGGAGATCACGAGTTGGATGACCGCTGTGACGACAACAAGGGTCATCAGCGTCGCGGGACCACCGTCCACGACA
>JAPOPA010000233.1 GCA_026713145.1 Chloroflexota bacterium
GTGCGATGGTGGGGAGTCTTGAGGATGCGGTAGAGCACGGGGTCGCGCATGTTGATATTGCCGGACGCCATGTCGATCTTGGCGCGCAGCACCTTCGTTCCCTCGTCGAACTCCCCCTCCTTCATCCCGCGGAAGAGGGCGAGGTTGTCATCAACCGAGCGGTCGCGGTAGGGGCTCTCGACGCCGGGCTCGGTCAGGGTGCCCCGGAACTTGCGGATCTGCTCCTGGTCGAGGTCGTCGACGTAGGCCTTGCCCTTCTTGATGAGGTCTATGGCGTAGTCGTGCAGCTCGTTGAAGTAGTCGGAGGCGAAGTAGAGGTGCTCTCCCCAGTCCCAGCCGAGCCAGCGCACGTCTTCGAGGATGCTCTCGACGAACTCTTCCTCTTCCTTGGCCGGGTTCGTGTCATCGAAGCGCATGTGGCAGCGCCCGCCGTACTTGTGGGCGAGGCCGAAGTTGAGGCACATGGACTTGGCGTGACCGATGTGGAGGTAGCCGTTCGGCTCCGGGGGAAATCGGGTGATGACCTCGCCGCCGAAGCGCCCGTTTCCGTTGTGCTCCTCGACGATGTCCTCGATGAAGTTTGCCGGTTCGGTATCAGCCATGCCTTTCACGGCTCTCTCGGATCATGTTTACGATCTCGCCCGTCGTTACGCCCAGGTCGACGCCTTCGACGTCAAGAGGGGATGCCTTTTTTCGCGGCTTGTCATCCGTCCTCGGCACACGACGGTCTTTACTCTTATCCGGTTTCATGGGTCTTGTCCTGCTACACGCGGTGGCGTCCAGTATAAATCATCCTGCGACATCAACCCACGATTTTCCCTGCCCGCAACCGGTTAGAAGACCCTCACCCTAGCCCTCTCCAACGAACGGGAGAGGGGATTGGATTCCCGCCTGGTATCGTATAGTACGGGGTGACGTTCCTTCGCGTGATTAGAGGAGGCAGAGGACGTTGGCCTACACGAGCGCGCTCAGGATCAGGTGCTGGCACCAGTCGTCGCCGTCGTTGATGAAGGCGTGCTGTGTCTTCTGCGGGATGTAGGCGCAGTCACCTTCGCGCACGTCGTAGGTCTTGTCACCGAGGAGCATCTTGCCCCGCCCGTACGTAAAGACGTACACCTGCTCTTTGCCAACGTGCTCGTGGGGACCTTCCTCCTGACCACCCGGCATCATGTGCATGGTGAGGCCGTGGAACCCCTCCAGCGGGGCCTGCTCGTAGGTGCGGTCAGGGAACCCCGCTTTCTCGGCCATGATTGACCAACCGACCGCGCCGTGGCTCATGTGGGGGGCACCGTCTCGCCAGTTGCGGATGACGGGCTCCACGCGCCCACGATCGACATTGCCGTCGGGGTGTTCCTCCGCCCAGTGCGGTATCCCGCTGATGACGTAGTGCTCAAGGAAGTCGTCGCTGTCGTTGATGATAGCGTGTACGCCCTGCGCTGGCATGTACACCGCGTCGCCCTCTTTGACAGGGAAACGCTCTTCGCCGAGTTGCACGGCGCCGGTGCCGCTGACGATGTAGTAGACGTGCTCCTTTGCCGGGTGCGTGTGCGGCGGCTCCCCCTTGGTCGGCTGAAGGAGGCGGTAGGTGATCCCGTGAATTCCGATCAGCGGCGCTTCCTCGTACGTCCGGCCGGGGTTGGTGCCAAGCTGCATCATCACTTTCCAGCCAACCGCGCCGTGACTGTTCGCGGGGTCCTGGTCGCGCCAGTTGCGTATGACGGGTCTCGCAGTTTCCATGGGTGTTGACCCCCTCTCTATATCTCTCCCCCGGCGGGGGAGAGACGAATTGTAGGCCTTTATACCTCTCCGACGCAGGAGATACGACGAATTGTACACCGTACGGGAAGGTAAGGGTCAGAACGGGCGATACCTGTTCGCGATGGGCATGCGGCGGTCGCGACCGAAGTTACGCGGGGTTATCTTGATTCCCGGCGGGGCCTGGCGGCGCTTGTACTCGTTGCGGTCGACGAGGGTGACGATGTCCTTGACCGTCTGCTCGTCGAATCCCGCCTCGACGATCTCCTCGAAGCTGCGGTCCTCCTCGACGTAGGCCTTGAGTATGGGGTCGAGCACCTCGTAGGGCGGGAGAGAGTCCTGGTCGGTCTGGTCGGCTCGCAGCTCCGCGCTGGGCGGCTTGGTCAGCACCGTCTCGGGGATGACCGGCGCGTCTCCCCGGGTGTTTCGATACCTGCACAGGTCGTACACCAGCGTCTTCGGCACGTCCTTGATGACAGCGAATCCGCCCGCCATATCGCCGTATATGGTCGCGTAGCCGACGGCAAGCTCGCTCTTGTTGCCCGTAGTCAGGACGAGCCAGCCGAACTTGTTGGACATGGCCATCACGAGCAGGCCGCGGATGCGGGACTGGAGGTTTTCCTCGGCCAGGCCCGGCTGGTAGCCCTCGAAGTGGGGATCGAGTGTCCCAAGCGCCGACGAGAAGACGTCTTCGATTTGAGCGGACTTCAGTTCGATGCCAAGATTCTCCGCCAGTTCGCGGGCGTCGAGGATGCTTCCCTCAGAGGAGTACCGTGATGGCATGGAGAGGCCGCAAACGGAGTCGGAACCGAGAGCGTCGACGGCGATGGTCGCAACGAGGCTGGAGTCCACGCCCCCGGAGAGGGCGACCAGCACTTTGCTGGAGAAGGCAGATTTGGCGATGTAGTCGCGAGTCCCTGTGACCAGTGCCTCATATACCTCAGCGGTCTCGTCATACCTCGCAGGTTCCCGGTCAGGGAGCGTTGGCTTGGCCCCGTTGGACTCCTCGGAGACGACCGCGACGTGCGACGTGCCGACCTGCTTGAGCAGGGCAGAGCTCTCCTTGCGGGAGCGCGTATCACGGGCGCGAGCCCGGAACACCGCGTCGATGTCCAGATCGGCGACGACGAGGTCCTCTGAGAACTGGCTGCCCGTGGCCACGACCTCGCCGAACGGATCGAATACGATGCTGGCCCCATCGAAAACGAGCTCGTCCTGCCCTCCGACGAGATTGACGTATGCCACGTAGACGCCGTTGTCGGATGCTCGCGTGGCGAGCATTTTCTCACGCCACGTGATCTTGCCGGAGTAAAACGGCGACGCGCTGATGTTGACGATCAGCTCGGCGCCGGCTGCGCGCTGCACGACCGTCGGCCCCACGGCCTGCCAGATGTCCTCGCAGACGTTGACCCCCACGCGAACGCCGCCGATGACATACACGGGACACTCGCGTCCGGCCTTGAAGTAGCGCTCCTCGTCGAACACGCCGTAGTTGGGCGGGAACATCTTGTGGTAGACGCCCGCGAGCCTGCCTTCGTGGGCCACAGCGGCGGCGTTGTGGAGGGCGGCGTCGGAGTCCACGAACCCGACGACCGACGTGATGCCTTCGGACGCATCGACGACTTGTTGCATCCGCGCCCTGTTGTCCTCGATGAACTGGTGCTTGAACAGCAGGTCTTCCGGCGGATAGCCCGTAATGGCAAGCTCGGGAAATGCGACGAGGTCGGCGCTGAGATCGCGCGCGCGGGCCGTGTAGTCGAGGACCTTCGCGGTGTTCCCGTCGAGGTCGCCGACTGTCGTATTAATCTGTGCCAGCGCGATTCGGAGGGTTCTCATGACTATTGAGCCGAATCAAACATACACTTGGCCGCGCACGGAAGCCGACTTTACGAAGAATTCGCGTCGACGAATTCCGCGATGCGTTCGAGGGCGCGGTTCAGGTTCTCGATTGAGTTGGCGAATGAGAACCGGACGCATCCCGTGCCGTACTGTCCGAAGGACTCTCCCGCGAGGGAGGCGACGCCGTAGTCCTGCAGCAGGTCGTCGGCGAAGCGGCGGCTCGTCATGCCGGTGCCCGCGATGTTCGGGAATGCGTAGAACGCGCCCTTCGGCATCGGGCACCGGATGCCGGGAATCTCGTTGAGACCGCCGACGAACACGTCGCGGCGAGACTTGAACTCGTCTCGGAACTCGTAGGTCAGCTCCTGCGGACCCTGAAGGGCTTCGACGCCCGCCATTTGTATGGCCGACGCGGTGCAGGAGACGCTGTTGGTGTTCAGCTTCGAGAAGTGCGGAACTAGCTCCTCCGGCATGACGCCGTAGCCGATGCGCCAGCCCGTCATCGCGTAGGTCTTCGAGAAGCCGTCAAGGATGATCGTCCGCTCCGCGAGTCCGGGGAAGGACGCGATGCTGCTGTGCTCACCCTCGAAGAGCAGCCGGATGTAGATCTCGTCGCTCAGCACCCACAGGTCGTGCTCCGCAGCGAGCTCCGCGAGCTGCCTGATGGTATCGCGCTCGACCACGCTCCCGCACGGGTTGTTCGGCGAGTTCAGGACCATCAGGGTAGTCTTCGGCGTGATCGATGCCGCGACCTCGTCAACGTCGATCGCGAAATCGCGCTCGGACAGGAGCTTGATCGGCACAGGCACGCCGCCGACGAAGTTGATCATCGACTCGTAGATGGGGAATCCGGGGTTCGGGTAAAGCACCTCGTCGCCCTCGTCCACGAGGGCCAGCATGGCGAAGAACATGATCGGCTTGGCGCCGGACGTTACGACGACGTTGTCGACGCCCACATCGATGCCGCGCGTCCCGGCGACTTCTGTGGCGATGGCCTGTCGAAGCTCCGGCATTCCGGGCGAGGGGCCGTAGTGCGTGTACCCGTTTCGAAGGGCCTCCGCGCCCGCCTCGACGATGTTGGACGGTGTGTCGAAGTCCGGCTCACCTATTTGAAGATGGATGATGTCCCGCCCCTGCGCCTCGAGGGCCTTCGCCCTTGCCAGCACCTCGAAGGCGGTCTCCGTACCCAGGCGGTTCATCCGTTCGGCGATCTTCATTCCCGCTTCCCCTCCACTTGGATACAAATAGTATACACCCGCCGCATTGCCTGACGCCCTACCCTCGCGGTGTTACAATTGACGTAGATTGGAAGGGGGGCGGTATGAAGGTATACCTCGGCACGCCGCGTGGATTCTGCGCCGGCGTGGTCATGGCCATCGACGTGGTCGAGATCGCGCTGGAGCGGTTCGGCGCGCCGGTCTACATGAAGCACCAGATCGTGCACAACCCTTACGTCGTTGATGACCTCGAATCCAAGGGCGCGAAGACCGTCGAGAACGTCGACGAGATACCACCGGAGTCCGTTGTCGTCTTCTCGGCTCACGGATCGCCGCCGGAGGACTTCGAGCGCGCGAGGGACCGAGACCTGCACGTCCTCGACGCAACGTGTCCGCTCGTGACGAAGGTCCACAACGAGGCCAAGCGGTACGACCGCGAGGGGCGCAAGCTCATCATCGTCGGGCACAAGGGCCACCAGGAGGTCAGGGGCACGATGGGGCACCGTCCGATGTTCCTCATCGACGAGCGCGATGGCGTCAGCCTGCCGGAATGGAACGACGACACTCCCGTCACTGTCCTTACCCAGACGACACTCTCGGTCGACGATACCCTGCAGGTCATCGACGAGATCGAGGACAATTTCGACAACGTGATCGTTCGGAACGACCTGTGTTATGCCACGACCAACCGCCAGTTCGCCGTCAAGGAGCTTTGCAAGCTCGTCGATCTCGTGCTTGTCATAGGAGCGCCAAACAGTTCGAACTGCAACCGACTCCGCGAAGTCGCCAACGCGCAGGGCGTCCCCGCCCACCTCATCAACAGTCCCGGGGAGTTGAAGGACGAGTGGTTCGAGGGAGTTGAGAACGTCGGAGTCACATCGGGCGCTTCGACTCCGGAAGAGCTTGTCAGTGCTGTCGTGGACGCCATCGCCCCCGACAAAGTGACGACGATTCGCGGCGCGGAGGAAGACATCCGCTTCAAGCTGCCCAAGGTGTTGTGCTGCGAGCGCCACACCGAGCTCTGGTACGCATAGCGCCGGCCTGATGCGCATCCTTGTCGACAGCCTGATCGAGGGAGCCCGGCGCGCTCGCGGAACGGTCGTCATCATCGACGTGTTCCGCGCATTCACGACAGAGGCCGTCGCCTTCCAACGCGGTGCGAAGAAGGTAATCCTCGTCGGCAGCCCGGAGGAGGCGCTGCGTCTCAGGAACGATGGCATTGCCGACCTTTGCGTCGGCGAGGTGCAGGGCATCCGTCCGATCGGATTCGACTACAACAACTCGCCGTTTGAGATGTCGCAGGCCGACCTTGATGGCGCAGTAATAGCCCACTCTACCATGGCCGGCACGGTCGGCGTGACCACGGCCGTAAATGCTGATGAGATCTATGTTGGCTCCCTTGTCATCGCGCGGTCGACTGTGGAGGCCATTCTTCGTGACGGCCCTCATCTCGTGACAATCGTTGCCATGGGCGACGGCGGCAAGGTGCGCACCGACGAAGACGAGCAGTGCGCCCTCTACATGAGAAACCTGCTCGAGGGACGGTGTCCCGACCCCGACGCAGTGCGCAGTCTCGTGATGGCGTGCGATCAGGCTGCCAAGTACGACGACCCCGCCCAGCCTCATTTCCGGCCCGAAGACCGCAAGGCCGCGCTCAAAATCGACAGCGTCCCATTCGCCATCAAGGTGTCCCGCGAGGACGGGATGCTGGTGTCGCGACCGGTCCGGGCCCTGCCTTAGCAGGTTACTGACGAGGGAATTTGAAGGGTGAACGTAGACTGTTGACGTGATCTACGCGAGAGTTGGGGAGGCAAACTTCTCAACTTTGATCTGCTTCGCTTTGTCTCTCGCCTGCCAGAGGTCGTATGCGGACTGCATACCGAGCCACGTTTCAGGCGAAGAGCCGAAGGCTTGTGAGAGGCGAATGGCCATCTCCACTGATATGCCCGCGTTCCCATTGACTAAGTCGGACAGCGTCTGGTGGGTTACGCCTAGACCTTCCGCCGCCCGCGTCACCGTCAGGCCGAGAGGTTCGAGGCAATCCCATCGTACGATCTCGCCAGGGTGGGGAGGGTTCTGCATAGGCATGGTGATTTCTCCTTATGCCGGATTCGCGTCAAATGGCATCGTATTCTTGCTGTTCGCACTCTCTGGGTTCCGGCCTACGCCGGAATGACGATTGCTTCTATCGGTGGTGCATGCGAAGGGATACGGGCAGTCATGCGAAAAAGGGATTGGTATAGTCTAGTCTTGATGCGGCGGTCTTGAATAGAGAGTGCATTCACCGTGCAAACCCAAGAGCAATCGAAACCAGCCGACATAGACTCCGGTACAGGCGAGGACCCCGACTTCCTGTCGCGGCAGGTCATTACGTATATCGGGAACAAGCGGTCGCTGCTTGGGCAGATTGGGCAGGTGGTCGAGGGCGTCAAGGGCCGGTTGGGGAAGGAGCGGCTGCGGGTATTCGACGTGTTCAGTGGGTCGGGAATTGTCTCGCGGTACCTGAAAGCGCACGCCTCGGCGGTGATCAGCAACGACATCGAGGATTACGCGGCGGTGGTCGGGCGGTGCTACCTGCGGAACCGGAGCACGGTCGATATGCGTGCGATCACCGCGATGTTGGATGAGATGAACCGCAGGGTGGAGGATGGCATATGTCCCAAAGGGTTCATCGAGGAACTGTATTCGCCGAGGGACGAAAGTAGTATCACGAGAGAGGACAGGGTCTTCTACACGCGGGACAACGCCCGGCGGCTCGACGGCTACCGCCAGATGATCGACACTGCGCCTGAGGACGTGAGGGAACTGCTGCTCGCTCCGTTGCTGAGCGAGGCATCGATCCACTCGAACACGGCGGGGGTTTTCAAGGGGTTTTACAAGAACCGGGAGACGAAGGTCGGGCAGTTCGGGGGGACGGGTTCGGACGCGCGGGTGCGTATCAAGGGGAAGATCGTCCTAGAACCGCCGGTACTGAGCAGGTACGAGTGCGACTACGAGGTGCTGCAGGAAGACGCCAACAGCGCCGCGAGGCGGGTAGGGGACCTCGACTTGGCGTATATCGATCCGCCGTATAACCAGCATCCATATGGGTCGAACTATTTCATGCTCAATCTCCTCGTGAACTACGAGAGGCCGGAGAAGATCAGCCGCGTGTCGGGGATACCGCAGGGGTGGAGGCGGTCGGGGTACAACGTGCGAGCGAGGTCGCTGCCGTTGATGAGGGACCTGCTTCACGCGCTGGACGCGAAGTTCCTTCTCGTGTCGTTCAACAACGAGGGGTTCATAGCTTCGGAGGAGATGCGCGCCCTGCTAGAGGAGATCGGCAGCGTCGAGGTGATGGAGACGCCGTACAACGCCTTCCGGGGGAGCCGGAACTTCAACAACCGGCCCATT
Organism: Chloroflexota bacterium; assembly: GCA_026713145.1. Lineage (GTDB taxonomy): Bacteria > Chloroflexota > Dehalococcoidia > Lucifugimonadales > VXLM01 > VXLM01. The sequence goes on from JAPOPA010000233.1 coordinate 8,205, forward strand.
CACGTTACGGAGCAGCTGTTTCTGGTGGAGCGGCGGTGAAGGGGGGATACCCACACCGATGTTTCTTACGCGGTACGAGCCGGTAGTGGTCGACCTTGCCCCAAGAGCTGTCTAAAATCGCTAATGCCACCGTATGTGGGTTGTCGAACCTGGATTCCCGCTTTCGCGGGCATGACGGATGGGGGATTGAGGCCACTTCTGAACAGGGAGTGGGATCTCGACCGGGCCAATCACCCTCACCCCCGTATCGAGTACGGGGCAGGCTCCAGCCCTCTCCCGCGAACGGGAGAGGGGGTTAGGCTAAGGAGTGGTGGCGTGGCTGATGTGACTTCGATCTCTTACAGGTCGTAACCGCGGAGCTCGCCGCGTTCGAGGGCCAGGGCGATGCGGTGGCGGTGGGACTCGGTGGGATCGGCGTCGGCGTCCATGAAAGCGACGGTGTCGCCGAGGTTGCCGACGAACTCGGCTGGGCCTTCCTGCTCGATCTTCGGTACGACCACGTCGTCGTACCATGACCAGACGTCTTCCTTGGAGCCGTAGGTGCGCGCGTGAGCGGGAAGCTCGCTGGGTACGCCGAGGTCGGGGCGGTGGTTGTACTCAATGCCGTCGGCGTTGAGGGCGGATTCGAGGACGCCGTTGTTGTACTCCGGCTTGTACGGCGTGAGGCGCGAGTGGCGGACGTCGACGAGGTTGGTGACGCCGGCGGCTCGGAGGATGCGGACAAGCTCCGAGATCTCTTTGCCGGAGAACCCTACGGTGTAGAAGTCGGCCTGGATCTGGGCGTGTTCGAGGTTCCAGATGGTCTTGTTGACGAGCTTTTCGCCGGTGACCTCTTCGGGTGAGCCGAACAGCTCGTACTGAACGGTGGGGGTCTCGTCGTCGTTTCGCGGGGTCTCTGCGGCAGGAGTCGAGGGGCGGGAAACGACGTGGGTCACGCCGGATGGAGGTGCGACGGGCGTCTGAGCCTGCTGCTCGTCCGCCTGTTCATGCTCGCCGTTGGTCGTGCGGACCAGCTCGGTGATGACCTCGCTCCAGTCACGACGCTCTCCGGTCGAGCTTGCCAACTCCTCGATCTGGCGCGCGGTCTCTGCGGGGATCGAGATTGCCCTCTCGATGGTGGCGAGGGCCATCGACTCTATCTCCTCGAGGGGCTTGTCGGGGTACATCTTGAAGAAATCGAGCAGGCGGCGCGCCTTCTCCTGGTCGAGGGGTGCGATCATCCGCGCGAGTTGCTCGTAAGTTGAGTCGATACTCTCGGCGGGGATGCGGGAGCGCACGGACGCCATGGCCTGTTCGAGCAGGGTTGCGTGGCGTTCGGGGATGGCGGCGCGGGCCTGGCGCTGTGCGGCCTGAGGGGGGAGCTTGCTGGCGACCTCGACTCCGCTTGGGCGGAGTCGCTGCATGGCCTCGTATGCCTGGAAGTCCTCGACGATCTTCTGGTGACCGCGTCCGATGGCACGGGAGAGTCCCTTTGTGCTGCCGAAGCGCTCCGGGTCGAAGCGGTGGAGCCTGCGGTAGGCGATGACGCGCTCTTCCAGCGAGAGGTCTCCGCGGTGGAGGTTCTCGACGAGGGAGCGCACGATGGCGTCGGAGTCGGAGATGCGCTGGATGACGACGGGGACGACGGCCAAGTCGAGCTCCTTGGCGCAGGCGAGCCGTCGCGATCCGATGATGACCTCGTACTTGCCGGCCTCGCCGGGCCGGACGACGAGCGGTTCGAGGATGCCCTGCTCCCGTATCGAGTCTCGGAGCTCGGTTATATCGCCCACCTCTTTGCGGGCGTTAACGGGGGAAGGGAAGAGACGGTCGGTGGAAAGCTCTCGTGCCTCGAAACCTCTCGATGCGGTGGCGACCATGGCAAGCAGCTCCTCTAGTCTTCCGGGCATCACAACCTCCCTCATGTGAGTGAATGTGTGCCCGGATAATACGGTGTTTGGGGTACCGCAAGTCTAGGGGATTTTCGGCCTCAAAACAAGCTCCCTTGATTGAGCCCCGAACGTTCGCGAGGGTACTCCACTCCGAGGTGTTCGTACGCGAGCCGCGTGGCCATACGGCCCCTGGAAGTTCTCTCCAAGAATCCGCGCTGGAGGAGGTAGGGCTCGTAGACGTCCTCGATGGTCTCGGTCTCCTCGTTGATGGAGGCCGCGAGGGTGTTGAGTCCGACGGGTCCGCCGTCGAACTTGCCGATAATGGAGTCGAGCACCTGGTGGTCGAGCTTGTCGAGGCCGATTTCGTCGACTTCGAGACGGGCCAACGCCTCCTTGGCCACCTCCAGGGTGATGGAGTTGTCGGCCATGACCTGCGCGAAGTCGCGGACCTGCCGGAGGAGACGGTTGGCGATCCTGGGGGTGCCGCGCGCGCGCTTGGCGATTTCGAAGAGGCCGACGTCTTCGGCAGAGATTTCGAGGATGCGGGCGGAGCGTTGGACGATTGTGCGCATGGCGTCGTCGTCGTAGAACTCCAGGCGGTGGACAGCGCCGAACCGATCGCGCATGGGGGCGCTGATCATGCCGTAGCGAGTGGTCGCGCCGATGAGAGTGAAGGGCTTGATGGCGAGGTTCATGCTCCGCGCCTTGAGGCCCTTGTCGATGACCCAAGAGACGAAGAAGTCCTCCATGGCGGGGTAGAGGACCTCCTCGACGACGCGGGGTAGGCGGTGTATCTCGTCGATGAAGAGGACTTCGTGCTCCTTGAGCTGCGTGAGGGTGGCGACCATATCGCCGGGACGCTCGATTGCGGGGCCAGAGGTGGTCTTGATGCGGACGCCGAGCTCGGTGGCGACGATGTTTGCCAGGGTGGTCTTGCCGAGGCCGGGCGGGCCGTACAGGAGGACGTGGTCGAGGGCCTCACCGCGCTGACGGGCGGCGATGATGGAGATCTCGAGGTTGCCCTTGACGGTTTCCTGCCCGATGTAATCGACGAGTCGACGCGGGCGCAGGGTGTTGTCGATATCTTCGGCTTGTTTCTTGGGTGATACGACGCGCTCTTGCATGTTGTTTGCCGCTTACGGCGTGGGGCCAGAGGATGGA
>JAPOPA010000120.1 GCA_026713145.1 Chloroflexota bacterium
ACTTCAGCCCGTCCCAGGCGCCGCAGTCGTCAGTCACTTCGTTAAGCGCCACCAGGCCGGGATGGTCCGGCTCCGCGTCCACCAGCTCCAACACCCCGGTCGCATCCCCGGGCGCACGCCCCCAGCACAGCAGCGCCAGCTGCGCTGTTCTAACCTCCATCTCCCAATCGGGATCAGGGACAGGCCCCGTCTTCGACTGCAACATCCGAGGCTGCACCCCAAACGGCAGGTCCTGATTCCAAAGCGCGAGCACGGTCTGCACGGTGATCTCCAACTAGCCCTCCTAAGTCGTAGGCGTCGACGCCGACGCAACCCCAAGCTGTTGCTTAAGCGGTTGCATACGGTCTACGCCGTTGGACCACCAGGTATGCGTGTTGACGTTGTACCGCAGGTAGTCGTTTGCAGTCGGCGCGCTCCTGGCCGGGAAAGACGCAGGAGTCCCCGACGCCGGCGCAACACGCCAGATCTCAATGGGTTGCAACTGCACCCCCACGGTAGCCAGCTCACCGCGAGTATTGGTCCCATAATCGACCATCTTCAGCCAACCGAGGTATCGCACTGTCGTGTGCTGGAGCGTCGCGTCAGCCCCGGAAATGATCGCCTCCTGCGCAATGAACGCGCGAATCTCATCGTCGTAGAGCCGCTCCGGAAAAGTCGAATAGTCTTGGATGGTGAAGGTGAAGGGCTCCAGCTTCTCGAAAGAGTCCGGCGTAAGCTGGACACCAAGCCCGTTGGGAGCTTCCAAGAATTTCCTATCCGGCATGATCGGTTGGTACTCCTGGACCTTGCCGAACAGGAGCGGCGCCGTAAGCAGGCTGTCCCCGTCGCTCTCGTGGATAGCAAAGTCCCTGAGCGTCCTAATCGCCGTCGGAGTGGTCATGGTCTAGCCTCCTGAAGTTTGAGTGCCAAGGCGCCCTTAGGCCGCCGCCGTTGAAATGTCGAGCCCGACCGACTCCAACACATCCGGAAAATTCAGCTCGAGGCGCACCGAGAGATGCCGGTTACTCACCCTCAGGTTCTCGTAGGCGTAACCCGTCACATACCTCCGTTCCACGTAATCATCCGAGATCAAGGCCAGACCCCTAGAAAGAATGTCCAGGTCCTCAGACGTTACCTCTCCGTTGACATAGGGCAACATCAAATGCCGAACCCCCTTCACCAACTGGAACGCAGCGACTCTATGAGTCGGAAACGTAAAAGCGTCCGCTGCCGCGGCATCCCCACTCTTCCCACCCCAACAGTATATCCCGCCGTCGTACCGGATCAGCGACGTGAGGTGAACGTCGTCATACGCCTCCGCGGCCGCTGTTGCAGACTCGGGGTCAAACACTACCACCGGAGACGGATCAGAGACACCACCGACCGGGTACCGAGTAGTGAACGGGATCGTCCGCAGGTCGTCCGCACCCACGTGACGCAGAAAATGGCCGGCAGCAATGATCGATCCCCAACCGTTGCCGTCCCCAGCCCCCGGAATAGTCGCTTTGTTGACCACGCCGACGATGCCCTCTTTCTGATTGGCTGTCGCCCAGGCCAGGGCATTCGCGCTAGTGTCGCCGGCCGCATCCACGAAAACCGCACCAATCCGGCGAGTCTCTTTGGCCGCGTGTCCAGCAACCTTCGCGATATCGGCATTCGTCGCAGGGTCCCCAGCGCTCAGCTCAGGGATTACCACCACAGACGGCGCGTAGCCGTCCAACTTAGCGAGTTCCGTACCGTCAGCCAGGAGGTTCGAAGTCGAGGCCAGCGACGCAGCCACCGCTGCCGCGTCCTCACCGTCGTAAGGCATTGCGACAAAGTGAAAATCGCTGAATTGCTTCATATAATCGAACGCGATCCGCATGTGCCCGTCGCTGCCCAGCGCCTCCGCTTCGTCGACCACCGTCATTTTGCCGACCGGCACATTCTCAGACATCCCAGTTCCGGACTTGGCTATAACCGCCGCGAACAGCGGAGACGGCTGTAACGTCAGGCCGTGAGTCCGGAAACTTACACTAAACGGTGCCGCCATTGCACTCCTCCATCATCTGTTCGATATCGTCCACCGGGATCCCGTACCGCTGGCCTATGTCCTCAGCCGCGCCATCGGTGCAGGAGAGGAACA
>JAPOPA010000195.1 GCA_026713145.1 Chloroflexota bacterium
ATCCAGCCCCGGGCCGGCCCCGTCCGATTGGAGGCTCAACGCGCTGGCCGTCCCCGCCGGAATTGTCCTCATAGCCCTCGCATCGCTCTGGCTTCTCCTTTGGCTGATCTGGAACATGGGGCTCGGCAAAGCGGGCATCGCGGAGCGCTACTACATAAAGATGAGTAGGCTGGGCACGCTCGCAGGCGTCCGCCGTCCGCCCTACTACACTCCCATCGAATATGCCTACGCCATAGGTGACGCCGTCCCTGGCGCCTCCTCCGGCGCGCAGGCCGTCGCCTGGACTTTCGCGATTGGACGCTACGCCCACATAGAGGAGTCCGAAGACGATATCGAAAGCCTCCGCGACCACTGGAAGAAGATCCGCGGCGGCCTCATCGCAAGGACCTTCAAGCGAATTCTGCCCATCGGCAGATTCCGCGTATGACGGACTTGAGTTTCGACATCTTCGAGACTCCCCACGGATGGGTCGGCGTCCTCGCCTCCGAGCAGGGAATCCGCCGCACCACGCTCCCCGAGCCAACCATCGAGGCCTGCCGGGATAAGCTCGGCGCGGCAATCGAAGACGCCGAGCGAACGCCGGGCAGATTCCAGGACCTCCGTCGCAAGATCGAGCGCTTCCTGGACGGGGACGACGTGGACTTCGGCGATGTACCTATCGACGTGGACGACGCCTCGCCGTTCCTGAGGGCCGCGTGGCAGGCCTGCAGGACGATTCCCGCCGGGGAGACAAGGCCCTACCGCTGGCTCGCGTCCGCCGCCGGACGCCCCAACGCTCCGCGAGCAGCCGGACAGGCCATGGCGAGAAACCGCCTTCCCTTCCTCATCCCCTGCCACCGCGTCATCGCAAGCGACGGGTCATTGGGGGGCTACGGAAGCGGAAAAACGCGCCTCGAACTCAAGAAGCGCCTCCTGGACATGGAGGCCCGGTTGCAGGCCGCTACGTAGCCGCCGCAGCCTGCTCCCGCACGCTGACCTCGCCGGACCCTCCGACGTACTCCTTCAGCGCGCTCTCGAGGTCATCGTCGATCCTCACCTTCAGCATCGGCCACGACATCGTAATCAGCCGGCCATCCACCACTATCTCCAGCGACACGTCCTCTTCGCCCTGGTGCTCGACGAGCGCAGTCTTGATATCGTCGAGCATCTCCCTGTCCTTGTCGGCGTCTTCGCCCTCTCGCAGACGGATGACGAGCTGCTTGTTCCCGGACGGAGTGGGTGGAGGTACGGCCTCCTCCTTCGCCGAACCGTTTGATGACGGGTTCGCGGCCGCTCCGGTCCGCCCTACCCCCTCCCGCAGTCCTCCTCCGTTCGGCGATGGCGACCGGAGCGTCAAGTCCGGCGCGGGCACCGTTGGCACGGGCGCTCTGGGGGTGGGTTCCGTCGTCGTCACTTCTTCGGCTTCCTGTTCTCTCTCGTCCGGTCGCACATACGCCTCCGCTCTCTGACATGAAAGACTGATTCGATCGTCGTCTCTGACACGCACCGCCACCGAGACCGATACCAGCGTGCCCGGCTCCCACAGTTCGCCCGCTTCGGCCAGGACGTTCTCCCACACGAACACGTCCACGCTCCCGCCCAGCAGTGCGACCTTGACTATCAGGTACCGTTTACCCGCCCTCGTGAACCGCTCTTCCGACGACGAGACCTGGCCGTTTATCACGACCCCTTTGCGGCCCGCAAGCTCCGCCGTCACGTCGCTCACCGAGATGATCGCCCTCCCGTCGTTCTCCGCCACCATCGCGTCGAACTCTTCGTTCCCCGAGACGGCGAACCCCAGCAGTTCCTCTTCCCATTGGCTCTTCTCGAGGGTTGGCGTCTCCACGTTGGGCAGCTCGATGCTCGTCAGCGGCGTCGGCACCGTCTCGCCGAACATGTCGAACATCGACGTCTGGTCGGAGCTCCTCAGCCGCGCCTCGCTCTCGGCCACCGCCACGATGCGGTCTATCGAGTCCAGGATCGCCCCACGGTCGCCGAACCTGTCGAACGCACCGGCCTTGATCAGGCTTTCGAGGTTCTTCCTGTACAGACCGCTCGCGTCCACCGCACGGCAGAACTGCTCGATGCTATCCGGCGTTTCCTCCAGGGAAGACCTCGACTGCACGAACTCCTCGATTGCCCCCGTGCCCACGTTCTTGATCGACGCGAGACCCGCTCGAATGGCGAACTCGCCGTCCTCCCCCAACTCGATGGAATAGTACGGCTCGCTCCTCAGAATATCGGGCGGTAGCACCGGAATCTTCAGCCGCTTGCACTCGCTGATGATCGACTCCACCTTGTCGAAGTTCTCCGAAAAGGCGTTCATCAGACACGCCATGTACTCAGGCGGATAGTTGGCCTTGAAGTAGGCCGTCCAGTAGGAGATCAGCGCATAGCAGACCGCGTGCGCCTTGTTGAACGCGTATCCGGCGAAGGGTTCGATGAGCGAAAACACCCGTTCCGCCAGCTCCCGCTCGTACCCCTGGGACACCGCGCCGGCGATGAACTTCTCCCGCTCCTGCGCCATGACCGCGGGGATCTTCTTCCCCATCGCCCTCCGAACGCTGTCCGCCTCCCCGAGGCTGTAACCGGCGATCTTCTGCGTTATCAGCAGGACCTGTTCCTGGAAGACGATGATGCCGTAGCTCTCCTCCAGGATCTCCCGCAAGTCGTCGTGCAGGTACTGGACGGCCGTCCGACCATGCTTGGCGTCGATGTACGAGCCTATGTGGTCCATCGGCCCCGGACGGTACAGGGCGATCATCGACGCGATCTCGCTGAAGTTCGCCGGCTTCAGCTCCTTGATGTACCGCGTCATCCCGGCGCCCTCCATTTGGAATACGCCCCCGGTCTCGCCCCGCGACAGCAGCTCGTACGTCTTCGGGTCATCCAGCGACAGCGCGCGGTGGTCGACATCCAAACCCCGCGTTTCCCGGATCAACTCGCGGGCCTTCGCGAGTATCGTGAGGTTTATGAGCCCCAGGAAGTCGACCTTCAGAAGCCCAAGCTCCTCCACCGGGCCCATCGCGTACTGCGTCGTCGGCAGCGAGCTTCCGTCGTCCTCGCCGCCCCGTCCCGACGCCTGCATCGGGACGATCTCGTCCAACCGCTCGCCCGACATGACCACACCAGCGGCGTGCGTGCTCGAATGCCGGACGATTCCCTCGAGTCCCTTCGCCTTGTCCACCAGTTCCTTGATGGACGGATCGGCATCGTAGATTTCCTTCAGTTCCTCGCTTGTCTGGAGGGACTCGTCGAGCGTGATCTTCAGCCGGTTCGGGATCAGCCTCGCCACCCTGTCGACCTCGACGTACGGCATATTGAGCGCCCTGCCCACGTCCCGCACCGACGCCTTCGCTCTCATCGTCCCGAACGTGATGAGCTGCGCCACGTGGTCCGACCCGTACTTCTCGACCACGTACCTCAGCACTTCCTCGCGCCGGTCGTCCTGGAAGTCCATGTCGACGTCCGGCATCTGCTTCCGTTCGACGTTCAGGAACCGCTCGAACACCAGCGAGTACGTCAGCGGGTTCACGTCCGTCACCCCGACGAGGTACAGCACCAGGCTCGCCGCGGCGCTCCCGCGAACCGCCAGCTCGATGTTGTTCCGCCTGACGAACTGCGCGATGTCCCAGACCACCAGGAAGTACGTTGCGTACCTCGTCTGCCGTATCACGTCCAGCTCGTAGTTCAGCCGCTGGTATTCCCGCTCGCCCGCATCGGGGATCTTCTCGCGGAGGCTGTCCTCACAGATCTTCCGAAGGTACTCGTCGGCCGTCATCCCCGACTCGATCTCGAAGTGCGGCAGGTGAAGCTGGGAGAAGTCGATCTTCAGATCGCACATGTCCGCGATCTTCTGGGTGTTCGCCACCGCGTCCGGCACGTCGGAGAACAGTTCAGCCATCTCCTGCGGACTGCGCAGGTAGTATGTCGAGTCATCGAAGCGCATCCGTCGCTCGTCTTCGATGTTCGTGTTCGTCTGGATGCACAGGAGGATTTCGTGCAGGTCGTGATCTCCCGGCATCGTGTAGTGCGAGTCGTTCGTGGCCACCAGGGGCGTGCCCGTCTCGCGACTCAGGTCCAACAGCCCGGCGTTGATGGCAGGCAGTTCCGGCACCCCGTCGTGCTGCATCAACTCAAGGTAGTAATCGGGGAAGCGTTCGCGGTACCACGCGATGGCCTGCTTCGCCTCGTCCGTCCTCCCCTGCGCGACGAGTCCGGGCACCTCTCCGCTCGGACACCCCGTCAGGAGGATGAGGCCCTCGCCGTGCTGCTCCAGGATGTCCCGGTCGACGCGGGGCTTGTAGTAGTACCCTTCCAGGTTCGCCTTCGTGACGAGCTTGATGAGGTTCCGGTACCCCGCCTCGTTCTTCGCCAGGGCGGTCAGGTGGTACCGCTCCTTGTCGTCGGGCGTCCGGTCGAACCGGCTCCGAAGGGCGACGTACAGTTCGCAGCCGATGATCGGCTTGATGCCGGCCGCCGTCGCCGTCTGGTAGAAGTCGATCGCGCCGTACAGCCCGCCGTGGTCGGTCATCGCCAGGCTGTCCATCCCAAGCTCCACGCACCTGTCAACCAGCGGTCCGACCCTGCTCAGGCCGTCCAACATGCTGTATTCGGTATGCGTGTGCAGATGCGTGAACACGTTCGATGCAAACCCTCGGATTGGTAATTGGAGCGTGGGCGAAGCCCACTGGTGGCCGCATTATAGCAACAGCCGCCCCTTGCGCCGTCAAGACCCGAAACGTAGGTGAAGCCTCACCCAATCCATCACAAAAAGACGGGGCGGTCGAATCGACCGCCCCGCCAGAGTTTTGGACGATTTTGTCGGCCTAGTCGTAGTAGTCCGGCATCGGAGGCTGGCCAGCCTTCGGCTTCTCGATGATGTCCGTGATCAGCGACTCGGTCGTCAGGACCATGGCAGCGAGGCTCGCGGCGTTTTCGACGGCAGACCGCGTCACCTTTGCCGGGTCGGCAATGCCGAGCTCCAGCAGATCGCCGTACTCGCCCGTCTCCGCGTTGTAGCCCCACGATCCCTCGCGCTGCAGCGTCTCCCAGAGGACGACCTCGCCGGAGACCCCGGTATTTTCAGATATCAGTTTAAGGGGGGCCTGCAGTGCCGTCTTGAGGACGCCTATTCCCGTCCGCTCGTCTGCGGTCTCCGGATCGAGCGAATCGAGCGCCTCCCCGGCCCGCACGAGCGCCACGCCGCCTCCGGGCACGATGCCTTCCTCGAC